>NZ_JBVHUE010000004.1:346223-355935 GCF_055565515.1 Streptomyces sp. NPDC028419 | reverse complement strand
CCCCCCCCCCCCCCCCCCCCCCCCCCCCCCCCCCCCCCCCCCCCCCCCCCCCCCCCCCCCCCCCCCCCCCCCCCCCCCCCCCCCCCCGCTGCGGCGTTCCGCGTCAGTCGGCGTTCTCCCCCTTGATGCCCAGGCCCGGCAGCAGGCCCGGGAGCAGGGGCGGGAGGGTGATCTCCGGGCGCGGGATCTCCGGCGCGACCGGTGGCAGCTGGTCGCCGCCCGCCCCCGGCGGGTTGAGCAGGCCGTCGGCGCCGCCGATGAGGCCGCCGGTGCCCGCGGACGGGGAGCCCGAGGGAGACGGCGCGGGAGCCGTGGAGCCACCGGACGGGCCGGTGCCCGTGGCCGGGGGCGCGGAGTGCTGCTTGCCGCTGGTGCCGGGCTTCGCCGGGGTGCCGGACGAGCCCGGTCCGCGACTCTGCTCCGGCGGCTTGGGCAGCAGCCCCTGGTACGGCTCGACGTCATCGTCTATGGCCTGGAAGACCGACGTGACCTGTTCTCCCACGTCCGTGAGCTGGACCGGGAGCTTCTCGCGGAGCCTGCCCCACGCGTCGCGGTGGGAGCGGGAGAAGGACGACAGGGTCTGGATCGGACCGAGCGAGCCGTCCCGTTCGTGGGCCGACTGGAGGAGCCGGTGGCCCTCCTCCGCGTCGTGCTTCATGCCCGCGAGGGCTCGGCGGATCTCGCCCAGCACCTCGTGGTCCAGCGAGCCCGGCGACCTGCCGCGCTCCATCAGCCGACGGGCCTCCGACAGGCGGTTCGAGGCCTGGTCGAGATAGAGCTCGCCCCGGTCCGAATCGTCGTCGGCCATGCCCAGCTTGATGTCCTCCATGCCCAGTTTGACCGGGTAGAGGGAGTCACCGGGCAGGGCGTCGGTGCTGGCAGCGGCCACCCCACTGAAGGCTCCCGCGGCCACACCGACCGTGAGGCCGCCCGCTGCGATGCCCTTGGACCAGCGGGAGCGGGGCCGCAATTTCCGGAGCGAGGTCGCCCGGTGGGCGCCGCGACCGGTCCGCTGTTCGGGCACCTGAGGGTCCGAGGCGGCACCGCCCCCCGACCTCTCCTCCATCACCATGGTCTCCATGGCGGCCACGAGCTGCGCTCGTTGCACCACTTTGACGTCGGCGTCCATCTGCGGGCGTGGCATTTCGCCGAGCGCGCTCGCCAGGGCCAACAACCGGTCGCAGTCGGCAGGTTCGGCAGGTGCCTCGGACTGCTCGGCCGCCGGCTCCGGTTCCGAGGGTTCGGACGGGGTCCGATCCTCCAGGGCCTGGGCGAAGGCGTTCGCCCGCCGGTGCGGAGAAACGTTCGCGATCACTGGCGGCACCTCCTCTCGTCATGACGATCGACTCCCCGGGGTGTCCGGAAGGTTGCCTTCCTTGAGCGGATCCACCCTTTCGGGTGATCGCCTTCGGGCAGGGCATGTCCACAGGGAGCCTGCATTCCGCACAACGAGCGACGCGGCACTTGGGTTACGGACGAAGGATGATCGGACCACAGCGTCATGGTCAGCGGGCGTCGTCCGGGAGGAGTCGGGCCAGGGTCCGGACCGCCCGGTACTGCAGGGTTTTGATCGCGCCCTCGTTCTTCCCCATCACCCGGGCCGTCTCGGCGACCGAGAGGCCCTGCAGGAAGCGCAGGGTCACGCACTCCTGCTGTTGGGGATTGAGCTTGCGCACGGCCTCCAGCAGCGCCGCGTTGGAGAGGGACTCCAGGACGGAGTCCTCGGGGCTGCGCTCCACCTCGTTGGCGTCCAGCATCTCGCCGGTCGTGACTTCGAGGCGGAAGCGGCTGGACTTGAAGTGGTCCGCCACCAGGTTGCGCGCGATCGTCACGAGCCAGGCGCCGAAGTCGCGGCCCTGCCAGGTGAAGGTGGAGATGCGGCGCAGCGCGCGCAGGAAGGTCTCACTGGTGAGGTCCTCCGCGGTCGCCTTGCCGCCGACGCGGTAATAGATGTAGCGGTAGACGGTGTCGCTGTACTGGTCGTACAGCCGACCGAAGGCATCGGCCTCACCGGCCTGGGCGCGCTCGACCAGGTCCATCATCCGGGCGCTGTCGCTGTCCGCGGTGGGACGGCGGGCGGTCGGTGTGGTCGTACCGGTGCCACTGCTTGATCCGGTTGATCCGGCGCCCGCGCGGCCGCGTCTGCCCACGGTCGCTCCGCCATCCGTCAGGGCATAGCAAGGACCTACGGGGCCGAGGCCGGCGGGGACCGAGGCGGCGAAAACGGGGACGGCGTACGCGGTGGGGACGAAGCCACGCAGGTGGTCGAAGACCGTTGCGCGCAGCGTAGCCAGGCCCGAGGCGTCAACCCCGACAGGTGGGTACACGAGACTCCCAGAGGCAGAGCTTCCATCACGTGCAGTGCGGGACCGTTCACTCGTCGTGGCGACGAATGGGCGGTGGCATGCGTTTGAGGAGAATAACGCTTCGTACAGGCAGCGCTACACCTAGTTGCTCAAATCACCGGTTCCGTCGCTTCTGTTGCGTGTCCAGGGCATATTCAGTCGCACTCGGTGATCAGTTATTGATCACTTCTGCACGCGGAATGGTGGCTTCCAGGGCTGCTCGCGACCGAGTCGGGCATGCCGGAATGCCGCGCCCGGGGCGCGGGTAGACGGGAGGAATGCCCGTCGCGGGCCCGGGAGTCGGGCGCGCGGGGCGTGTCGGACGGGCGGGACGCCCGTGGTTGCCGCAGGAGGGGCCGCTGAGGGCTACTTGCGGCGGCGGTGCAGGGCGATCGCGGCGGCCGCGCCGCCCGCGATCGCGCCGACCCCGGCGGCCGCCGGGACGCCGACCTTCACGGCCTTGCGGCCGGTGCGATAGTCGCGCAGTCGCCAGTCGTGCGCCCGGGCATGCTTGCGCAGTTTTGTATCGGGATTGATCGCATACGGATGTCCGACCAGCGACAGCATCGGAATGTCGTTGTGCGAGTCGCTGTACGCGGCGCAGTGCGCGAGGTCGAGGCCCTCGGCGGCGGCCAGCGCGCGCACGGCCTCGGCCTTGGCGGGTCCGTGCAGCGGCTCGCCCACGAGGCGTCCGGTGTAGATGCCGTCCACGGATTCGGCGACGGTGCCGAGCGCTCCGGTCAGGCCGAGCCGGCGGGCGATGATCGTGGCCGTCTCGACCGGGGCGGCCGTGACGAGCCACACCTTCTGGCCCGCGTCGAGGTGCGCCTGGGCCAGGGCGCGCGTGCCCGGCCAGATCCGCTCCGCCATGTACTCGTCGTAGATCTCCTCGCCGATCGACATCAGCTCGGAGACCCGGTGGCCCTTGACGATGGACAGGGCGCTGTCGCGGGCGTCCTGCATGTGCTCGGGGTCCTCGACCCCGGCGAGCCGGAACCATGCCTGCTGCCAGGCGAAGCGGGCCAGCTCGCGGCGGCGGAAGAACTCGCGCTTGTAGAGGCCGCGGCCGAAGTGGAAGATCGCGGCGCCCTGCATGACGGTGTTGTCGAGGTCGAAGAAGGCGGCGGCCAGCTCGTCGCCGGCGACCGGGAACTCGGGCTCGACGGGCTCCGCAACCTCGGGGGCCCCGGTCTCCTGCGGGTCCACGGAGTCCAGGGAGAAGCCGATCGCGGCCGGATCCTCGGCCAGCGCGGTCTTGCGGGCGGCCTCGGCAGAAGCCTCGCCGGCGAGCACGCTCCGCGCGGTGGCGGAGCGCCTACGGGGGGTGAGCCATCCCAGAGCGGCCATGACGCGAGCATAGCCACTGTGTTCGGAACTTCCCGAACCCGCCGGATTCCAGGGCGTGAACAATGGGTGCATGAGCCCTTTGCTGCGCCGCAAGGAAAAGAAGAGTCCGGCAGAGCGGATGGTCACCTTGATCGGTAAGCCCGGGTGCCATCTCTGTGACGACGCCCAGGAAGTGATCGAGAAAGTGTGCGCCGACACCGGTGCGCAATGGGAGAAGAAGGACATCTCGCGGGACGAGGAGCTGTACCGCTTGTACTGGGAGCAAATTCCGGTGGTTCTGATCGATGGCGAACAGCACACCTTCTGGAGGGTGAACCCTGACCGGCTCCGTCGGGCATTGGGGGGCTGACCCCTCCGCCGGTTACCATCGTGGGCGATTTATGGGGTCTCGGGGGCGTATCGATGAGGGATGTGTACGGTTTTGCCCCCTTCGGGATTTGAACGGGTTCGGCGCGGCGGTGGTTCCGCGTCGAGGTGCCCGGGGCGCGTGACCCCGGTCACTTTGCTCGGACAAATTGGACACTATCTTTGTGCACGCGTTCACAAAGACATAGCCTGCTTCCGACGGGGTGGTCCTGGGACAAGAGGCCACCTGCAGCCCCGCTCATCCCGCAGGAGCATCGTGGCAACTGGCCGAACTCACCGACCGGCGACCCGCAGCCGAGGTATTCCCGAGGCCACTGTCGCCCGGCTTCCGCTGTACTTGCGCGCCCTCACGGCGCTCTCCGAGCGCTCGGTACCCACGGTGTCCTCCGAGGAACTGGCGGCCGCCGCCGGAGTCAACTCCGCGAAGCTCCGCAAGGACTTCTCCTACCTGGGCTCCTACGGCACCCGCGGCGTCGGGTACGACGTGGAGTACCTCGTCTACCAGATCTCCCGCGAGCTCGGGCTGACCCAGGACTGGCCGGTCGTCATCGTCGGCATCGGTAACCTCGGCGCCGCCCTCGCCAACTACGGCGGCTTCGCCTCGCGCGGCTTCCGCGTGGCCGCGCTCATCGACGCCGACCCGGCCATGGCCGGGAAGCCGGTCGCGGGCATGCCGGTCCAGCACACCGACGAGCTGGAGAAGATCATCTCGGAGAACGGCGTCTCCATCGGGGTCATCGCGACCCCGGCGGGCGCCGCCCAGCAGGTCAGCGAGCGGCTGATCGCGGCCGGCGTGACCTCCATCCTGAACTTCGCGCCGACCGTGTTGTCGGTGCCGGAGGGCGTGGACGTGCGCAAGGTCGACCTCTCGATCGAGCTGCAGATCCTCGCCTTCCACGAGCAGCGCAAGGCCGGCGAGGGCGCCGCCGCGGCCGCGGCGGCCGACGAGGGCGTCGTGCCCGCCCCGCCGCAGCCGGCCGCCACCCGTGCCCCGGCCGCTTCCGCCGCCCCGACGCGCAAGAGCGGCCCGGAGGGCGACGTACCGGCGGTGATGCCGGCATGAGTCTGCTCGTCGTAGGGCTGAGCCACCGCAGCGCGCCCGTCAGCGTGCTGGAGCGGGCCTCGCTCTCCACCGACGCCAAGGCGAAGCTGCTGCACGACACCCTGGCCGCCGAACCGGCGACCGAGGCGGCCGTGCTCGCCACGTGCAACCGGATCGAGCTGTACGCCGACGTGGACAAGTTCCACGCCGGTGTCGCCGAGCTGTCCACGCTCCTGGCGCAGCACAGCGGTGTCGCGCTGGAGGAGCTCACCCCCTATCTCTACGTGCACTACGAGGACCGGGCCGTCCACCACCTCTTCTCGGTGGCGTGCGGGCTGGACTCGATGGTCGTCGGCGAGGGGCAGATCCTCGGGCAGATCAAGGACGCGCTCGCGCTGGGGCAGGAACTGCACACCGCGGGCCGGCTGATCAACGACCTCTTCCAGCAGGCCCTGCGGGTCGGCAAGCGGGCGCACTCGGAGACCGGCATCGACCGGGCCGGGCAGTCGCTCGTCACCTTCGGGCTGGAGCAGCTGGCCGTGCGGGTGCCGGTGGCCGAGTGGGCCGTGGGCAAGCGGGCGCTGGTGATCGGTGCCGGGTCGATGTCCTCGCTGGCCGCGGCGACGCTGGCGCGGGTCGGGGTGGCGGAGATCGCCGTCGCGAACCGGACCGCTGCGCGGGCCGAGCGGCTGGTGGAGATCCTGCGGGGCGGTGGCTCTGTCGCGCGGGTCGTGTCCATGGCCGACGTGGCCGAGGAGCTGACACGAGTCGACGTGGTCGTGTCCTGTACCGGGGCGACCGGGCTCGTGCTGACCGGGGACGACGTGGTGGCCGCGCTGGCCAAGGCCGAGGCCGAGGCCGGGGGTGTCCTGCGGGACTCCCGGGGCTCCGCCCCGGACCCCGCGCCTCACACGCCGGCGGGGCTGGGTTTGGCTCCGGCCGGGCTGGATGTGGCCGAGGCGGGAGCCGTGCCGGGCTCCCGGGGCTCTGCCCCGGACCCCGCGCCTCAATCGCCGGCGGGGCTGGATTCCGCCCCCGCCGGGCTCCGGAACGCCGAGGTCGTCGCGCGGCTCGTTGCCGCTGCCGAAGGGGGGCGGCGGCTGGCTGATGCCGGGGCCGCTCGGACCCTGACCGCCGCTGCCGTCGCCGAGACGGACGGGTGTCCCGTCGGGCTCGACGCGCTCGCCGCGGATCCCGCGCGCAGTGCCGACGGGCGGTCCGCGCTCACCGGGGTCGACGCGACCGCGCTCGAACTCCACGGCACCTGGGCCGACCAGGGCGAGGCCGCCGCGCAGCGCCAGCCGCGCCGCACCGGGCGGGCCCTGGACGCGCGGGCCGACGTACGCCTCGCGCTCCTCGACCTGGCGATGCCCCGCGACATCGACGCCGCCGTGCACCGGATCCCCGGGGTGCGCCTCGTCGACATCGAGTCGCTCGCCGAAGCCTCCGCCGACGCGCCGATGGCCGCCGACGTGGACGCCGTGCGCACGATCGTCGCGGACGAGGTGGCCGCCTTCGGCGCCGCCCAGCGCGCGGCGCACATCACCCCCACCGTCGTCGCCCTGCGCGCGATGGCCGCCGAAGTGGTGGCCATGGAAGTGGCGCGGCTCGACGGCCGGGTACCCGATCTCGACGAGCGGCAGCGGGCCGAAGTGACCCAGACCGTGCGCCGCGTCGTCGACAAGCTCCTCCACGCGCCGACCGTGCGCGTCAAGCAGCTCGCGAGCGAGCCCGGCGGCGCCGGGTACGCGGAGGCGCTGCGCGAACTCTTCGACCTCGACCCGCAGACGGTGGCATCCGTCAGCCGGGCTGACGCGGCCGATCCGAAGAACGACGACGACCCAGGACGGGCATCATGAACTCACGTCCCGACCAGCCGCTGCGGCTTGGGACACGGCGCAGCAAACTGGCCATGTCCCAGTCGGGACACGTCGCCGAAGCGGTCCGTGCCGTCACCGGCCGGCCCGTCGAACTCGTGGAGATCACGACGTACGGCGACGTCTCCAAGGAACTGCTCGCGCAGATCGGCGGGACCGGTGTGTTCGTCACCGCGCTGCGCGACGCGCTGCTGCGGGGCGACGTCGACTTCGCCGTGCACTCGCTCAAGGACCTGCCGACCGCGCAGCCCGACGAGCTGGTGATCGCCGCGATGCCGCAGCGCGAGGACGCGCGCGACGCGCTCGTGGCGCGCGACGGCCTGACCTTCGAGCAGCTGCCCGACGGTGCGCGCATCGGTACCGGTTCGCCGCGCCGCATGGCCCAGCTGAACCACTACGCCCGCGCGCTGGGCAAGGTCATCGAGACCGTCCCGATCCGCGGCAACGTCGACACCCGCATCGGCTTCGTGCGCGGTGGCGAGCTCGACGCGGTGGTCCTGGCCGCCGCCGGGCTCAACCGGATCGGGCGCGGCGACGAGGCGACCGAGCTCCTGTCGGTCGACAACGTCCTGCCCGCCCCCGGCCAGGGGGCCCTCGCGGTCGAGTGCCTCGCGTCCAACGCGGACCTCATCGCCGCGCTCGGTGAGCTCGACGACCCGTACACGCGGGCCGCCGTCACCGCCGAGCGTTCCCTGCTCGCCGCCCTGGAGGCCGGCTGCAGCGCCCCCGTGGGCGCGCTCGCCGACCTGCTGGCCGACGGGCAGACTGTCAATGAAATGCGCCTGCGCGGCGTCGTCGGAACGCTCGACGGCTCGACGCTGGTGCAGCTGTCCACCACCGGACCCGTCCCCCACTCGTACGAAGAGGCAGTGGCGCTCGGCCGCGAACTCGCGGACGAGATGCTGGCCAAGGGCGCGGCCGGTCTGATGGGGGAGCGATCCCTGTGAACCCCTCACGTCCCACCACTCCCGCCTTCGCGGCCGTTCCCGCGCACGGACAGGTCATCTTCCTCGGTGCCGGTCCGGGCGACCCGGGTCTGTTGACCCTGCGCGCGGTCGAGGCCCTCGCGGCGGCCGACGTTCTGGTCGCTGAGCCGGAGGTGTTGGAAGTCGTCCGTACGCATGCGCGCACGGGTGTCGACACGCCTCAACTGACGGTCGCCGACGAGAAGTCGGCGGCCGCCGGGGTCCCGGTGATCCGGGATGCGGCCAATATTGTCATGGAGGCCGCGCGCTCCGGCAGGCGGGTCGTCCGTGCGGTCGCGGGCGACCCCGGCCTCGACGGGAACGCCGCCGAGGAGATGCTGGCCTGCATCAACGAGGGCATCACCTTCGAGGTCGTGCCGGGCGTCGCGAACGCGGTCGGCGTGCCCGCCTACGCCGGTGTGCCGCTGCGCGGCGCGTCCGGTGCGGACGTGCGCTTCGTCGACGCGAAGAACGCCTCGTCGCGCTGTTGGAGCGAGGTCGGCTCCAGCGACGGCACGGTCGTGGTCTCCGCGACCCTGGAGACCGTCGCGGCCGCCGCCGCCGAGCTGGTGAGCGCCGGGCGCAAGCCCGACACCGAGCTGACGGTCACCGTGGGCGGTACGACGACCCGCCAGCGGACCTGGACCGCGACCCTGGGCACCATCGCCCAGGTGTTCAAGCAGGGCAAGGTGCTCCCCTCGCCCGAGGGCTCCCGGCCGGTCATAGCCGTGGTCGGCGAGCACGGCGCCGCCGCGCGGCGCGAGGAGATGGCCTGGTTCGAGTCGAAGCCGCTGTTCGGCTGGCGCGTGCTCGTCCCGCGGACGAAGGAGCAGGCCGCCTCGCTCTCCGACCAGCTGCGTTCCTACGGCGCGGTGCCGCACGAGGTGCCGACCATCGCCGTGGAGCCGCCGCGCACCCCGCAGCAGATGGAGCGCGCGGTCAAGGGCCTGGTGACGGGCCGCTACGAGTGGATCGCCTTCACGAGCGTCAACGCGGTGAAGGCGGTGCGGGAGAAGTTCGAGGAGTACGGGCTCGACGCGCGCGCCTTCGCGGGCATCAAGGTCGCCGCGGTGGGCGAGCAGACCGCCGCCGCGCTGGTCGAGTTCGGCGTGAAGCCGGACCTGGTGCCGAGCGGTGAGCAGTCGGCCGCGGGCCTGCTGGAGGACTGGCCGCCCTACGACCCGGTCTTCGACCCGATCGACCGCGTCTTCCTGCCGCGCGCCGACATCGCGACCGAGACGCTGGTCGCCGGCCTGATAGAGCTGGGCTGGGAGGTCGACGACGTCACGGCCTACCGGACCGTGCGCGCGTCGCCGCCGCCGGCGGACACCCGCGAGGCGATCAAGGGCGGCGGCTTCGACGCGGTGCTCTTCACCTCGTCGAGCACCGTGCGCAACCTGGTCGGCATCGCCGGCAAGCCGCACAACGTGACCGTCATCGCCTGCATCGGCCCGGCGACCGCGAAGACGGCGGAGGAGCACGGCCTGCGGGTCGACGTCCTGTCGCCCGAGCCGAGCGTCTCGAAGCTGGCGGAGGCGCTGGCCGAGTACGGCGCGGCGCGCCGTGACGCGGCCAAGGAGGCCGGCGAGGTCGTGTGCCGGCCGAGCGAACGCCGGCCGGGGGCGCGTAGGCGTCGTACGACCTGAGGTTGAGCTTCCCCCACTGGGGCCCGGGGGGGGGGGGGGGGGGGGGGGGGGGTGGGGGGTGGGGGGGGGGGGGGGGGGGGGGGGGGGGGGGGGGGGGGAAGACAACAAGAGGAAAAGGGGCAGG
>NZ_JBVHUE010000004.1:341689-346213 GCF_055565515.1 Streptomyces sp. NPDC028419 | reverse complement strand
CGCTTGTTCCTAGCCTGGCCCGGGGTCCCTTCGCCCCCCACTGGGCAAACGGGTTCGCGTCCCCCGACCGGATGGACATCACCCCGGGCCTGGCGCGGAAAACGCGGGGAGGGGGCGGGGGGGCGGAGGACGGCCGGGGGTGGGCCTCCCCCCATTGGGTCCGGGACGTGGTCCCCCCCCGGGCCCCAGTGGCATGCTCAGGCCATGGATGAGCTGATCGCGGCGGTGGCGGCGTACGACCACGAGGCGGCCGGTGCGCTGGTGGGCGCCGGGGCGGATCCGTGCCGGGTGCTGCCCGACGGGACGACCCCGCTGCTGCGGGCCGTCGAGGGCGGCTCCCCGGCGCTGGTGTGGGCGCTGCTGTACGCCGATCCGCGGGAGCGGTGGCCGGAGCCGGAGCGGGAGCGGCTGCTGGCGGCGGCCCGCCGGTGGTCGCGGGCGGGCGCCGAGGCGGAGCTGCGGCGGCTGACGGGGGCGCGGGGGCCGCTGGCCGTGCGCGCCGTCGAGGAGGACTGGACCGACATCGAGGAACTCTCCCTCGGTGGTTCGACGGTGCGGGACGGGCACGTGGGCGTGCTGACGGCGCTGGAGCGGGCGTTCGGCATCGCGACGCCGCTGGAGGAGCTGATCGACCGGGCGGCCCGGTACCCGGACAAGTGTCACGCGGTGTGGGCGCAGTCCCGGGACGCGGTGGTGCTGGGGCCCCTGGCGCGGAGCCGGGACGAGGTGATGGCCTTCCGGGAGCACCCGTCGCCCGGCCACCGGCGCTTCGTGATCGACTACTTGGAGACCCTGGACCGGTACGTGGTCCTCGGCGCGGTCTCCTCCACGGAGGAGGGCTACGCGCAGGAGCGCCGGGTGCTGTTCGCCTGGACGGCCGCAGAACCCGACGGGGGCGTGCTGGCCGCGCTCCTGGACGCCTTGGCGGGCGAAGTGGACCCGGACACCGAGGCTGCGGCCCTGCCGCACGCGGGCCATCCCGACCCCCGGGTGCGCCGAGAGGTGCCGCACTGCGTGCACCGGCACGGGGTCCCGCTGGCGCCGGTGGCCCGGACGGCCCTGCACGTCCTGGCGGGTGATCCGGACGCGGAGACGCGGTGTGCGGCGGCCGGTGTCCTGGGCCACGCGCGGGAGTCGACGGCCGGCACCCGGGAGGTGCTCCTCGGGCTGCTGGGCGACCCCGAGCACGCCGTGCGCCGGGCCGCCGCCGGGGCGATGGCGGCGGGGCCGCACCACGACACGGAAGCGGTCACGCGGGCGCTGCTGGCCCTGCTCGAGGAGGAGGACCAGCTGCTGCGCCTGGAGGGTGCCTACGGGCTGGCGCGGCGGGACGACCCGCGCACCCCGCAGGCGTACGAGCGGGTGGGCCCGCTGGGCCCGGAGTTCGAGCACGACCACCGGGCCGACGGGCTGTGGCGCTGGAAGGTCAGGCAGCGACCCAGCGAGTGAGGTCGGCCCAGGTCGCGGGGCTGACGGCCAGGGTGGGGCCGTCGGTGAGCTTGGAGTCCCTGACGTGGACGGTGTCGGTGCAAGAGCAGGTGGCGACCTCGACGCACTGGCCGCCTTCGTCGCCGCTGTAGGAGGACTTTCGCCAGGCGACGGCGACCTCGACGCACTGGCCGCCTTCGCTCGCGCTGTAGCTGGACTTGAACCACGTCAGGGGGGTGTTCATGTCTCTCCTAGCAGCCGGTCCAACAGGGCCTTCGTCTCCGTGAAGTTGAGGGCCTGTGACCGCAGCATCGCATATTTCTGAGTGAGGATGCTGACCTCGTTCGGGTCGCGCACGAGGAAGCTGCCGCGCTGCGTTTCGGAGTAGGCGAGGTGCTGGAACTCGGGTGTCTCCAGCAGGGTGAACGGGCCGTTGAGGCCCGCGTGAGCGGTGATGCCGAGGGGCAGGACCTGGAGGGAAACGGTGGGGCGGTCGGCGCAGGCGAGTAGGTGCCGCAGCTGCTCCCGATACACCTCGACGCCGCCGATGCGGTCCCGGAGGGGCGCCTCCCAGATGATGAAGCTGAGGGTCGGCGGGACCGGCCGGTCCAGGATCCGCTGGCGCTGGATCCGGTGGGCGGTCTGTAGCTCTATCTTCTCCTCGCCGACGAAGGGGACGCGGCAGCCGAGGACCGCGCGGGCGTAGTCCTCGGTCTGGAGCAGGCCGGGGACCGTGAGCGTGTCGTACCAGGACAGGGCAAGGGCCTCACGCTCCCGTTCCATGTACTCCTCCGCCCAGGCCGGGACCATATCTACCTCCGGGAGGCGGTTCGCGGCGACCGTGAGGAGGCCCGGTAGGCCGAGGGCGCGGTCCATCTTCTCGGCCACGTTGGGCATCAGTGCACGCCTGCCCTGCTCGATCGAGGCGACGGTCTCGACGTCGATGTGCAGTGCGTCCGCGAAGGCGCTTTGGGTCATTCCCTTGGCGATGCGCGCGGTGGCGACCAAGGCGCCGACCATCTTCATCGCCGTCTCGTTGGGCCGTGGCCTCTTGCGTGGTGGCATGACTGTGAACTCCCCGCCCGAGCCCGAGAGATACCGGTACCAACCCGTACTCATGAAGGAGTACGGGTTGCTCGACTCCTCCACGCTAGTCACACACCGCGACCATCGCCTCGTGAACGTGGAAATGGACGTCGCCGTGCTGCGTGAGCGGGTCTACCCCCGCAGCCGCCAAACCGTGCGCTCTGCCAGGGAGTTCGCCCGTGTCACATTGCACGCGTGGGGTGTCACGCACCGCCAGGACGAGATGTTGCTCTGTGTGAGCGAGCTGGCGACCAACGCGCTGCTGCACGGCGTCCCGGCCGGGCGGGGGTACCGGTTGCGGCTGCTGCGGTGCGGGGGCTCCGTCCGGTTCGAGGTGCACGACAGCGGCGGTGGGCGGCCTCGCGTGGCGGACCGGGATCCGGTGGCCGAGGGCGGGCGCGGGCTGCTGCTCGTGGCGGCGGTCGCGGACCGGTGGGGGGTCGGGGTGCGGGTGCCGGGGAAGGTGGTGTGGTGCGAGTTCGGGCTCGGGGAGGACGCGGGCCGGGACCCCCTAGGCTGGGTGGCGACTGCTGTCGATGCTCGAAGAGGCGACTGAAGATGAGCGCGTACGGATCCTTCCCCGGCTCGCGGCCCCGCAGGCTGCGCAGCACCCCCGCCATGCGGCGGATGGTCGCGGAGAACCGGCTGCACCCCTCGGACCTGATCCTGCCGGCCTTCGTCCGGGAGGGCATCAGCGAGCCCGTCGCGATCTCCGCGATGCCGGGCGTGTTCCAGCACACCCGGGACACGCTGCGCAAGGCCGCCGCGGAGGCCGTGGAGGCGGGCGTCGCGGGCATCATGCTCTTCGGCGTCCCCGCGGACGAGAACAAGGACGCGCTCGGCACCGCCGGCACCGAGCCGGACGGCATCCTCCAGCTCGCGATCCGCGACGTGAAGGCCGAGGTCGGCGACGACCTGGTGATCATGTCGGACCTCTGTCTCGACGAGTTCACCGACCACGGTCACTGCGGGGTGCTCGACGCGCACGGTCGGGTCGACAACGACGCGACGCTGGAGCGGTACGCGGAGATGGCGCAGGTCCAGGCCGACGCGGGCGTCCACGTGGTGGGCCCCAGCGGCATGATGGACGGTCAGGTCGGGGTGGTCCGCGACGCGCTGGACGAGACGGGTCACGAGGACGTCGCGATCCTGGCCTACACGGCGAAGTACACCTCCGCCTTCTACGGTCCCTTCCGCGAGGCCGTCGGCTCCTCGCTCCAGGGCGACCGCAAGACGTACCAGCAGGACCCGGCGAACTCCCGCGAGTCGATGCGCGAGCTGGCGCTCGACCTCGAAGAGGGCGCCGACATGGTCATGGTGAAGCCCGCGGGGCCGTACCTGGACATCCTGTACCGGGTCGCGCAGGCGGTGGACGTGCCGGTCGCGGCGTACCAGATCAGCGGCGAGTTCGCGATGGTCGAGGCGGCGGCCGAGAAGGGCTGGATCGAGCGCGACCGGGCCATCCTGGAGACGCTGACCGGCATCAAGCGGGCGGGCGCCGACACGATCTTGACCTACTGGGCGACCGAGGTCGCGGGCTGGCTGCGCGAGGCGCGCTGAGCGGCTCCTTCCGCCGGATCTCGCTTTCTCAACGGGTCCGGCGCGGGCCACACTTGGACGCATGACCGGTGACGAGTCCGCCCCCGCGCCGGAACCCTTCGAGTACCTGGAACGCGTCCAGTGGCACGCCTTCCGCCGGGCGTGCGCCACCATGCGGCTGCACGACGCGCTCCAGCGCCGAATATGGGCCTTCCGGGCGCCGAAGGTGGAGGCGTTGGGCTGGTTCCCGGACGAGGGCGGGTCGGCGGAGCTGGCCGGGTACCTGGCCCGGTTGGGCGCCGAATGCGCCGTGTACGTAAGGGAGTCGGCCGGTCCGTGGCCGCCGACGGGGGTCGGGGGGGGGGGGCCGGGGGGGGGGGGGGGGGGGGGGGGGGGGGGGGGGGGGGTGGGGTTGGGGGGGGGGGGGGGGGGGGGGGGGGGGGGGGGGGGGGGGGGGGGGGGGGGGGACGT
>NZ_JBVHUE010000004.1:224344-341683 GCF_055565515.1 Streptomyces sp. NPDC028419 | reverse complement strand
GGGCCGCGAACGCGGTGGCTGTTTATGCGCTTGGCCCCCCCCCCCCCCCCCCCCCCCCCCCCCCCCCCCCCCCGGGCCCGGTGGCGGGCGGCTGGTGGTGGCGGCCGCCGTCTGGCCGCGGGCGGGGCTCTCGGGGCTGCGGATCGCGGCCTACGGGCGGGACCGCTCGGTGGAGGAGGTCGCCACGGACGGCGTGCGGCTGGAGGACACCCACCTCGACGTGCCGTGGCTGCGGGCCTGCCTGCCGGGGCCGCCGCCGGAGCGGCCCCCGCCGCGGGTGGTGGAGCGCTGGCGAAGGGCGGCCGCGGCCCGCTTCGACTGGCTCTAGGGCGGGGCGGGGCGCACGCTGGAGGGACAGAGCCCTGGAGGTGGTGCGTCATGTCCACGCTCGCCGGATGGCATGTGGAACTGGAATTCACCGAGGACGGCCACCGCACCAACGCGGCGGCGCTGCTCCGGCTGGCCGACGGCTCGGAGGTGAAGGGGCGCGGCTACGCCATGCGACACCCCTCCGACCCGGAACAGCTGAGGGTCGGAGAGGAGATCGCGGGAGCGCGGGCGCTGATGGACATCGCGTCCCAGCTGCTGCAGAAGGCGCACGCGGAGATCGATGAGGCGACCGGCCGGCACTCCTACCCGCTCAACCACTGAACCGCGGGCTCGGACTACTGCGGCATCGACGCCGTGATGACCGAGAAGGCGCCGCCCTGGGGGTCGGCGAGGACGGCCATGCGGCCCGCGGCCATGTCGAAGGCGGGGGCGAGGACGCTGCCGCCGGCGCGGACCGCGGCGGCCTGGACCTCGTCCACGTTGTCGACGTGGAAGTACGCCTGCCAGTGCGGGGGGACGCCCGGCGGGAGCGAGGACAGGTCCATCATCCCGCCGACCGCGCGGTCGTCGACCTTGAACTCGACGTACCCGTCGGCCCCCGGCATGTCGGAGCGGGCCGTGGTGACGGGCAGGACGGACGAGTAGAACGCCGACGCGGCCGCGAGGTCGGGGGTGACCAGCTCGTTCCAGATGAGCGCGCCGTGCTCGTTGACGATGCCCGCGCCGTCGAAGGTGCCGGGCTGCCACAGGCCGACGACCGCGCCCGTCGGGTCGGCGATGACCGCCATCCGGCCGAGGTCCATGACGTCCATCGGGCCCATCATGACCGTGCCGCCGCTGTCGCCGATGGACTTGAGGGTGCCGTCGATGTTGTCGGTGGACAGGTACGTCGTCCAGACGGTCGGCGGCATCGGGTCGGGGACGGTGCCGTCGGGGTTCGACGCCTTCATGATGCCGGCGACGGGCTTGCCCTTGAGGGTGCAGACGGAATACCCGCCCTGCTCGGCCGGGCCGACCTCGCCCTGCCAGCCGAAGAGGTCGCAGTAGAAGTCGAGGGCGGCCTGCTGGTCGGGGACCATCAGGTCGATCCAACACGGGGTGCCGGGCTTGTAGGGGCCGCTCATGTCGGGCACGGATGCCTCCGGGTGGGGACTGCTCGGGGATGGACGGGCGGTCCATACCCGTCCCGTGCCGTTCGAACCGGGCCGTACGGGTGATCGTAGGGGTGGCCCGCTGGCGGCTTGCAGGATCGGCGACGTCGAGGCCGGACGGCGGCGCGAATGATCGTGATCGACGCGAGCGCCGTCGTCATGCTGGTCGCGGACGCGGGTCCGGTGGGCGAGGCGGTGCGCGAGCGGGTGGTCGGGGAGCGGCTCGCCGCCCCCTACCTGCTCGACGTGGAGGTGACGCAGGCGCTGCTCGGCCGCCACCGGGGAGGAAAGCTCTCCGCCCGTCAGCTGGACGCGGCCTGGGACGACTTCGCGGCCCTGCCCGTCCGGCGGATGGAGCACCTTCCCGTGCTTCCTCGGGTGCGCGAGCTGTACGCGAACCTCTCCGCGTACGACGCCACCAGCGTGGCCCTGGCCGAGGGGTTCCAGGTGCCGCTCGTCACCTGCGACGCGCGCATCGCCCGGTCCGGGAGCCCCCGCCCCCCGGGTGCGGCGGGGGGCGGCGCGCTGCGCGGAGCCGCTGGTGGCTGCTTACGGGCAGAGGTGGTTCGGGCGCGGGTGGCACTCGCCGGGGTCGGTCGGGTCGGTGGGGCCGCCGGGCCGGTAGTTCGACCACCACAGCGCGGTGGACCCGCTGTAGACCACCAGGTTGCCGCCGTCCTGGATCGCCAGGTAGGCGCCCGGGTGGTGGTCGGTCGCGCTGTTCCACAGCGGGCGCATGGCGGCGTCGTAGGAGACGAGGTTGCCGTCGGCCTGCATGTAGAAGGTGTTGCCGTAGCCGTAGCTGCCGACGGCCGTCCAGATCGCGACGTTGTCGCGGTACAGCACCACGTGCCCGTCGTACTGCTGGATCAGCATGGTCCGCCGGTCGGGCGAGTACCAGGCTTCGCCGCGGTTCAGGCCGGCGGTGCCGTAGATGACGGTCTGCGGGACGGTGACGTTCGCGGCGGCCGGGGCGGCGACGGACGCCGACGGCGGCGCCGCCGGGGCGGCCTGTGCCGTCGCGGCGCCCAGACCGGCCGGGACCAGGGCCAGGACGGTGGCGGCCACCCATAAGGCGGGGCGGATGCGAGCTCGGTTCATGCGGACTCCGTGTGGTCGATCCGGATGGACGCCCGCAGGCTTTCAGTGGAATCCGGGACACAGGAGCAGGAATTCGGCCGTTTCACCACAGGTCCGGAAACGGCCGACGGCCCCGCCTCCGGTGCGGAGGCGGGGCCGACGTGGGTCGGATCCGGGTCGCCCCGGAGCCGACCCGTTGTCGCGTCAGAGCTTCTCGGGGGTGCGGATGCCGAGGAGGGACATGCCCTTGGCGAGGGTGGAGGCGGTCAGGTCGGCCAGGAAGAGGCGGTTCTCGCCGACGGCGAGCTCCGGCTCGGGCTTGATGACCGGGCACTGCTCGTAGAACGTGCTGAACAGGGAGGACAGCTGGTAGAGGTACGCGGCCACCTTGTGCGGGGCGTACTCGGTGGCGGCCTCCTCGATCAGCTCGCCGAACCCGTCCAGGTGCAGGCCCAGCGCGCGCTCGGCCGGGGCCAGCTCCAGCTCCGGGTGGGCCAGCGGGGAGCGGTCGCCCGCCTTGCGCAGGATGGAGCGGATGCGGGCGTACGCGTACTGGAGGTAGACGGAGGTGTCGCCGTTGAGCGAGACCATCTGGTCCAGGTCGAACTTGTAGTCGCGCGCGGCGGAGGTGGACAGGTCCGCGTACTTCACCGCGCCGATGCCGACGTACTGGCCGTTCTCGACGATCTCGGCCTCGGTCAGGCCGACCTTCTCGGCCTTCTCGCGCACGACCGCGGTCGCCCGCTCGACGGCCTCGTCGAGGAGGTCCACCAGCCGGACGGTCTCGCCCTCACGGGTCTTGAACGGCTTGCCGTCCTTGCCGAGGACGGTGCCGAAGGCGAGCTGGACGGCCTTGGTGTCCTCGTCCAGCCAGCCGGCGCGGCGGGCCGTCTCGAAGACCATCTTGAAGTGCAGGGACTGGCGCGCGTCCACGACGTACAGCAGGGTCGTGGCCTTGAGGTTGCCCACCCGGTCGCGGATCGCGGACAGGTCGGTCGCGGCGTAGCCGAAGCCGCCGTCGGACTTCTGGACGATCAGCGGGGTCGGGTTGCCGTCCGGGCCCTTGACGTCCTCGAAGAAGACGCACAGCGCGCCGTTGGAGCGGACGGCGACGCCCGACTCCTCCAGCAGGCGGCAGGTCTCCACCAGCATGTCGTTGTAACCGGACTCGCCGACGACGTCGGGGTCCTGGATGTCCATGTCCAGCTTGTTGAAGACGGAGTAGAAGTAGATCTTCGACTCGTCGACGAACCGCTGCCACAGGGCCAGCGTCTCCGGCTCGCCCGCCTGGAGGTCCACGACCCGGGCGCGGGCGCGGGTCTTGAACTCCTCGTCGGAGTCGAAGAGGGCGCGCGAGGCCTTGTAGAGGCGGTTGAGGTTGGACATCGCCTCCTCGCCGGAGACCTCCGCGCCGCCGGCCGCGGCGTCGTGGTCCAGCTCGTGCGGGTGCTCGATCAGGTACTGGATGAGCATGCCGAACTGCGTGCCCCAGTCGCCGATGTGGTGGCGCCGGACCACGCTCTCGCCGGTGAACTCCAGGATCTCGACCATCGCGGCGCCGATCACGGCGGACCGCAGGTGGCCGACGTGCATCTCCTTGGCCACGTTCGGCTGGGCGTAGTCGATGACCGTGGTGCCCGCGGTCGGCGAGAGCGGCACGCCCAGGCGCGCGTCGGCGGCGCGGGCCGCCAGGGTCTCGACGATCGCGCGGTCGGTGACGGTGATGTTGAGGAAGCCGGGGCCGGAGACCTCGATCTCCTTGATCAGGTCACCGGTGGGAATGCCCTCGACCACGGTCGTCGCGAGCTCGCGCGGATTGGCCTTGGCCTTCTTCGCGAGCGCCAGGATGCCGTTGGCCTGGAAGTCGGCCCGGTCGCTTCGTCGCAGCAGCGGGTCGCTCGCACCGGCGTCCGGCAGGGCGGAGGCGAGTGCGTCGGCGACGCGCTGGTTGACGGAGGAAGCGAGGGAAGGGACCGAGGCCATGAGCTGCCGTTCCTGTGAGGTCGTGCGCGAGCGTGCACTTGGTTGTTCCGACAAAGGCCGAGTATCCCACGCGGGCGCCTTCGGTTTCACGGGAGAAAACAACCTCGGAGCGCTCTGTTCCGTCTGGGAGAATGGCAGCAGCCGGTATTCGAGATAGAAGGACGTGACGTGGCTCAGAGCGCCCCGAGCAGCACAGAGACCGACTGGGTCTCCCGTTTCGCGGACGAGGTCATCGCCGAGGCGGAGCGCCGAGCCCCGGGTAAAACCATCGTCGTCGCGTCCGGACTCTCCCCCTCCGGCCCGATCCACCTGGGCAACCTCCGCGAGGTCATGACCCCGCACCTGGTCGCGGACGAGATCCGCCGCCGGGGCCACGAGGTCCGCCACCTGATCTCGTGGGACGACTACGACCGGTACCGCAAGGTGCCCAAGGGCATCCCCGGCGTCACCGAGGAGTCCCACGCCCAGCACATCGGCCGCCCGCTGACCGCCGTGCCCGCGCCCGAGGGCTCCGCGTACCCGAACTGGTCCGAGCACTTCAAGGCCGCCATGGTCGAGGCGCTGGCCGAGCTGGGCGTCGAGTACGACCCGATCAGCCAGACCGAGCAGTACACCGCCGGTACCTACCGCGACCAGGTGCTGTTCGCGATGAAGCACCGCGCCGACATCGACGCGATCCTCGACCAGTACCGGACCAAGCAGAAGCCGGGCGGCAAGAAGCCGCAGCAGAAGCAGGTCGACGAGGCCGAGCTGGAGGCCGCCGAGGGCTCGGGCGCCGCCGCCGAGGACGACGGCAGCGCGGAGGGTACGGAGTACTTCCCGTACAAGCCGTACTGCGCCGAGTGCGGCAAGGACTTCACCACGGTGACGTCCTACGACGACGAGAGCACCGAGCTGACCTACGTCTGCACCGAGGACGAGTTCACCGAGACGGTCAAGCTCAGCGAGTTCAACCGCGGCAAGCTGGTCTGGAAGGTCGACTGGCCCATGCGCTGGGCCTTCGAGGGCGTCATCTTCGAGCCCTCCGGCGTCGACCACTCCTCGCCCGGCTCCTCCTTCCAGGTCGGCGGGCAGATCGTCGGCATCTTCGGCGGCGAGCAGCCGATCGGCCCGATGTACGCCTTCGTCGGCATCAGCGGCATGGCGAAGATGTCCTCCAGCAAGGGCGGGGTCCCGACCCCGGCCGACGCGCTGAAGATCATGGAGCCGCAGCTGCTGCGCTGGCTGTACGCCCGCCGCAAGCCGAACCAGTCCTTCAAGATCGCCTTCGACCAGGAGATCCAGCGGCTCTACGACGAGTGGGACAAGCTGGAGTCCAAGGTCGCCGACGCCAGCGTGCTGCCCGCCGACGCCGCCTCGCACGCGCGCGCCGTGCGCACCGCCGCCGGTGAGCTGCCGCGCACGCCGCGGCCGCTGCCGTATCGCACGCTCGCCTCGGTCGTGGACATCACGGGCGGGCACGACGAGCAGACGGTCCGGATCCTGAACGACCTCGACCCGGCGCACCCGCTGGGCTCGCTGGACGAGGTGCGCCCGCGCCTCGACCGCGCCGAGAACTGGATCACCACCCAGGTCCCGGCCGACCAGCGCACGCTGGTGCGCGAGGAGCCCGACGCGGAGCTGCTCGGCTCGCTGGACGACGAGGGCCGGGAGTCGCTGCGGCTGCTGCTGGAGGGCCTGGACTCGCACTGGTCGCTCGACGGCCTGACCACGCTCGTCTACGGCGTGCCGAAGGTGATGGCGGGCCTGGAGCCGGACGCCAAGCCGACGCCGGAGCTGAAGGTCGCGCAGCGGACGTTCTTCGCGCTGCTCTACCGGCTGCTGGTGACCCGGGAGACCGGCCCGCGCCTGCCCACGCTGCTGCTCGCGGTCGGGGCGGACCGGGTGCGCAAGCTGCTCGCGGTCTGATCCGCCGTACGTACGGAGAAGGGCCCGCGTCCCCCGGTCGATCGGGGGATGCGGGCCCTTCTCCGTACCGCGTGCCGCCTTACGCGATGTGCTCGTTCTCCAGGTCGGTCTGGTAGCGCTGCTTCAGCTCGGGCATCAGCCGCTTGAGCGTGGTGGCGCTGCGCGGGTGGACGATGCCGTGGCCGTCGGAGAGGTGTATGTCGAGCTGCTCCGGGCTCGGCCAGTTGCCGTGCTCGTCGACGTAGGTGCGGAAGACCTCGTACGCCGCCTCGGCGAACTTCACCTCGTCGACCGGGCTCTCGTCCTGCGGCGCCGGGTTGGCCGCGGGTGCCTGGGGCTGGGGCTGGGGCTGGGTCTGGGTCTGCGGGGCCGGCCGCGGGTCCGCCGGGTCCGGTGCCTGGGCGTCCGGGCCGGTGGGGGGAAGGACCGGGGTGGGCTCCAGGCCCTCGACGTACTGCGGGTTGTAGCCGCCCTCGTACGCGGCCTGCGGGGCCAGCGGCGCCGCGAACCAGGCGCTGTTGTGGGCCGCGGGCATCGCCGTCGGGTCGACCGCGAAGGCCGGCGGGGCGTGCCCGGGGCCGGCGGCGGTGCCGGGAACGGCGACGGGGCCGGGCAGTCGCGGGCCGGGGACGGCCTGCTGTTCGGCCGTGGCCTGCGCGCCCGGTGCGGCGGGCGCCCGGTGCGCCTCCAGGGCCGCCGGTCCCGCCTCGGGGTCCGTGACCGCGACCGGGACGCTGACCGGGGGCAGCAGCGCGGGCTCGATGCCCGCGGCCGCCAGGCCCTCGGGGACGGTCTGGGACAGCGGGACGCCTATGCGGGCCAGGCGCAGCGGCATGAGGGCCTCGACGGGCGCCTTGCGGCGCCAGGCGCGCCCGTAGCGGGCCTGGAGGCGGGCCTGGTAGATGAGCCGGTCCTGTTCCATGCCGACCGCCTGCTCGTAGGAGCGCAGCTCCCACAGCTTCATCCGGCGCCACAGCTTGAAGGTGGGGATCGGCGAGAGCAGCCAGCGGGTGATCCGCACGCCCTCCATGTGCCGGTCCGCGGTGATGTCGGCGATCCGCCCCACCGCGTGCCGGGCCGCCTCGACGGTCACCACGAAGAGGATCGGGATGACGGCGTGCATGCCGACGCCCAGCGGGTCCGGCCAGGCTGCCGCGCCGTTGAAGGCGATCGTGGCGGCGGTCAGCAGCCACGCGGTCTGGCGCAGCAGCGGGAAGGGGATGCGGATCCACGTCAGCAGCAGGTCGAGCGCGAGCAGCACGCAGATGCCCATGTCGATGCCGATCGGGAACACCAGCGAGAAGCTGCCGAACCCCTTCTGCAGCGCCAGCGCGCGCACCGCTGCGTAGGAACCGGCGAAGCCGATCCCCGCGATGACGACGGCGCCGGCGACGACGACGCCGATGAGTATGCGGTGCGTACGAGTCAGCTGCATCGCGGCCACCCGCGATCCCCTCCCACTATCGAGCTACGGCAGGCACAGCGTACGGGTGACGCGATGTCCCCTGCTCCGCACCCCCGTTCGCCCCTTCGGCCAGGTCAGGAGGCGGCGGCCGAAGCGGACGCCGAGGAGGACGGGGAGGCCGACTCGGAGGGCGCGTCCGAGGACGCCGGCTTCTCGCCGGCGGCGGAGACCGAGTTCACGGCTTCGCGGATCGCGGCGATCGCGCTCTCCAGCAGCTTCGCCTGGTCGGGAGCGGCGGCGCCCTCGTAGGCGGCGCCGTTGTAGTCGAGGGAGACGACGACGTTCTGCGTGCGCACGATGACCGTGGTGTTGAAGAAGTCGGCGCCGTCCTTCTTCGTGGCGTAGGTGACCGAGGTGCCCTGGTCGCCGACGCCGCCCACCGGGTCGTTCTTCACGTTCTGGGCGCCTTCGACGGCCTTCGCCGTCTGGAGCTGCTTGTTGTACTGCTCCTCGGCGCGCTTGTTGCCGCTGCCCAGGGACTCGTGCGAGTCGTAGCGGACCAGGGAGACCGCGAGCCAGCGGTAGTCCGAGCCCTTGAGGCCGTTCTCGTCCAGGCCGTTCCAGGAGCAGCTGGCGCGGCTGGTCAGGTCGTTCGACTTGGTGGCGTTGCCGTTCTTGTCCTTGGCCTTCGGGACGAGCGCCTCGATGGTCTTGCCCTGGATCGTCTTGCACGGGTCGGGCAGCGTGGCGTACGCGGCCTTCTCGGGGGCGGACGACGGCTTCGTGCTCGGCGACTTGGACGAAGCGGACGAGTCGGACTTCTTGCCCGTGTCTGCGCTCTTGCCCGAGTCGGACGAGCAGCCGGAGACGGCGAGGATCACCGGGACGGCTGCGCAGGCGATGACGCGGGTGAGGCGCGAGGCTGATCGGTGCATGATTCCTTCGTACGTTTGTGTGTCTATGGGCGCGGGGAACCGGGCAACGGTAGCCCGATCGGGGTCCGCCCTGCTGTGCTCACGGTCACGCCGGGGGCCGGCGAGCGCGTCCCGGAGGTCTCCGGGAGCCCTCCGCGGGCCCTGCGGTCAGCCGCCGATCGGCGGCTGACCAGGCACGCAGCCGTTCGCCGGGTGGCGGGTCAGTCGTTGAAGCGCTCCACCAGCGCCTCGGCCAACTGATGTGCTTCGTCCTGCGTTTCCGCGCTGGAGGGGACCCCGCCGGGCAGCGCGGGCTGCACGCTGTACTCGACGGTGACGATGACGTTCGCGGTGCGGAAGACGATGCGCACGGTCCGCGACTGGGCCGCGGACCCCGCCGCGCTGAGCCGGTCCTCGACGAAGGCGGCGTCCCCGAGCCCCTCCAGGACGCGGGAGCCCAGCTCGGGGGGAGTGGGCGTGGCGGAGGGGGCGGGCGTACCGGCGGGCGTACCGGCGGCAGGCGAACCGGCGGGGGCGCCCGCGGGCGGGGCCGACGGTGCGGTGGAGGGGGCGGTGGAGGGGGCGGTGGACCCCGCCGCCGCGGCGCCGGGGTCCGGGCCGGGGGCGGGTGTCGTGCCCGGGGCGGGGCTCGTGGTCGCGCCGGGGGTCGGGTTGGTCGACGGTACGGGGGCCGGCAGGTGGGCGTCGGTCAGGCGGCGGTCGTACACCTGCTTCGCCTTGTCGTCGTCGCTGCTGGCGGCGCGGTCGTAGGAGACCACCCGCTCGAAGCCGACGGACAGCAGCCGGGTCTCCTCGGGGGTCTGCGCCTTCCAGCGGCAGCCGACGCGCCGGTCGCCGTCGTAGGAGGTGTCCGCGCTCCCGGCGTAGAGCTGGTCGCGCTGCTCCGAGGTGAGCGTGGCGGCGGCCGGGAGCATGGCCTTGAGCCGCTTCACGTCGACCGCCTTGCAGGGCGAGGGCAGGCTGCGGTACTTCCCGGGCGGTGCGGCGGCGGGCGTGGCGCCGCCCGCTTTGGAGTCGCTGGTGGCCCCGGCCCCGGTGCCGCCGGAGCAGCCGGCCATCAGCGCGGTGAGCATCAGGATGCCCGGAAGGACTTGCCGTACCGCTTTGCGCTGCACGTCGTCTGACTCCGTTCGACAGGCTTTCGACAGGCTCTGGGTGGGCCCTCGGTCAGGAAATTGCGTTGCCGCTGCTGGGCCGCGCGTGGACACAATGTCTATCGCACACGCTGGTGCTGACGCCGGTCCCATGTCGTCTTTGGGCCCTGTTGCGAGGCTTTTTGCGTATTGAGACTTTTCAGTGGTTAACGGGGTGTTGAGGACGTTATGTCGTATGTAGAGGTGCCCGGGGCGAAGGTCCCGATCCGGATGTGGACCGATCCGTCCACGGTCGAGGACAGCGCGATGCGACAGCTGCACAACGTCGCGACCCTGCCCTGGATCAAGGGCCTGGCCGTCATGCCGGACGTCCACTACGGCAAGGGCGCCACCGTCGGTTCGGTGATCGCCATGAAGGACGCGGTCTGCCCGGCGGCGGTGGGCGTGGACATCGGCTGCGGCATGTCGGCGGTCCGCACCTCGCTGACGGCCAACGACCTGCCCGGTGACCTGTCACGGCTGCGGTCGAAGATCGAGCAGGCGATCCCGGTCGGGGCGGGCCTGCACAAGGAGGCGGTGGATCCGGCGCGGCTGTACGGCTTCGCGGCCGACGGCTTCGACGACCTCTGGTCGCGCTTCGACTACATCGCGGACGAGGTCAAGTTCCGGCGCGAGCGCGCCGCGAAGCAGCTCGGCACGCTCGGCGGCGGCAACCACTTCATCGAGTTCTGCCTCGACGAGACGGGCGCGGTCTGGCTGATGCTGCACTCCGGTTCCCGGAACATCGGCAACGAGCTGGCCGAACACCACATGGGCGTGGCCCGCGGGCTCGCGCACAACCAGGACCTGGTGGACCGCGACCTCGCGGTGTTCCTGGCGGCGACCCCGCAGATGCAGGACTACCGCAACGACCTCTTCTGGGCGCAGGAGTACGCGAAGTACAACCGCGCCGTGATGATGAGCCTGTTCAAGGAGGTCGTCCGCAAGGAGTTCCGCAAGGCGAAGGTCTCCTTCGACCACGAGATCAGCTGTCACCACAACTACGTGTCCGAAGAGCGCTACGACGGCATGGACCTGCTGGTCACGCGCAAGGGCGCGATCCGCGCGGGCAGCGGCGACTTCGGGATCATCCCCGGTTCGATGGGCACCGGCTCGTACATCGTGAAGGGCCTCGGCAACGAGAAGTCCTTCAACTCGGCCTCGCACGGCGCGGGCCGGAAGATGAGCCGGACCGCGGCGAAGAAGAAGTTCTCGGCGCGCGACCTGGCGGACCAGACCAAGGGCGTGGAGTGCCGCAAGGACTCCGGGGTCGTGGACGAGATCCCGGGCGCCTACAAGTCGATCGAGCAGGTCATCGACCAGCAGACCGACCTCGTCGCGGTCGTGGCCAAGCTCAAGCAGGTCATCTGCGTCAAGGGCTGATCGTCGGCCGTTCGTCATGCTCGGGGGAGTGGAGGGGCCCGGACCGTTTCAAACGGTCCGGGTCCCTCCGTATGTGGGGGTCGATCGTGGCCAACTGTTGTCTGCCGCACGGGGGTTGACGGTCGGAGTTGGTCTAGACCAAGGTGTGCGCCATGTGGAGATCTCGCGTGGTTCTCGGTGTGTTCGCTTCGCTGTCGCTCACCTTCGGGGTGGCCGGATCCGCCGTGGCGGGGGCGGGGTCAGGGGATCCGGTCGCGGCCGGGGCCGCCGCGTCGACCGGTGCCGTGGGCGTGGGGCTGCCGCCCGTCGTCTCGCACGTACCGACCACCGACAAGGTCGTCTTCATCACCATCGACGACGGCTGGAACCACGACCCCGCCGCCGCGCGGACGCTGATCGACAAGCGGGTGCCGGTGTCCCTGTTCCTGTTGCCGGGGGCCACGTCCTACGACACCGGCTACTTCACGGACCTCATCGAGCAGGGCCGGGCCACGGTGGAGAACCACACCGTCAACCACCCGGACCTGACCACGCTCGACGCGGCCGGGAAGGACGCGGAGGTGTGCGGGGCGCGGGAGCGGCTGCGGGGGACCTTCGGGCGGGCACCGCAGCTGCTGCGACCGCCGTACGGAGCCGTCAACGACGACGTGCGGCTCGCGGCGAAGGCGTGCGGGGCGAAGGCGCTGATCACCTGGACCCACGACTTCACCACCTGGAGCCAGACCCCGCCGACCCCGCGGCTGCAGGCGGGGGACATCGTGCTGCTGCACTTCACGCCCACGCTGGAGGCCGACCTGGAGCGGGCGCTGGGCGCGGCGAAGGCCGCGGGCCTGAAGCCCGCGGCCCTCCTGCCCCAGCTCAAGGCCGCCGGGCTGGCGTAGCCGGGGGCCGGGAGCCGGGGTCGGGGTCGCGCGGAGCGCTGGTTACAGGTCGCGGTGGACCTTCGTGTTCGAGGCCTGGGCGCGCGGGCGGACCACCAGCAGGTCGATGTTGACGTGGCTGGGGCGGGTCACGGCCCAGGTGATGGTGTCGGCCACGTCGTCGGCGGTCAGCGGCTCGGCGACGCCCGCGTACACCTTGGCCGCCTTGTCCGCGTCACCGCGGAAGCGGGTCGTGGCGAACTCCTCCGTCTTGACCATGCCCGGCGCGATCTCGATCACGCGGACCGGCTGGCCGACGATCTCCAGGCGGAGGGTCTCGGCCAGGACGCGGGCGCCGTTCTTCGCGGCGACGTAGCCCGCGCCGCCCTCGTACGTCGAGTGCCCGGCGGTCGAGGACAGGACCACGACGGTGCCGTCGCCGGAGGCGGTCAGGGCCGGGAGCAGGGCCTGGGTGACATGGAGCGTGCCGATGACGTTGACCTCGTACATCGTGCGCCAGTCGGCCGGGTCGCCGGTGGCGACCGGCTCGGCGCCGATGGCCCCGCCCGCGTTGTTGACCAGCACGTCGACGGAGGGGAACTGCTCCAGGAACGCGGCGAAGGCGTCGACGGCGGCGCGGTCGGTCACGTCCAGGGCGTGGGCGGTGGCGAGCTGCCCGGCCGCGGTGATCTCGGCGGCGAGCTGCTCGATGCGGTCCTTGCGGCGGGCGGTCAGCACGACGTGGTAGCCCGCGCCGGCGAGCTGCCGTGCGGTGGCCGCGCCGATTCCGCTGCTCGCCCCGGTGACGACTGCGATGCGGGGGGTCATGGGAGCGCTCCTCGTTCGGGTGATCGATACCCGGCCAGCATAGGCATGCGGACGGGACCCCGGGGGTGCTCAGCGGCCGCGCGGGGCGTACATGATCAGGGCCATCCCGGCCAGGCAGACCAGGGCTCCGGCGAGGTCCCAGCGGTCGGGGCGGTAGCCGTCGGCGACCCTGCCCCAGGCGAGGGATCCGGCCACGAAGACCCCGCCGTACGCGGCCAGTACCCGGGCGAAGTCGCCCTCGGGCTGGAGCGTGGCGACGAAGCCGTAGAGGCCGAGGGCGATGACCCCGGCGCCGATCCAGACCCAGCCCTTGTGGTCGCGCACGCCCTGCCAGACGAGCCAGGCGCCACCGATCTCCAGGACGGCGGCGAGGGCGAACAGGGACGCGGAGCGGACGATCAGCATGGGGGCAACCTTGGCACGCGACCGGCGTGGGGCGGTGCGTGCGGGCTGTGGTGTGTGGGGGTTGTGGTGCGTGTGGGTTGTGGTGCGGGCGGGCTGTGTCGCGTACTCGGGGGCCTCGCAGATGGCGGTGGGCGCGCCCTCGTTCGTGTGATGGTCCGACCGGTGGGGGGTGGGGGTCGTTAGCCTCCGCGCGTGGAGGTGGTGACGGTGGCGGTGTGCCGTGGCGTCGTACGAATCGTGGTGGCCCTCGGGCTGGTCCTGGCCGGGGCCGCGGCCCAGACGGGAGCCGCGCGGGCCGGGGTGGCACCGGCCCGGGTGGCACCGACTGCCGGGGTGGGGGCCGAGCGGGTCGGCGCGGTGCGGGTGCCCGAGGCCGACGTGTCCTACCGCGGGCGGGTGAAGCTGTCCGCCGGGCGGCTCGCGGTCTGGGTGGTCCCGGAGAACGAGGGTCCCGCCCCGCTCGCGAACACCACCCTGCGGCTGCGGTTGTCCGCGGACCTCGCCGACGGCCAGGAGCTGGCGGAGGGCTGCGCCCGGGCCGGGCAGCGCGAGGTGATGTGCGAGACGGGGGCCCTGCCCGCGCACGGGCAGGGCCGCCACATCGGGCTGCGGCTGTGGTTGAAGGAGCGGCCGTCGGAAGTGGTGGTGCGCGTGGACACCTGGTGGAACGGCGGCGCGAACGACCGCAACCACGCCAACGACGAGCACACGGTGCTCGCCCTCGACACCGGTGACTCCTACTCCTTCTGAGGCCGCTACTCCTTCATGGACCGCTACTCCTTCTGGGATCGCTACTCCTTCAGGGGTCGCAGGATCCAGCGCGCGACGGCCCGGTCGACCTCGGCGGGAGTGGGCGCGGGGGCGGACCAGGCGACGTAACCGTCGGGGCGCACGAGCACGCAGGCGGTGCGTCCGGCGGTGCGCCAGGAGGCGTGGGTGAGCCCCGGCTCCGCCGCGGGTCGGGGAGTTCCGGGCGGGGTGATCAGGACGAAGGTGTCGGCGCGCAGCAGCTCGTACAGCCTGCCCTCGCGCAGGACCGCGTCGGGCGCGCGACGGCCCGCCGGGCGGGCGCCGCCGGGCGGCGGCGGGTAGGAGATGCCGATCCCGGAGACCATGCGCACCGCGCGGTCGCGCGCGGGCCGGATCCGTCCCAGCAGTGCGGCGCCGACGTCGCGGGCCGTGCGGCGCACCGGGGTGGTGGCCATCGTGATCCGGGTCAGGGCGCCGCTGCCGCGCAGTACGAGGCGGCCGACGGGGTGCCGCTCGCCCTCGTAGCTGTCGAGCAGGGCCTCGGGGTCGGGGGCGCGTCCGAGGAGGACGGCCGTGAGCTTCCAGGAGAGGTTGGCGGCGTCCTGGAGGCCGGTGTTCATGCCCTGGCCGCCGGCGGGGGAGTGGACGTGGGCGGCGTCGCCGGCGAGGAAGACGCGACCCACGCGGTAGTGCGGGACCTGGCGTTCGTCGGCGTGGAAGCGGGAGATCCAGCGGGGGTCGTGCATGCCGTGGTCGGTGCCGAGGGCGGCGCGCGTGATGGTGCGCAGCTCGTCGAAGTCGACGGGGTCGCCGTCCTGGGCCCGGCCGTCGCGGTGCCAGGCGATGGCCCGGTACCAGCCGTCGCCGAAGGGGACGAGGAAGGCGAAGGCCCGGCCGCTGCTGTTGACGGCGAGCTGGTCCGGGGGTTCCTCGGTCAGGCGTACGTCGGCCAGCACCATCGAGCTGACCACGGCGTGGCCGGGGAAGGGCAGGCCGAGTTCGCGGCGGACGGTGGAACGGACGCCGTCGGCGCCGACGACGTGGCGGGCGTGCAGGGTGAGCGGGGTGCCTGGGGTGCCCGGGGTGTTCGTGGGGGTGAGGAGGTCGAGGGTGACGGTGTCCTGACCCTCGGCCTGATGCAGTGCGATCAGCTCATGGTCGTACCGGATGTCCACACCTGTGGACAACGCGCGACGCTCCAGCAGGTGTTCGGTCTCAAATTGAGGGGTGATGAGGACGAACGGGAAGCGGGTGGGGAGCGTGTCCAAGGAAAGGGTGAGTCCGCCGAAGAGGCGGAGCTGCCGGATCGGGCGGCCGGTGGCGACGAGATCGTCGGCGAGTCCGCGCGCGTCGAGGAGTTCGAGGGTGCGGGCGTGGACGGCGAAGGCGCGCGTGAGGTTGGCGGCGGTCTGCGGGCGCCGCTCGATCAGAGTGACGGTCAGTCCGGCGGCGGCGAGATCTCCGGCGATCAGTAGACCGGTCGGACCGGCGCCGATCACCGCGACGTCCACGACGTCCACGACGTCCGGGGCGGCCATGACGTCCGGGGCGGCCACGATGTGCGCGGCGTGCACGACGTCCACGACGTGCGCGGCCTCCAAGGCGTCCGCTACGGGCGCGGATTCGGGTGCGGGATCGGGTGCCGGATCGGGCGTTGGGGCTGGGGCGGGGGATGTCATGGTGGAAGATCCTGCCCACCCCCGCCGGGCCCTACGCGGTGACGCCGCCGCCGAATTCGGCCAACGCCTCGCTGACGATCAGCTCCAGGCGGGCGTGGTGCGCGCCCCGCCAGTACACGCGCTCGCAGTCGGCGCATTGGGCGAAGACGTCGTAGGAGCGCTGCGTGCCGCCTTCCAGCAGGTCGCCGACGCTGTCCTTGTCGGCCGCGCGCAGCGTGCCGTTGCAGGCGGTGCAGCGGGTCCAGGGGGTCAGCTCCGGCGCGAACCGGCCGAGGATGTCGCGCAATTGCTCGTCGGGGTTGTCGCTGTAGACGTAGGCACCCGCCCAGATCTCGCGGCGCCGCAGCAGGCCGCGGTCACGGGAGAGCAGGACGCGCCGCTCGGCGGCGGAGCGGGTGGCGAGGGCGGGGTCGCCGATGTCCTCGTTCTCGTAGGCCGTGTCGATGCCGAGCAGGCGCATCCGGCGGGCGAGCGTGCCGAGGTGGACGTCGAGGAGGAAGCGCAGCGGGGCGCCGGGGACCTCCTGCGGGCGGGGCGGGCCGGAGACCTCGACGGCCTCGCCGCCTCGGGGCACGTAGGAGACGGGCGCCTCGCGGCCGTCGACGAGCAGGCGGCCGACCTCGGTGAGCGGGACGCCGACGGATTCGACGACGTGGCCCAGGCTGGAGGTTCCGTCGACCGTGGTGGGTACGCGCTCGCCGCGCCGGTTGGGCGCGGTGAAGACGCGCAGCTCGGGGGCGAGGGTGAGGGTGATGTCCGGTCCGTTCACGGGGCCCAGCATGCCAGTTCGGGGCGGGGCGGCGAAGGTCAATTACGCGTGGGCGGCGGCCTCCTGGTCGTAGACCTCGCGGTGGGCGCTGACCTGGTCGAAGTGCTGCTCGGCCCAGTGCTTCACAGAGGTGAGGAGGCCGCCGAGGCTGTGGCCGAGGGGGGTGAGGCGGTAGTCGACGCGGACGGGCACGGAGGCGGTGACGGTGCGGCTGACGAGGCCGTCGCGTTCGAGGGCGCGCAGGGTCTGGGTGAGCATCTTCTGGCTGACCCCGGGGATCCGGCGGCCGAGGTCGCTGTAGCGCATGACCTCCGCCTCGTTGAGGGCGCTCAGGACGAGGCCGACCCACTTGTCGCTGATGCGGTCCAGGAGCTGGCTGGTCGGGCACTCCTTGAGGAAGGCGTCGTAGGCGTGGCGGGCCTCCTGGCGGCGGGTCTCGGCAGTGCGGGTGGCCATGGCGGGCTCACTTTCGGGTCGGGTACGCACCTTGGAGTGCGTACTTACGAAACGAAAGTACCTCTCCCTAAGTTAGTGCGCATCGGAACGAACGAAATCGAGCGCAAGGGACGAGACCCATGAGCCAGAACCAGCACCAGACGCAGGACCAGAAGCTGATCAACGCCGCGGTCGTCACCGCCTTCGGCGGCCCGGAGCAGGTCGTGACCGCGCAGGTGCCGCTGCCGGTTCCGGGGGCCGGGCAGGTGCGGGTCCGGGTGCGGGCCGCGGGGCTCAATCCGGTGGACGCCCTGGTCCGCCTCGGGGTCTTCGGGGGCGAGGGGGAGCGGCTCGGCTTCGGATGGGACGTGGCCGGTGAGGTCGACGCGGTCGGCGCCGGGGTGACCGACTGGAGCGCCGGTCAGCGGGTCGTCGGACTGCACTACGGCGCGGTCAAGGAGCTCGGGACGCATGCGGAGTACGTCGTCCTCGACGAGGGCGCCCTCGCCGCCGCCCCCGAGTCCGTGGACGCGACGGCCGCCGCGGTGCTGCCGCTCAGCGGGCTCACGGCGGCCCGGGCACTGGGCCAGTTGGGGCTGGCGGGAGGGGAGTCGGTGCTGGTCACCGGGGCGGCCGGGGTGGTCGGCGGGCTGGCGGTCCAGCTCGCGGTGCACGCCGGGCTGAAGGTGACCGCGCTGGCGGCCCCGGCGGACGAGGAGCTGGTCCGGTCGCTGGGCGCCACCGACTTCGTGGCCCGGGGCACGGCCGGGGCGGATGCGGGGGTGCGGGTGGACGGGGTGTTGGACGCCGCGGTGCTGGGGGAGGCGGCGCTGGACTTCGTCCGTGACGGCGGCGTCTACGTCGGGCTGCGGCCGGGCGGGGCTCCCGCTCCGGTGCGTGGGATCCGGGTCCTGGAGCAGGAGGTCGCGGCGGACGGGGCGCACCTGGCGCGGCTGGTGTCCTTGGTGGACGAGGGCGCGCTGACCCTGCGGGTGGGCGGGACCTACGCCCTGGCCGACGCGGCCGGGGCGCACGCCCGCCTCGCGGAGGGCGGCGCCCGGGGCCGGCTGGTCCTGACCGTGGCCTGAGCCCGCCCCGCCGGTCCGCCGGTCGTGCCGGGCGGGCGGGCGAGCGGGCCGCGCAGGTCGGGCGGGCGGTGCGGGTCGGGTCAGACGGGCACGGTGTAGCGCCAGTCGTGGCTCGGGTGGAACACGCCGGGCGGGTATTCGAAGTTGACGTCACCGAGCGACTCGAAGCCCGCCCGACGGCACACGGAGTTGGACGCGGCGTGGTCCGTGCTGGGGAAGGCGTGCACGAGACGGCGGGAGCCGTGTTCGGCGACGTACGCGAGCAGTTCGCCGATCGCCGCCACCGCGAGGCCGCGGCCCTGGTACTCGGGGAAGATCGCCCAGCCGCTCTCGTACACCTCTTCGTCGCGCCACTCGCGGGGCCAGAAGCCCACGGAACCGACGGTCTCGCCCGTCTCCGCCAGGCTGACCCGGAACATCCGTCCGGCAGCGGGTTCCCGGTCGCTCAGGGCGACGTACCGGCGCTGGCGGTCGGCCAGCTTCTCCTCGGACTCGGGTCCCCCCAAGTACTTGGTCATCTCGGGCTCATTGGCCCTCAGCAGTAACCCGAGGTCCTCATGGGACCAGGGGGTCAGACGCAGCGATATTTCCATGTTGAGGAGGGTACGAGGAACTCCTCCCCGCTGTCCGGGACTCGGCCCCATGTCGTGGCCGGAACCGGAAGGAAGGGGACCGACCCCCGTCCGCCCGGGGCGGAAAGGGCCGTCAGGGCCAGACCAGGCAGTACGGCTGGTGGCCGGCCTCGTGCAGGCGGTGGGAGAAGTCCTGCCACTCGTGCAGCAGCTGGTAGACGTTGAAGGCGTCGCGCGGGCCGCCGCGGTCGGGGACCGTGGACCAGATGAAGGCGGCCGCGCCGACGGACTCCTCGCCGATGCCGCGCAGCGGGTCGACCACCGTCATCGGGAGCTTGACCACCGCGTAGTCGGGGTGCAGGACCACGAGCTCCAGCGGCGGGACCTTGTGCAGGGGTATGCCTTCGATGCCGGTGAGGACCATCGCGGCCACCGTCTCCGGTTTGATCTTGCTGAACAGGCCGCCCATGCCGAGCTCGTCGCCGCCGAGCTCTTCCGGTCGCATCGAGATCGGGACGCGCGCCGCCGTGGCCCCGTCGGGGGCGCCGAAGTACTTGTAGGTCACTCCCATGCCCCGACCCCCCGGGACCGCGCTCGCGGGTACCGGTACGCCGTCCACCGCGTCCGCGCCCCGTCGGCGGTGCTTGCCGCGGCGCCGGGCCTCTCGGGATGCGTCGCGGGCCTCGCGCGCACGCTCGGGCCCGAGGCCGTCCGTACCCTCGCCCGGTCCGCCACCGCGTTGCATATCTCCACCCGACTGGTCTTGCCTGCCCCGGCCCCGTGACCCCCGCCACGCGGCCTGATCATCATGGCAGTGACCTCCCCCGCGGCGGCGCGGTGAAACGCCCGTCCGCAAGTCTGTCGCGGCCTCTGAGACCATGGCTGGTGTGAGCTACCCGTATCCGTATGAAGCCCCAGTCTCGCAGAACCTGTTTGACCGCGCGTCCCTCGTGACCCCCGGCGGCGTGAACTCTCCGGTGCGTGCATTCCGCGCCGTGGGGGGAACGCCCCGGTTCATGGTGTCCGGTACCGGTCCGTACCTCACCGATGCCGATGGCCGCGAGTACGTCGACCTGGTCTGCTCGTGGGGGCCGATGATCCTCGGCCATTCCCACCCCGCCGTGATCGAGGCCGTGCAGGCCGCGGTCGCCCGCGGCACGTCCTTCGGCACCCCCGGCGAGGGCGAGGTCGCGCTCGCCGAGGAGATCGTCGCGCGGATCGCGCCCGTCGAGCAGGTGCGCCTGGTGTCCTCCGGTACGGAGGCCACCATGTCCGCGATCCGGCTGGCCCGCGGTTTCACCGGCCGGGCCAAGGTCGTGAAGTTCGCGGGCTGCTACCACGGCCACGTGGACGCGCTGCTCGCCGCCGCCGGATCGGGCCTCGCGACCTTCGCGCTGCCCGACACCCCCGGTGTGACGGGTGCGCAGGCCGGCGACACGATCGTCCTCCCCTACAACGACCTCGAAGCGGTCCGTGCCGCCTTCGCCGCGCACCCCGGTGAGATCGCCTGTGTGATCACCGAGGCCGCGCCCGGCAACATGGGCGTGGTGACCCCGGGCGAGGGGTTCAACCAGGGCCTGGCCGACCTGTGCCGCGCGAACGGCGCGCTGTACATCTCCGACGAGGTCATGACGGGCTTCCGCACCTCCCGCGCCGGCTGGTTCGGCGTGGACGGGGTCGCGCCCGACCTGATGACCTTCGGCAAGGTCATGGGCGGCGGCTTCCCGGCCGCGGCCTTCGGCGGCCGCGCCGACGTGATGGGGCACCTGGCCCCCGTCGGCCCCGTCTACCAGGCGGGCACCCTCTCCGGGAACCCGATCGCCACCGCCGCTGGCCTCGCGCAGCTGCGGCTGCTCGACGACGCGGCGTACGCGAAGGTCGACGCCGTATCGGCCGAGATCCAGGGCCTGGTGACGGACGCGCTCCGCAAGGAGGGCGTGGCGCACCGGCTGCAGACCGCGTCCAACATGTTCTCCGTCTTCTTCACCGAGGACGAGGTCAGGAACTACGACGACGCCAAGAAGCAGGAGAGCTTCCGCTTCACCGGCTTCTTCCACTCGATGCTGGCCCAGGGCGTCTACCTGCCGCCCTCGTCCTTCGAGTCCTGGTTCGTCTCCACCGCCCACGACGAGCGGGCGATCGAGCGCATCGCGGCCGCGCTGCCCGCCGCCGCCCGCGCCGCCGCCGAGGCCACCCCGGAGGCCACCGCATGAGCAGCAGCGACATCACCGTCGTCCACCTGATGCGCCACGGAGAGGTGCACAACCCGGACGGGGTCCTCTACGGCCGCCGACCCGGCTACCACCTCTCCGAGCTGGGCCGGAAGATGGCCGAGCGGGTCGCCGAGCACCTGGAGAACCGCGACATCACCCACGTCGTGTCCTCCCCGCTGGAGCGCGCGCAGGAGACGGCGGCCCCGATCGCCAAGGCGCACAGCCTGGACCTGGCGACCGACGGGCGGCTGATCGAGGCGGGCAACGTCTTCGAGGGCAAGACCTTCGGCGTCGGCGACGGCGCCCTGCGCAAGCCCGCCAACTGGAAGCACCTGACGAACCCGTTCCAGCCGTCCTGGGGCGAGCCGTACATCGAGCAGGTGGTCCGGATGATGGGCGCGCTGGACGCGGCGCGCGACGCGGCCCGCGGGCACGAGGCGGTGTGCGTGAGCCACCAGCTGCCGATCTGGATCGTGCGCAGCTTCGCCGAGAAGCGCAGGCTGTGGCACGACCCGCGGCGCCGGCAGTGCACGTTGGCCTCGCTGACGTCGTTCACGTACCAGGGCGACAAGATCGTTTCGGTGGGCTACAGCGAGCCGGCCCGGGACCTGGTCCCGGCGCACCTGCTCGCGGGCGCGAAGCCGGTGAAGGGCAAGTCGAAGGCCTTCGGCGCCTGAGGCCGTGACCTCGCCTGAGGCCGTGACGTCGCCTGAGCCATGACGTCGCCTGAGTCGTGACGTCAGGTGGGAGTCGTGACGTCAGGTCGGAGTCCCCGCTTCCGATCGTCAAGATTCGACATGTCCAGACCTAATTTCATACAAGTCGCCACGCCGCTGCCGATCTGACACTCAGCCTGCGTTGGAATGTCCGTTTATACGACATTCCGTCAGCGAGGTGAGCGACATGCGTGAGGTCAGCCGGAGGGGCGTGCTCGGACTCGGACTCGGCGCCGTGGCCGCGATGGGGATCGCGGGTTGCGGCGGCGGGTCCGGCTCCGGGGGCGCGCGCATGGGCGCGGGTTCCGGCCAGGCCGGCCCCGCCCCGAGCGGCGGGGCCGCCCGTCCGGTCAGGCCCATCGGGGACGGTTCCACCGCGGACACGGGCCCCCAGCCCCACCAGCCCGCGAAGCCCGTCCCCCTCCAGCCCGGGGAGACCCCGCCGCAGTTCGTCGTCTTCAGCTGGGACGGCGCGGGCGAGATCGGCAACGGTCTCTTCCCGCGCTTCCTCAAGCTCGCCAAGGACCACCACGCGGGCATGACCTTCTTCCTCTCCGGGCTCTACCTGCTCCCCGAGTCGAAGCGCGAGCTCTACCGCCCGCCCAACAACCCGGTGGGCGCCTCCGACATCGGGTTCCTGAAGGACGAGAACGTCCGCAACACCCTGAAGTGCGTGCGCGAGGCCTGGCTCGACGGCCACGAGATCGGCACCCACTTCAACGGGCACTTCTGCGGCGGATCCGGCTCGGTCGCCCACTGGAGCGCGCAGGACTGGCACAGCGAGATCGAGCAGGCCGTGTCCTTCGTCACCAACTGGCGCACCAACACCGGCTTCACCGACCTCGAACCGCTGCCCTTCGACTACGCCAAGGAGCTGGTCGGGGCCCGTACGCCGTGCCTGCTCGGCCAGGACCAGCTGCTGCCCACCGCCGAGAAGCTCGGCTGGCGCTACGACGCCAGCTCGCCCGGCGGCCTCCAGCAGTGGCCGGAGAAGAAGGGGAACGTGTGGGACCTGCCGCTGCAGTCGATGCCCTTCCCCGGCCACTCCTTCGAGGTGCTCTCGATGGACTACAACATCCTCGCCAACCAGTCGCAGAACACCACCCGGGGCGTTCCCTCCAACTACCCGGGCTGGCGCAGCCAGGCCACGGCCGCCTACCAGGGCGGCTTCCGGCGGGCGTACGAGACGAACCGCGCGCCGCTCTTCATCGGCAACCACTTCGAGGACTGGAACGGCGGCATCTACATGGACGCCGTCGAGGAAGCGCTCAAGTCGATGGCGGACAAAAGCGACGTACGGCTCGTATCGTTCCGGCAGTTCGCCGACTGGCTCGACGTCCAGGACCCCAAGGTGCTGGCCAAACTGCGGACCCTGGCCCCCGGTCAGCCGCCGACCGGCGGCTGGAAGACCTTCCTGACCGCGGCCTGACCGCGGCCTGACCCCGGCCGATCGCCCCCGGCCGGGGGGCGCGCAAGATCCACAATTCGCCCATGCGAAACTTTTCACATGAGCCTTAGCCGCGCCCCCCGACGCCGCCGCTCGACCAGCGGCCGCGCCGTCCTGCTGACCGCGGTGGCCGTCGCAGGCGCCCTCACCCTCACCTCCTGCGGAGATTCGGCCGGTGGCGCCAAGTCCTCCGGCTCCGCGGGCGGCAACTACGTGACGGGCCCGGGCGGCATCTCCACCGTCGCCAAGGGCCAGCGCGACGACGCCCCCAAGCTCGACGGCGACACCGTCGACGGCAAGACGCTCGACACGACCGCCCTCAAGGGGAAGGTCGTCGTCCTGAACGTCTGGGGCTCCTGGTGCCCGCCGTGCCGCGCCGAGGCCCCCTACTTCGCCAAGGTCTCCAAGGAGATGGCCGACGCGGGCAAGGACGTCGCCTTCGTCGGGATCAACACCCGCGACAACAGCAAGCAGAACGCGGTCTCCTTCGAGGAGAACTTCGGGATCACCTACCCGAGCCTCTACGACCCCGACGGCAAGCTGATGCTCCGTTTCCCCAAGGGCACGCTCAACGCGCAGTCGATCCCCTCCACGATCGTCCTCGACAAGGAGGGCAAGATCGCCGCCCGCACCCTGGTCGCGGTCAATGAGGAGCAGCTGCGCAAGATGATCGACCCGCTCCTCGCGGAGAAGTGACCGGCGTGAACGAGACCGTTCTCGGCGGAGCCCTGCTGCTCGCCCTGCCCATCGCCGTGCTCGCCGGACTCGTCTCCTTCTTCTCCCCGTGCGTGCTGCCGCTCGTCCCCGGCTACCTCTCCTACGTGACCGGCGTCACCGGCGCCGACATGGCCGAGGCCCGGCGCGGGCGGATGCTGGCCGGGGCGAGCCTGTTCGTCCTCGGCTTCACCGCCGTCTTCGTCTCCACCGGCGCGCTCTTCGGGTTCTTCGGCGACGTCCTCCAGGACAACCGGGCGCTGATCTCCCGGGTGCTCGGCGGCGTGGTCATCCTCATGGGGCTCTTCTTCATGGGACTGATCCCGGGCCTGACGATGCGGGAGTTCCGCTTCCACAAGAAGCCCACCGGGGGCCTGATCGGCGCGCCCGTCCTCGGAGTCCTCTTCGGCATCGGATGGACCCCCTGCATGGGCCCGACGCTCGCCGCCGTGAACACGCTCTCCCTGAACGAGGCGAGCGCCGGCCGCGGAGCGCTGCTGACCACGGCGTACTGTCTGGGCCTCGGCCTGCCCTTCATCCTCGCCGCGATCGCCTTCCGCAAGGCGCTCGGCGCCTTCGGCTGGGTGAAGAAGCACTACGCGTGGGTGATGCGGATCGGGGGCGGCATGCTGGTCCTGACCGGTCTGCTGCTCGTCACAGGTTGGTGGGACACGATCGTCAGCGACATGCAGAGCTGGACACAGGGCTTCACGGTGGGGATCTGAGGACTAAGAGCACATGAGTACGAGCGACAAGGCGCCCATCGCGGCGTCGGACCCCGAACACGACGCGGCCGCCACCGCGGCCGACACGCCCGCCGCCCCGGACGCCACCGAAGCGGCCGCGGCCGCCACCGACGCCGCCGCCGCGGCCCAGCTGTCCACCGCCCCGCTGGAGGACCCGCCGGCCGGTGGTCCGGCCGTCGGCATCGGCGTGCTCGGCTGGGCCCGCTGGTTCTGGCGCCAGCTCACCTCGATGCGGGTGGCGCTGATCCTGCTCTTCCTGCTGTCCCTCGGCTCGATCCCCGGCTCGCTGATCCCGCAGAACCGGGTCGACCCGATGAAGGTGTCGATCTGGAAGGGCAAGCACGAGTTCTGGGTGCCGGTCGCCGAGAAGCTCCAGCTCTTCGACGTCTACAGCTCGGTGTGGTTCTCCGCGATCTACATCCTGCTGTTCGTGTCGCTGATCGGCTGCATCGTCCCGCGCACCTGGCAGTTCGTCGGCCAGCTCCGCGGCCGCCCGCCGGGCGCCCCGCGGCGCCTGGACCGGCTCCCCGCCTACACCACCTGGCGCACCGAAACGGCCCCGGACGAGGTCCTCTCGTACGCGAAGGAGGTGCTCGGCGGGCGCCGCTTCCGTACCGACGCCGACCCGGCCGGGAACGCGGTCGCCGCCGAGAAGGGCTATCTGCGCGAGGCCGGGAACCTGATGTTCCACATCGCGCTGATCGTGATGCTGGTGGCCTTCGCCACCGGCCAGCTCCTCAAGTCCGAGGGCGGCAAGCTCGTCCTGCGCGGCAAGGGCTTCTCGAACACGCTCACCCAGTACGACGACTTCAAGTCCGGCAGCCTCTTCAGCTCGGACGACCTGCCGCCCTTCAGCTTCACCCTGGACAAGTTCGACGCGGAGTACGAGAAGAGCGGCCCGCAGAAGGGCACCCCGCGCGAGTTCAAGGCGTACGTCACCTACAGCAAGGGCGCGCACGGCACCCCGACGAAGACCGAGATCGAGGTCAACAAGCCGCTCGACGTCGAGGGCTCCAAGGTCTACCTGCTGGGCCACGGCTACGCGCCGATCCTCTCGGTGACCGACCCCTCCGGCAAGGTGATCTTCAAGGACGCCGTGCCGATGCTGCCGCAGGACGCGAACCTGACCTCCGCCGGAGCCGTCAAGGTCACCGACGGCTACCAGGACAAGAACGGCAAGAAGGAGCAGCTGGGCTTCAACGCCCGCTTCGTGCCGACCTTCGCGGGCAAGGGCCAGGGCACGATGCTCTCGCAGTTCCCCGCCGCGGACTTCCCGGTCCTGGCGCTCAACGCCTGGCACGGCAGCCTGGGCGTGGACTCGGGCCTGCCGCAGAACGTCTACCAGCTCGACACCGCCAAGATGCAGCAGTTCAAGAAGGAGAACGGCGACCCGTTCTCCCAGCTGATGCTCCCCGGCGAGACGATGACGCTCCCCGACGGCGCGGGCACCGTGAAGTTCGAGGGCATCGAGCGCTGGGCCACCTTCCAGATCTCCCAGGAGCCCGGCACCGGCTACGCCCTGGCCGGCGCGGTGGCGGCCATCCTGGGCCTGGCCGCGTCCCTCTTCATCCAGCGCCGCCGGATCTGGGTCCGCGCGGTGACGGGCCAGGACGGCGTGACCGTCGTCGAGATGGCGGGCCTCGGCCGCAGCGAGTCCGCCAAGCTCCCCGAGGAACTCGCCGACCTGGCCGTCCGGCTGAACGAGCGGGCGCCGACCGCGCCCGAGGCCGTCCCCGGCAACAACCCTGTCGAAGCAACCGTTGAAGGAGGACGCGGATGACCCTGCTCGCAGCCGCCGCGACCAACACGAGCCTGGCCCACGCCAGCAACGTGCTGATCTATTCGTCGATGGCGGTCTACATGCTCGCCTTCTTCGCCCACATCGCCGAGTGGACCTTCGGCAGCCGCAGCAAGGTGGCCCGCACGGCCAACGCGCTGACGGCCGGCGCGGGCGCCGCGAAGGCCCCCGCCGTCCAGGTCCGCACGAAGGCGGGGGGCACCGCGGTCCTCGACAAGCCGCAGGTCGTCACCCGCTCCGCCACCGGCACGCGCGACGTCCCGGACGGCCCCGGCGCGGCCGGCGGCACGGTCAAGGGCGACCTGTACGGCCGGATCGCGATCTCGCTGACCGCCCTCGGCTTCCTGCTCGCGGCCGGCGGCGTGGTCAGCCGCGCCCTGTCGGTGCAGCGGGCGCCCTGGGGCAACATGTACGAGTTCTCGATCACCTTCGCCACGGTGGCCGCGGGCGCGTACCTGCTGCTGCTGGCCCTGGGCAAGAACGTCCGCTGGATCGGCCTGATCCTGGTCACCACGGTCCTGCTGGACCTGGGCGTGGCCACGACCTGGCTCTACACCGACAGCGCGGCGCTGGTCCCGGCCCTGCACTCGTACTGGCTGTGGATCCACGTCTCCACCGCGATCATCTGCGGCGCGGTCTTCTACATCGGTGCGGCGGGCACGGTCCTCTACCTCTTCCGCGACGGCTACGAGGCCAACCTCGCCGAGGGTCGCAGGCCCGGCGCGTTCCGCACCTCGGTGATGGAGCGGCTGCCCTCGGCGTCCTCGCTCGACAAGTTCTCGTACCGGATCAACGCGGCCGTCTTCCCGCTGTGGACCTTCACGATCATCGCGGGCGCGATCTGGGCGAACGACGCCTGGGGCCGGTACTGGGGCTGGGACCCCAAGGAGGTCTGGTCCTTCATCACCTGGGTCGCCTACGCCTGCTACCTGCACGCGCGCGCCACGGCCGGCTGGAAGGGCCGCAAGGCCGCCTACCTGGCGCTCTTCGCCTTCGCGTGCTGGATCTGGAACTACTACGGCGTGAACATCCTGCTCAACGGCAAGCACTCCTACGGCGGGGTGTAGTCGAGCGGCACGCCGAACGGCGAAGGGCCCGGACCCCCTCGGGGGGTCCGGGCCCTTCGCCGTTCACCGCGTCGGCTACCCCTTGTCGGGGTCGTTGCGGTCCTTCCCGTCCTGCTTGCCCTGGCCGTCCTGTCGCTCCTGCTCCTCGCGCAGCGACTTCAAGAACTCCGGGTTGTCGTCCGGCGCGACCCACTGGGTCCGGCGCGCCCGGCCGCCGCCGAAGCCGCCGCCGACCGCGGCGCGCTTCTTCCCGGCGAACAGCCACACGACGGGGCCGACGATCGAGAACAGCAGGATGATGATCACCCAGACCACCTTCGGGAGGTGCTTGACCTCTTCCTCGGGCGTGTTCAGGCAGTCGATGAAGGCGTAGATGGTCAGCGCGATGATCAGCAGGAACGGCAGATAGCGCAGCACGGTGAGAGCCAGACCCCCAAGATGGTGGCGGGGCCGCGTCGGGCCCCGGTGACTCCCCCAGGGTAGTCCGTGGCCGATACTGGGTCGCATGGCTTACGACGATCTCCGCTCGCTGCTCCGGGCTCTGGAGCGGGAGGGCGACCTCAAGCGCATCAAGGCCGAAGTGGACCCGTACCTGGAGGTCGGGGAGATCGTCGACAGAGTGAACAAGGCGGGCGGGCCCGCGCTGCTCTTCGAGAACGTCAAGGGCTCGGCGATGCCGCTGGCCATGAACGTCTTCGGCACCGACCGCCGCCTGCTCAAGGCGCTGGGCCTGAAGTCCTACGCCGAGATCAGCGAGAAGATCGGCGGCCTGCTCAAGCCCGAGCTGCCGCAGGGCTTCATCGGGGTCCGCGAGGCCTTCGGCAAGCTCGGCTCGATGGTGCACGTACCGCCGAGGAAGGTGAAGGGCGACTCCGCGCCCGTCCAGGAGGTCGTCCTCACCGGGGACGACGTGGACCTGGACCGGCTGCCGGCCCTCTTCACCTGGCCCAAGGACGGCGGCTCCTTCTTCAACCTGGGCCTGACCCACACCAAGCACCCCGAGACCGGCGTGCGCAACCTCGGGCTCTACCGCCTCCAGCGCCACGACAAGCGCACCATCGGCATGCACTGGCAGATCCACAAGGACAGCCGCAACCACTACGCCGTCGCGGCCAAACGGGGCGAGCGGCTGCCGGTCGCGATCGCCTTCGGCTGCCCGCCGGCCGTGACGTACGCGTCCACCGCGCCGCTGCCGGGCGACATCGACGAGTACCTCTTCGCCGGGTTCGTCGCGGGCAAGCGGATCGAGATGGTGGACTGCAAGACCGTCCCGCTCCAGGTCCCGGCCCATGCCGAGGTCGTCATCGAGGGCTGGCTGGAGCCGGGGGAGACGCTCCCCGAGGGCCCCTTCGGCGACCACACCGGTTTCTACACCCCGCAGGAACCCTTCCCGGCCCTGAAGATCGACTGCGTGACGATGCGCAAGCGTCCGCTGATCCAGTCGATCGTCGTCGGCCGCCCGCCGACCGAGGACGGGCCGCTGGGCCGCGCCACCGAGCGGTTCTTCCTGCCCCTGCTCAAGATCATCGTGCCGGACATCGTGGACTACCACCTGCCGGAATCGGGCGGCTTCCACAACTGCGCGATCGTCTCGATCGACAAGAAGTACCCCAAGCACGCGCAGAAGGTCATGCACGCCATCTGGGGCGCGCACATGATGTCGCTGACCAAGCTGATCATCGTGGTGGACTCCGACTGCGACGTGCACGACCTGCACGAGGTCTCCTGGCGGGCGCTGGGCAACACGGACTACGCCCGCGACCTCACCGTCGTCGAAGGCCCCGTGGACCACCTGGACCACGCCTCCTACCAGCAGTTCTGGGGCGGCAAGGCGGGCATCGACGCCACGAAGAAACTGCCCGAAGAGGGCTACACCCGCGACGGCGGCTGGCCGGACATGGTCGAGTCCGACCCCGCGACCGCGGCCCTGGTCGACCGTCGTTGGAAGGAATACGGACTGTGAGCCCCATCGGAGTGAGCGGCCCGGAGCTGTTCATCGGCACCGACGCCGCCTACGTGGCCCTCGTCCGGCCGCAGATCGACCCGACGCTGGCGGAGGTCAAGCTCGCGGCCGCGGAGGCCGGGGTGACGCCCGAGGAGTTCGCGGGCCCCGGCAACATCTGGGCGCTGATGCTCGACGTGGACGGCGAGGGCGACGGCTTCGAGCTGCCCGGCGCGCGCGACGTGGAGGCGGACGACTTCGCGGAGCAGCTCCAGCGGTCCCTGGCGGCGGCCGAGGCCTTCACCGTGGAGGCGGGCGGCTTCCTGTCCCTCGACGCGCGCCCGGCCGGCGGTGAGGGCTGGCGGCTGACCGTCCGGGTCACCCCGCCCGAGGGACACGACCAGGGTCCCCGGACCCTGGAGCTCGGCCCGCTCCCCACCGCGGAGCTCCTGGCCGACCTCGAAGACTTCCGGAGCAGCCTCGCATGATGACGACCGCCGACGGAGTGGTCGGCCCCGGCCCCGCGCCGCAGCCCACCGGCAAGGTGAAGGCGTTCCTGCGGCTGGTGATGATCGAGCACTCGGTCTTCGCGCTGCCCTTCGCCTACATCGCGGCCCTCACCGCGATGTTCCAGCTGGACCGCGAGGTCCACTGGATCAAGCTGCTGCTGGTCACCGTCGCCATGGTGGGCCTGCGCACCTTCGCGATGGCCGCCAACCGGATCATCGACCGCGAGATCGACGCCCGTAACCCGCGCACCGCGGGCCGCGAGCTGGTGACCGGCGCGGTCTCGGTGCGCTCCGCCTGGACCGGTGCGGGCATCGCGCTCGCGGTGTTCCTCGGGGCGGCGGCGCTGCTGAACCCGCTGTGCCTGGCGCTCGCGCCCATCGCGGTGATCCCGATGGTGGTGTACCCGTACGGCAAGCGCTTCACGAACTTCCCGCACGCGATCCTGGGCCTGGCGCAGGCGATGGGTCCGGTCGGGGCCTGGCTGGCGATCACCGGCGAGTGGTCCTGGGACGCGGTCGTCCTCGGGCTCGCGGTCGGCGTGTGGATCGGCGGCTTCGACCTGATCTTCGGTTGCCAGGACGTGATGGCCGACCGTGCGGAGGGCGTCAAGTCCGTCCCCGCCCGCTTCGGTGTTCCGGCGGCGCTATGGGGGGCGAGAGTCTGTCATGTCGTGACCACCGGACTGCTGGTCTGGTACGCGCTCGCCACCGATGCGGGGGCCTTCTTCTGGACCGGGATGATCGTCGTGGTGGCCGCCTTCGGCTACGAGCACTCGATCGTGACGCCCAAGGACCTGTCCCGGCTGAACCGGGCCTTCTTCACCGTCAACGGCTTCATCGGCATCGCGCTCTTCGTCTGCGCGCTGGGGGACCTGATGGTGCGGGGGCTGACGCTGTAAGTCCCGGATAGGCTCGGACGCATGAGTGAGGGCAAGCGCACCCCCTGGGTGGTCGGGGTTTCGGGGGCGTCCGGGACGCCGTACGCGGCGTCCGTGCTGCGGGGGTTGCTCGCGGCGGGGGAGAGCGTGGACCTGGTGGTCAGCCGGTCCGCGCGGCTCACGCTGCTCGACGAGACGGGGATCGCCTTCCGGGACGCGCACTGGCGCGCGGACCTGGAGCAGTGGCTGGAGCGGGGGGCCGACGGGAAACCGGGCACCTTCGCGGGCTTCGACCTGGACGCGGTGCGCTACTGGAACGCCGGGGACCTGGCGGCCGGGCCGTCGTCCGGCTCGTACCCGGTCAAGGGGATGCTGATCGTGCCCGCGTCCACGGCGTGCGTGGCGGGGGTGGCGCTGGGGCTGTCGAAGGACCTGCTCCAGCGGGTGGCGAGCGTCACGCTCAAGGAGCGGCGCCGGCTGGTGGTCGTGGTGCGCGAGACGCCGCTGAGCGGTCAGACGCTCAAGGCGCTGGTGACGCTGGACGAGGCGGGCGCAGTGGTGCTGCCCGCCTCTCCGGCGTTCTACGCGGGTGCGACGCACATCCAGGATCTGGCTGACTTCGTCGCGGGGCGGGTGCTGGACGCGGCAGAGGTGCCGCACCGGCTGTACCGCCGTTGGGACGGGGAGCTGGGCGCGGCCCGTGCTCCCGGTGCTGGTGAGGACTAGCCGGGGTGAACCGGTACTAGCGCTTCTTGGCGCCGAACGACTTGCGGGTCTTGTCGACACGCACGGCGGCGGCGGGCTGGTGGGCACGGGATCGGTTGGCCAGCTCCTGGAGCTGTCGCATGTGTGCGTAGGCCATCTCGATCGTGTACACGGTGAACCACTCCTGAAGATCGTCAGATCATCGTTGATCTGTTGAAAGATTCACAGGGCGTCGACCCTGTGTGCCTTAGATTCTATACGTAAACTTGCGGGATCGCCGAATAATGGAAGGCTCCAGGTATATGGACACCGTGGACAGGCAGCTCATCCAGGCCCTCAGGGAGAACGGCCGTGCTTCCTACGCGGAGCTGGGTCGACTCGTGGGCCTCTCCGGCCCCAGCGTCACCGACCGGATCAACCGGCTGGAGACGGCCGGTGTGATCACCGGCTACCGCGCGACCGTGGACGCGGCCTCGCTCGGCCTCGGCGTCACCGCGCTGATCGGCATCTCCCTCTCCGACGCCGCGGACCACGAGGACGTGGCCCGGCGACTGCGCGACCTCGCGGAGATCGAGGACTGCTGGTTCATCGCGGGCGACGACTCCTTCATGCTCAAGGTGCGCGCGAGCGACGTGGACGGCCTGGAGAAGATCATCCGGCGGCTGTCCGGCACCAAGGGCGTCTCCCGGACCCGCACCACCATCGTGCTCTCCACCAAGTGGGAGAACCGGGTCGGGGATCTGCCGGAAGAGCACTGAGAGTACGGTGGGGCGGGGTTCCGCAGGACAGGTACGCACGTACGCAGGACAGACACAGGAGGCGACCGGCACATGGACGCTGGGCTCAAGCGCGAGCTGGAGGAGAAGGTCCGCTCCGGCGAGCGGCTGACGCGTGAGGACGGCATCGCCCTCTACGAGTCGGACGATCTGGCCTGGCTCGGTGGCCTCGCCCACGAGGTGCGCACCCGCAAGAACGGTGACGTCGTCCACTTCAACGTCAACCGTCACCTCAACATGACCAACGTGTGCACCGCCTCCTGCGCGTACTGCTCGTTCCAGCGCAAGCCGGGCGAGAAGGACGCGTACACGATGCGCATCGAGGAAGCCGTTCGCCTGGCCAAGACCATGGAGAACGAGAACCTCACCGAGCTGCACATCGTCAACGGCCTGCACCCCAATCTGCCGTGGCGCTACTACCCGCGCTCGCTGAGCGAGCTGAAGAAGGCGCTGCCGAACGTCTCGCTGAAGGCGTTCACGGCGACGGAGATCCACCACTTCGAGACGATCTCTGGTCTCTCGGCGTCCGAGATCCTGGACGAGCTGATCGAGGCCGGCCTGGAGTCGCTCACCGGCGGCGGCGCGGAGATCTTCGACTGGGAGGTCCGTCAGCACATCGTCGACCACCGCACCCACTGGGAGGACTGGTCGCGCATCCACCGCCTCGCGCACGAGAAGGGTCTCAAGACCCCGTGCACGATGCTGTACGGGCACATCGAGGAGCCGCGCCACCGCGTGGACCACGTGCTCCGGCTGCGCGAGCTGCAGGACGAGACCGGTGGCTTCCAGGTCTTCATCCCGCTGCGCTACCAGCACGACTTCGTGGACATGCAGGACGGCAAGGTCCGCAACAAGCTCCAGGCGCGGACCACGATGGCGACCGGCGCCGAGGCGCTGAAGACCTTCGCGGTCTCGCGACTGCTCTTCGACAACGTCCCGCACGTGAAGGTCTTCTGGGTGATGCACGGCGTGCAGACCGCCCAGCTGGCGCTCCAGCACGGTGCGGACGACATGGACGGCTCGGTCGTCGAGTACAAGATCACGCACGACGCGGACAACTACGGCACGCCGAACAAGCTGGGCCGTGACGACCTGCTGGAGCTGATCCGGGACGCGGGCTTCCGTCCGGTCGAGCGCAACACGCGCTACGAGATCATCCGGGAGTACCCGGGTCCGGACGCGGGTCTGCGCGACGAGCCGCAGGCGATGCGCCTCTGAGGTTCCTTCCGACGAGGAAGCCCCGACCCCTCTTGGGGGCCGGGGCTTCCTCGTTGCCGAATGCCACAGGTAATGGTTACTCTGCGCATATGACCATTACGGCCCCCCTTCCGCTCCCGCTCACCTTCAGCGTCGACCCGGTCGTCGACCCGGCCCTGCACGCGCAGGTCCTCGACCTGTGGGTCGAGGTCAGCAACGCCGGTGGCGCCGTCGGCTTCGTGCCGCCCGTCAGCCAGGAGGTCGTCCGCCCCGAGCTGCTCAAGCACCTCGTCGCGATGGCCGAGGGGCGGACCCGGCTGGTCGTCGGGCGCGACGGGGGCGGCCGGGTCGTGGCGACCGCCTTCCTCGCCGCCAATGCGCACGGGCTCATGAAGCACTGGCTCTGGGCCTACACGGTGATGGTCGCGCCCGGCCTCCAGGGGCGGGGCGTCGGGCGCGCCCTGATGGCTGCCGTCGCCGACGCGGCCCGCGCCATCGAGGGCATCGACGCGATCCGGCTGGGCTGTCGAGGCGGCCTCGGCCTGGAGCGCTTCTACGCCTCCTGCGGATATCACGAGGTGGGGCGCGTGCCCGGGGCGATCCGGGTCGCCCCGGGCGACGACCGCGACGACGTCACCATGCTGCTGCGACTGCGCTGAGTCGGGAACGGGCGCCGGGCGACGCCGCTCGGGTGGGGCCCCGGCGGGCGGCACGGGGGGCCCGGCATGCTTCACTGGTCGGGCACTTCCGGGCGTACCCGACGCCCACAGCCGACGAAGACAGAGAGAAGGGGTCACCGTGTCCCTCAAGCCGAACGCAACGATCCGCTACACCGCGATGCGGCTGGCCATCTTCGTGGGCTGCTTCGTCGTCGTCCTGGGCCTGGTCAAGGCCGGTCTCGTACCGTCCTCCCTCGGCGACGCCAACCTCGCCTGGGTCGTGCTGCTCGCGCTGGTGCTGTCCGCCCCGCTCTCCTTCGTGCTGCTGCGCAAGCAGCGCGACGTGATGTCCGAGCAGATCTCCGGACGCATCGCGGGCGCGAAGGGTCGGCTCGCCGACAACCAGGCGCAGGAGGACGCGGCGGACGACGCCGCCCGCGCGCACTGACCTCGACGCACGTCCGAAGCGCCCCCGCGGCGGGATCCCTCCCGCCGCGGGGGCGTTCGGCGTTTTCGGGGTCGGACGGGATCGGTGCTCAAAGCAGTTCTTTGAGATTCTCAAAGGAAAAGTGTTAGCGTGTTCAACATGTTGACGTCAGCTGCGCCCTTCGAAGCCATGAGCACCCTGCTCGTGGCGCGCCTGCACGTCGACCTCTGCCGCCGCGCGTCCGCGGCCTGTTGCTGCTGTCGCTGATCCAGCCCAGGCAACGCACGCAGCAGCGGTCCCGGCCGGCCACCTCCGGCTGCCGTACCGCATCACCACCACCTTCCGGAGAGTGTTCGTGTCCGCGACCCCCGAGGCCCCCGCCAAGGCCTCTTTCAAGTTCCCCTTCTGGGCCCAGATCGTCACCGGTCTCGTGCTCGGCGTGCTGTTCGGCTGGCTCTCGCGCAGCCAGGACATCAGCTGGCTGGCCACCACCCTGGAGAAGGTCGGCGACATATTCGTCCAGCTCCTGAAGCTGGCCGTCGCCCCGCTGGTCTTCTTCGCGATCCTGGTGTCCGTCACCAACCTGCGGAAGGTGAACAACGCCGCCCGCCTCGCCTCGCGCACGCTGCTCTGGTTCATGATCACGTCGCTGATCGCGGTCGGCATCGGCCTCGCGATCGGCCTGCTGACCAACCCGGGCTCGGGCACCGGCCTCACCGCCGCCGACGGCAAGGAGCCCAAGCGGCACGGCTCGTGGATCGACTTCCTGACCGGCATCGTGCCGAACGACATCGTCACGCCGTTCACCGAGCTGAACGTCCTCCAGATCGTCTTCCTGGCCGCCGTCGCCGGCATCGCCGCCCTCCAGCTCGGCTCGAAGGCGCAGCCCGTGCTGACGCTCGCCGAGTCCGTCCTGGAGCTGCTGCAGAAGGCCCTGTGGTGGGTCATCCGGCTCGCCCCGATCGGTACGGTCGGCCTCATCGGCACCGCCATCGCCAGCTACGGCTGGGACCTGATCGGCAAGTACGCCGTCTTCACCGCCGACGTGTACATCGGCTGCGCGCTCGTGCTCTTCGGCGTCTACCCGCTGCTGCTGGCGACCGTCGCCAAGGTCAACCCGATCCAGTTCTTCAAGGGCGCCTGGCCCGCGATCCAGCTGGCCTTCGTCTCGCGCTCCTCGGTCGGCACCATGCCGGTCACCCAGAAGGTCACCGAGCGCCTCGGCGTCCCGAAGAACTACGCGAGCTTCGCCGTTCCCTTCGGCGCCACCACGAAGATGGACGGCTGCGCCGCCATCTACCCGGCGCTCGCCGCGATCTTCATCGCGCAGATCTTCGACGTGCAGCTCGGCGTCGGTGACTACCTGCTCATCGCCTTCGTCTCCGTGGTCGGCTCCGCCGCCACCGCCGGCCTGACCGGCGCGACCGTGATGCTGACGCTGACCCTGTCCACGCTGGGCCTGCCGCTGGCCGGTGTCGGTCTGCTGATGGCGATCGACCCGATCCTCGACATGATGCGGACCGCCACCAACGTGGCCGGCCAGGCCCTGGTCCCCGTCATCGTCGCCGCCCGCGAGGGCATCTTGGACCGCACGGCCTACGCCGCCGCCTCGTCCTCCCCGCTGGACGAGCTCCCGGCCGAGGCCGCTGGGTCCGCCGAGGCCGACGAGGTCGCCGCCGAGGAGAAGGTCCCGGTCGCCGTCTGACCGTACGGCCCCGAGCGACCCCGCGTCGCACGCACGCTCATCGCAGCCTCCGCCCCCGTCCGGGCGGGGGCTGCGGTGCGTTCAGCGGCCGGAGGCGTGCGCCACGAAGTCCGCCCAGGTGCGGGGGGCGAAGGCGAGGTGGGGGATGTCGGTGTCCTTGGAGTCGCGGACGTGCACGGTGGCGGGGCTGGTGGCCACCTCGACACAGGAGTCACCTTCGCTGCCGCTGCTGTGACTGCTCTTGAACCAGTCGAGCTCGGGATTTTCGATCATGTTTCTCCCAACAGTTCCTCGATGAAGTCCCGCGACTCCCGCGGCGGGAGAGCCTCGGCCCGGATGGTGCCATAGCGCAGCTCAAGGACCCGGAGCTGCTTCGGGTCCGACACCGGGCGTCCGTTAAACGCCCCCTCCGAGCGTCCCACGGCGGTGCCGTCCCCGAACTTCAGGATTTCGATGCCGCCGTCCATGCCGGCGTGTGCCTCGCGGCTGTTCGGCATGACCTGGAGGGACACGTTGCGCAATTGGCCTACCTCCAGGAGCCGTTGGAGCTGTCGGCGCCACACCATTGTGCCCCCGATAGGGCGGCGCAACGCGGACGCTTCGTGGACGAAGCTGATCGCCGGGGCGGGGGTGCGGTCGAAGATGGCCTGTCGGGCCATGCGTGCTGCGGTGAACCGCTCCACCTCGTCCTGTGCGTAGGCGGGCTGGCGCATCTCGAAGAGGGCCCGCGCGTGATCCGGTGTCTGCACCAGTCCGTGTACGACATGCGTGCTGTAGACGCACACCTCCACCGCCCGGCTCTCCAGCTTCGCGAGGTCGCGCACCTTCTTGGGGTAGCGGACCTGCTCCATGTCCGCCTTCATCGCGGAGATCTTCCCGCCCGCCCGCAGTGTCTCGTCCGTCCTGTCCAAGTACTCCGGGCGCGGGATGCGCTTGCCGGCCTCGACCTTGCGGACCAGGTCCTCGCCGTACCCGATGGCGGTGCCGAGGTCGGCGGCCCGGAGGCCCGCTTCCTCGCGCCAGGCCCTGAGCTGGCGGCCCAGTGCGGCCAGTACCGCCACTCCTTGTTCGTCCTCGGGATCCACGTCCCAGCCCGCGTCCCGCGTACCGTCACTGTCCACGCTCATGCGCGCCCGCCTCCGACGTACCGATGTCCTCGACGCCCTCTGCCCAGCGGCCGGACAGGACAGCCAGGACAGCCCCGGACAAGGGCCGGACAAACGCGGGACGTAAGGGAGTTGCCGCTTCTCACGGTATGCCGACATCGACACGCTGAGTGACGTGATGAATCAAATCTGCGACCCCGCACGTCATTTCGTCGCCCAACTCTCCGCCACTCCCCACGGCGCCCGCAGGGCCCGCTTGCTCGCCGTCGAGCGGATCGCCTCCTGGGGGCTCGCGACGGAGGGGCCCGGTCTCGTCGTGGCCGAGCTGGCGGCCAACGCGGTGACCCACGGTCGCGTGCCGGGGCGGAGGTTCCGGCTGCTGCTCACGCTGTACGGCGGTGTGCTGCGCATCGAGGTGGTCGATACCCGGGGTGACCGGGTCCCCGGTCTCCGCGACCCGGGTGAGGACGGGGAGGCCGGTAGGGGCTTGGTGTTGGTGGCTGCGATCGCGGACCGCTGGGGGGTGGATCCGGGGCCCCCGCCCTGCAAGGTGGTGTGGGCCGAGCTGGATGTGGCCGGACGGCTGGCCCGCCGGGACGTGGAGGGCCGAGACCCGGTGCGGGTGGACGTCAAAAGCTAAAGGACCAGGGAAAACCAACCAACCGCACCCCTCCAGCTCCCCACGGCTCCCCATGGCTGATCCCGGAGGCGCGGGGATCGCGGGCTCACGGGGTGGGCGGCGTCCAGTCGGCGGGGAGGCCGGACTGGGCGAGGACGGCGTTGAGGCTGTAGAAGTCCTGGTCGTGGGCGATCCGCGGGCCGTCGAGGTCGAGCAGGGTCGCCAGCGGCACGGCGAAGGGCTTGGGCGCGCCCTTGAGGTGCCCGGAGTAGACGGCCTCGATGGTGATGTGGTCGCCGTCCCGGTGCGCGGCGTGCACGGTGACGCGGACGTTGTCGATCAGGGCGTCGGTGCGGGCCTTCCAGCCGGATATCTCCTGACGGCCCGTGAAAGAGACGCCTATCGCCTGGTCGGTGTAGCTCCCGCTGGAGGTGAACAGGGCGCCGAGGGCGCCGGGCTCCGTGCCGTTCCAGGCGGTCTGCCAGGCGGCGACGACCTTCGGCAGGTGCCGGTCGCCGGGCGGCGAGGCGTAGGAGGCGGTGCCGAGCGCGACCGTGGCGGCCGCGGCGCAGGCGAAGGCGGTCAGGGTGTGGGCGGGGCGGATGGAGCGGGGCTTCATGGCGTTCGTCCTTCGTCGAGGTCTTCGGGTGGTGGGGGCCAGGGGGTCAGGGGGTGAGGACGACCTTGCCGGTGACGGTGCCGGACTCCGCCAGGGCGAGGGCCTCGGCGGCTCTGGCGAGCGGGAGTTGGGCGGCGATCCGGGCGGTGATCTCGCCGCGCTGGAGGGCGGCGAAGACCTCGGTGAGGTCGCTGCGCAGCCGGGCGCGGAAGCGGTCCTGGTTCAGCGCGCGGCCGGCCCAGATGTTGTAGAAGTGCGCGCGGCGGCCGTTGGGCAGGGCGTTCCAGAGCCAGGTGCGGGCGAGGATCTTCAGCACGGGCAGCTGCTTGGAGCCGCTGTCGTCGCGGGTGGAGGCGCTGCCGTAGGAGACGAGGGTGCCGCCGGGGGCGAGCAGCTGCCAGGAGTCGACGACGCTGCGGCCGCCGACGTGGTCGAAGACGGCGTCCACCCCGCCGGGGGCCAGCTCCCGGGTCCTGGCCGCGACATTCCCGACGCGGTAGTCGATCGGGGTGACGCCCAGCTCGCGCAGTGCTTCGTGGTGGCGGGCGGAGGCCGTGCCGATCACCTTCACGCCGGCCGCGCGGGCCAGCTGGACCAGGACGGAGCCCACTCCGCCGCTGGCGCCGTGCACCAGGATCGTCTGCCCGGCGCGGACGCGGGCCGTGCGGTGGAGCATCTGCCAGGCGGTGATGCCGTTGACCACGACCGTCTCGGCCTGCGCCGCGCTCAGGCCCTCCGGCACCTCGACCGCGTCCTTCGCGTCGACGAGCACGTGGCTGGCCCAGCCGCCGACCTTGACCAGCGCGGCCACCCTCCGGCCAGCCAGGTCCGGGGCGACTCCCGGGCCGGTCGACACCACGCGGCCCACCAGGTCGTAGCCCGGCACGAAGGGGAACGGCGGCTGGTCGTAGTACCGCCCGCGGCGCATCTGCTGCTCGGCGAAGGAGACGCCGGTCGCCTCCATGGCGATCACCAGCTGGCCCGGGCCGGGCTCCGGGACGGCGGTGCGCATGACCTGCAGGCCCTCCGGGGCCACGACGCCCGGCAGGACGACCTGGGTGGCCTGGGTGGCCTGGAGGGGCTGGAAGGTCTGGGTGAGGTGGTCGGTGGTCATGTCGCTCACTCGTTTCGTCGGAGATTTCGGAGTGGGTTTCTCGTTCGTTAGAAGTTGTAACCCTTTCGGGTCGCGATAGTCAAGAGCTTTCGTGATACCTTCTAACCAACAGGCTGGCGAGAGACGAGAGAGTGGAGGCAGGCCATGAGCGAGTCGGATGTGAGGACTCCCCGGGAGCGGTACCGCACCCAGGTGCGGGAGGAGGTCAAGCAGCACGCGTGGGAGCAGATCGCCACGGCCGGGGCCTCCGCGCTGTCCCTGAACGCCATCGCCAAGCAGATCGGCATGAGCGGGCCGGCCCTGTACCGGTACTTCGCCAACCGCGACGAGCTGATCAGCGAGCTCATCAGGGACGCCTACCGCAGCCTCGCCGACGCCTTCCGCGCCCGCGCCGAAGCCGGCACCGACCTCGGCGACCTCGCGGACACCCTGCGCGCGTGGGCCCTGGCCGACCCCCAGCGGTACCTGCTCGTCTACGGCACCCCCATCCCCGGCTACGAGGCGCCCGAGGACACCACCCGGATCACCGGCGAGATCATGGCCGTCCTCCTCGACGCCAGCGCCGCCGAGGAGCCCGCCGCCAGACCCCCGTCACCGCTGGAGGCGCATCTGGAGGCGCACCTGGCGGAGCACCGGATATGGGCCGCCGAGCATCCGGGCCCGCCGTCGACGCTGCACCGCGCGCTCACCTTCTGGACCCGGCTGCACGGCACGCTCTCGCTCGAACTCTCCGGCCACTTCACCGGCATGGGATTCGATCCGGCGCTGCTCTACACCGCGGAGGCGGAGGCGCTCACCGGCCGGTGAGGGCGGCCGCGCGCCGCCGCGTCACACCGGAAGGGGCTTGGTAACTCGCATGGGTGAACTGTTCCAACTCGGCTGGATTTCCGGGGGGTTGCCGGGCATATGCTCGCCGCACACCATCCAGACGTGAGACGGCCCCCGCCGGGACTGGCATCCCGAACGAGGGCCTGACCAACTAGGAAGTAGTCGCTTCCCAATGGCTCCTGAGCACCCTAGCGCGACCTTGCGCGCACCGTCCCGCCTTCCCGCCGGGACCCCCCGATCCGGTCTCCTCCACGTCAACGTGCGGCACACCTCGCGGTTCGTCGTCGTGGGCAACCACCTCGCCCAGCACTGCGCCTTGTCGCTGGTCGCGATCGGTCTCGCCACCCACATCCAGTCGCTGCCCGCCGGTACGCGCGTCGGCATCAAGCGGCTCGCCGAGCGGTTCCCCGAGGGGGAGGTGCGGATCGCCTCGGCCATGCGGGAGTTGGAGACGTACGGGTACCTGAAGCGGGTGCGTGTGCGGTTGGCGACGGGGCAGGTCATCACCCGAACGGTGTCCTACAACCAGCCGGGCGCGGCGTACCTCGAAGCGGCGACGGATCAGGTGCCGCTTCCGGCCCGGGATGACGATCCCGCGCCGGAGCCGGAGCCGGAGTTGCAGGGGTCCGCGCCGGAGTCGGAGCTGGAGCCCGGGCCGGCCGCCGAGCCGGAACCCGAGCTGGTGGCCGCGCTGAACGCCGATCCGGAGCCGGAGCCGGCACCCGTGCCGGACGCCGATCCGGAGCTTGAGCTGGCGGCCGTGCCGGATCCCGACCCCGATCCGGACCCGGACTCCGACCCCGAGACGGATCCCGAGCCGCAGGGGCCCGGGCCGGGGCCGGGGGCTCGGCCGGTGTCCCGGGGGTCGTCGCTGGGGCCGTTGTTCGGGCCCGGGCCCGCGGTCGCGCCCGGGCGCGGGCGCGGGTGTGGTGCCGCCGGTGCGGCGGGCGCGGGCGCTCCCGCCGGTGCGTTGGGGGTGGGCGGTGCTCCCGCCGGGCGGGTCCGGCAGGAGGCGTTCGACCTGCTCGTGGAGCTGCGGCTGCGTGACCCCCGGTTGCTGCTGCCGGCCCGGGCGGTGCGGCAGTTGGCGCCGGAGGTGTCGGGGTGGCTCGACCTCGGCGTCGAGCCCGAGGCCGTGGCGCACCTGCTCGCCGGGAACCTGCCCGCGGAGCTCGGCAATCCGGCGGCCCTGATCGCGTACCGGTTGAGGGCACAGGTCCCGCCGCGGCTCCCGGCGCCCCGGGCCGCCCCGCCGACCGCGCGGCCGGACCCGTTCCAGACGTGCGACGGGTGCGAACGGGCCTTCCGGGCGCCGGCCCCGGGCGGGTACTGCCGCGACTGCGGGCCGGCGGGGCAGCGGGCCGCCTGATCGCCCCCGGTCAGGCGGCGGCGGACCCGTCGTCGTGGTGCTTTCCGCGCCGGAAGCGCACGAGGAGGGCGCCGCCCGCGACGAAGGCGACCCCGGCGCCGCCGAGGGTCCAGGCGGTGGCCGCGTCCGCGCCGGTGCTGGCGAGCGGGCCGGAGCCCGACGGGGCGGGGTCCTGCGGGGTCGGGTGGTTCGGTCCTGTCGCTCCTCCTGCCTCCGAGTCGCTGCCGTCCCCTGCCCCCGGGCCCTGGCCGTTGCCGGCTCCCGGGTCGGGCGTGGGCCGGGGCGTGGGCTCAGGGTCCGGGGTCGGCTCCGGGTCCGGGGTCGGCTCGGGATCCGGGGTCGGCTCGGGATCCGGATCGGGGTCCGGGTCCGGGTCCGGGTCCGGGTCCGGGTCCGGGTCCGGCGTGGGGTCGCCGCCCCCGGCGGGCGGGGCCACGACCTCGGACGCGACCACGCTCGGATCGACTTCGTCAGGGTCGGTGTTCATGCCCAGTGTGAGGGCGAACGTCTGCAGTGTGGCCTCCTTTTGGAACCGCATCCGCAAGTCCACCTCGGTCCGGCCCGCGGGATAGACGCGCTCGGAGGAGAGCAGGACGTGCATGGCGCCCCAGTCATCCGAGAATTCCACCTCGGTGTCCCGCCAGACACCTCCGTCGAACACCTGGAAGAGGTAGTCGTCAGCCTTGAGGGTCGCGTTGGCTCCGGCCGTGACGTCCATGGCGAGTTTCCGCTGCTCGGCAGGCTCGTCACCCTTGACGTCTACGACGGCGGTGAAGGTCCGCCAGTCCCCGCCCGCGACGAACTCCCGCGGCACGGACGCCAAGCTGAGCGAGATGTCCTTTCCCGCAGCAGCCCGGGTCCCGATCGGGGTGGCGGTGGTGGTCGGCCCAGGGGCGTCAGGTGGGGTCGCCCGGGCCGGGACGGCGATGAGGAGGGTCGGTGCGACGAGGGCTATGACGAGGGAGGTGCGGGGGAGCTGCACGGGGGGTTCCGTCCTGTGTCGAGGGTCTCCCTTTCGATCTTGATGTCATGGGATCGGCGCCAGTACCCGCGTCGGTTCGATGCACCCATAAGCCCCCTTTGGGGCCCCCTGGCTGCTCCCGCGGCCGGAAAAAGGGGGGTCGGGGGCTGGTCGGTGCTGTTACCGCTGGGTAGATTACCGGCGGTAACATCCGGGCCGGGTCGAGGAGCGTGCACCGTGGAAGCCGAGCAGCAGCAGCCCCCGCAGCTGGTGGAGCCCGTCAAGACCGTGATCGACGGGGTGGTCCGGCAGGTGGAGGTCCCCGCGCTCGTCGGCCCCTCGGCCCACGGGACCCTCGGGGACATCCCCTTCGACAACGCCCGGCAGGCGCCGCACGAGCCCGTCCTCGCCCGCAAGGACCGCGACGGGGTCTGGCACGACGTGAGCGCCGCCGCCTTCGCCGCCGAGGTGCTCGCCGTGGCCAAGGGTCTGATCGCCGAGGGCCTGCGGCCCGGCGACCGGCTCGCCATCATGGCCCGCACCACCTACGAGTGGACCCTGCTCGACTTCGCCGGCTGGGCGGCCGGGCTGGTCACCGTACCCATCTACCCCACCTCCTCCGCCCACCAGGCCCGCTGGATCATCGAGGACTCCGGCGCCGTCGCCTGCGCCGTCGAGGACACCGCGCAGGCCCGCGTGATCAGCGGCGAACGCGTCGCCCTGCCCGGCCTCGCGCACCTGTGGGAGTTCGACACCGGCGCCCTCGCCCGGCTGGTCAAGGCGGGGGAGCGGATCCCGGACGCGCTCGTGCACGAGCGGCGCGAGCGTTGCGCGCCCGACTCCGTCGCCACCCTCATCTACACCTCGGGCACCACCGGCCGCCCCAAGGGCTGCGTCCTGACCCACGGCAACTTCCTCGCCGAGGCGGACAATTCGGTCGCCCTGCTGCACCCCGTCTTCCGGTCCGTCAGCAAGGACCCCGCCTCGACGCTGCTCTTCCTCCCGCTCTCCCACGTCTTCGGCCGGACCGTGGCCATCGGCTGCCTGCGCGCCCGCGTCAAGCTCGGCCACGCCCCGAGCATCCAGACCGACGACCTGCTCGCCGACCTGGCCGGATTCCGCCCGACCTTCCTCCTCGCCATCCCCTACGTGCTGGAGAAGGTCTACAACACGGCACGCGCCACCGCCGAGAAGATGGGCCGCGCCGCCTCCTTCGACCGGGCCGCGCGCATCGCCCGCAGCTACGGCGAGTTGGTCGAGGGCAAGTCCCCGGGACTCGGCCTGCGCGCCGCCCGGGCGCTCTACGACCCGCTGGTCTACCGGCGGATCCGGGCCGCCCTCGGCGGTCGGGTGCGCTACGTGCTGAGCGGCGGCTCCCCGCTCGGCCGCCGCCTCGCCGCCTTCTACACGGGCGCCGGCATCGAGGTCTTCGAGGGGTACGGGCTCACGGAGACGACCGGGGCCAGCACGGTCACGCCCCCGCTGCGGCCCCGCCTCGGCACGGTCGGCTGGCCGCTGCCCGGTACCGCCGTGCGGATCGCGGACGACGGCGAGGTGCTGCTGCGCGGCCGGCACGTCTTCGCCGGGTACTGGAACAGCGGCGCGGGCCTGCCCCAGGGCAGCTGGTTCGCCACCGGGGACATCGGCGAGCTCGACGCCGACGGGTACCTGAGCATCACCGGCCGCAAGAAGGACATCATCATCACCTCGGGCGGCAAGAACGTGGCCCCCGCGCCGCTGGAGGACTGGCTGCGCGCCCACCCGCTCGTCGGCCAGTGCATGGTCGTGGGCGACAACCGCCCGTACGTCACGGCGCTGATCACCCTGGAGCCCGAGGGGTTGGCGCACTGGCGGCAGATGCACAAGAAGCAGCGGATGCCGCTCACGGAGCTGGTGCACGACGACGAGCTGCGCACGGAGTTGCAGAAGGCGGTGGACGAGGCGAACAAGCTCGTCTCGCGCGCCGAATCGATCCGCCGCTTCGCGGTGCTGCCCGCCGACTTCACGGAGGAGCGCGGCCACCTCACCCCCTCGATGAAGCTCAAGCGCTCGGCGGTCGCCCGTGACCACCAGCGGGAGATCGAGGAGCTCTACCGACGCTGAGCCGGGGCGGCACCGGGGCGGCACCGGGGCGGCACCGGGGCCGTTCCGGGGCCGTCCCGCGTGGGCGGGCGGGAGGCGGGCGGCCCGCTTATGGTGGTCCGGGGGCAGCCGCCGAGGAGGGCGCCGTGCACCGGTTCCGTTCCCGCCGTACCGCCGTCGCGTGCGCCGCCGCCGTGGTGGCGCTGACCTCGCTCGGCGCGCGTCCGGCCGCCGATCCCGCCGCCTCCGATCCCGCCTCCCCCGTTCCCGCCTCCCTCGCCCGGTTCTACGGGCAGCACGTGCGCTGGGGCGGCTGTCCGGACCAGAGCGGCGCGCCCGCCGCCATGCGCTGCGGCACCCTCACCGTGCCCCTCGACCACGCCGACCCCGCCAAGGGCACGATCGAGCTGGCCCTGGCCAAGATCCCGGCCAATGGCCGCAAGCGGCTCGGCTCGCTGCTGCTGAACTTCGGCGGGCCCGGCGCCCCCGGCATCGAGGCGCTGGCCGCCGACCCCACGGGCTTCGCCGACCTCGGCGAGTCCTACGACCTGGTCGCCTTCGACCCGCGCGGGGTCGGCCACAGCGCGCCGGTCACCTGTGGCGGCGCCCTCGACGCGGACGACGGGGCCGGCGACGAGGACCCCGCCGCGCAGCTCGCCGCCCTGCGCGCGGTGGCCGAGCGCTGCGCCGAGCGTTCCGGGCCCGTGCTGCCGTACATCGGCACCGTCCACGCGGCGCGGGACCTGGACGTGGTGCGCCAGGTGCTCGGCGACCCGAAGCTGAACTACCTCGGCTTCTCCTACGGCACCCGGCTGGGCGCCGCCTACGCCGCCCTGTTCCCGCACCGCGTCGGGCGGATGGTCCTCGACGGGGTGGACACGCTCACCGAACCGCTGGACCAGCAGGCGCTCGTATCGGCCCAGGGCCAGCAGCAGGCGCTGGAGAACTTCCTGCGCTGGTGCACCCGGCAGAGCGGCTGCGTCCTCGGGACCAACACCCGCAGCGCCAAGGCGAACCTGACCGATCTCGTCGCGCACCTCGACCGGCATCCGCTGATCGGCGAGGACGGCTCGCGGTTCACCGGGCAGGACGTCGTCCAGGCCATCGGCGGCGCGCTCTACTCCGAGAAGAGCTGGCCCGGGCTGGCCGAGGGCCTGGCGATGGCCGACCGGGAGGGCGATGCCACCGGGCTGCTGCAACTGGGCGGACCGACCGGCCCGCCGCCCCCGCAGGAGAGCCCGGCACCCGGGGCGACACCGGTGCCCGCGGACAACATGCGGGCCGCCCTGATCGCGGTGAACTGCGCCGACGACCCCGACCGGGGCGACGCGAAGGCCGCTCCGGCCGTGATCGAGAAGGAGATCGACGCCCGGGCGGCCGAGTTCCGCGCCGCCTCGCCGCTCTTCGGGCCGCACCAGCTGATGACGGTCCTGTCCTGCTACGGGCGCCCCGCCGGCAGCGACTTCCTGCGCCGCATCGACCGGCCGGGCGCCCCGCCGATGCTGCTGGTCGGCACGCGCGGCGACCCGGCGACCCCCTACCGCTGGACCGAGGAGACCGCGGCGCGGCTCGGCTCGGCGGTGGTGCTGGACTACAAGGGCGACGGGCACGCCGCCTACATCCACTCCGGATGCGTGCGCGAGCGGGTCGACGCCTTCCTCGTCGAGGGGAAGCTGGCCGCGGGGACGCGCGCGTGCCCCGCCGGTGAATGACCGGCGGGGCCGCTGGCGCAACGCCTGGCGCAACTCCTGGCGCGCGCTCAGCAGTTGCTGGCCGCCGGACGCCCGGCGAAGCGGTCCGCGAGCCAGTTGCCGGCCGCGAGGGACTGGCTGATCGCGCCGGTGACGTGACCGCCGACCCAGATCGTGTTCCAGTCGACGTCCGCGCCCTTGGCGCACCAGTCGGCGCGCAGCTGCTTGCCGACGGCGTACGGGATGAGCTCGTCGCCGAGCGCGTGGTACTGGTACACCGGCGCGGCCGGTGCGCTCCCGCCGAGCTTGGACTGGTTCAGGCGGGCCTGCCAGTCGGGTTGGGACAGCGGGTTCGTCGTGGTCATGTCGGCGATCCGCTTGAAGGACCCGGTGACCGACCCGGCGGCCACGCAGGTGGTCTTGAGCTGGTCGACCAGGGCCTTGCCGGCCGGGTTGAGGTAGGAGTCCAGCGCCAGCTCCGGGAAGGCCGCGTCCTGGCCCGCCGCGGCCATGAAGACGAGGCCCGAGCCGTAGGAACCGTCGTTGGCGGCCGCGACCTTGAGCAGGTCCGCCGGCACCCCGCCCGTCGCGGTCCCCTTCACCTGGAGCTCGGGGGCGTAGGAGCCCTGTAGCTCGGCGGCCCAGCTGGAGGCCTGGCCGCCCTGCGAGTACCCCATGATGCCGACCGGGCCGGAGGTCGACAGGCCGGCCTCCGGCAGCCGTTGGGCCGCGCGCGCCGCGTCGAGGACGGCGTGGCCGGCCGAGCGGCCGACGGTGTAGGTGTGCAGGCCGGGGGTGCCGAGGCCCTCGTAGTCGGTGACGACCACCGCCCAGCCGCGCTGGGTGAACTGCTGGATGAGGTTGGCCTCCGCGCTGGTGCCCTTGGGGAGGTTGTTGCTGGGGGCGCAGGAGTCGTCGAGGCCGACCGTGCCGACGGCGTAGGTGATCAGGGGGCGGGGGCCGCTGCGGCCGTCCTGCGGGACGATCACGGTGCCGGAGACGATGTTCGGGGCGCCGTCGGCGGTGGTCGAGCGGTAATGGACCTTCCAGGCCCGGGTGTTGGTCGGCTGCTCCGGCAGCGGGTGGAAGGCCGAGGGGGCGACGGCGACCAGGTCGCCGGGCCGGCCGGTGGACTCGGCGGTGGCGGGGGCGGGCGCGGCGGTGGCGTGCGCGGTGGTGGCGGGGATCGCGCCGGCCAGGGCCAGGGCGGCGACGGCGGCGAGCGCGGTGCTTCGGATGCGCATGGGGCGGCTCTCCCGAGGGGTCCGGTGGGGGGTGTGGTGAGGAGACCGTAGTGACCGGCCGGTAGGAAGGTCGCTGACCGGGCAGCTCACCTTTGCTGACCCGAGCCCTCACGCCCCCCCGCCGCCGGCGCGCGGCCCGGCGTTCGCGCAGTTGCCGTCCGAGGGGCGGCCGGCGAAGCGGTCGGCGAGCCAATCGGCCGCCGCGGGTGCGCCGTTGACCCCTCCGGTGATGTGGCCGCGGTTCGAGATCGCGCGCCAGCGGACGTCCGCGCCCTTGGCGCACCAGTCGGCGCGCAGCTGCTGGGCCACGGCGTACGGGATGAGCTCGTCGCTGATCGCGTGGTACTGGTACACCGGCGCGGCGGGCGCGCTCCCGCCGAGCTCGGACTGGTTCAGGCGGGCCTGCCAGTCGGCCCGGGTCAGCGGGTCCGTCGTGGTCAGGTCGGCCATCCGCTTGAAGGAGCCGACGGCGGTGTCGATCGCGGCGCAGTGGGTCCGGAGGTGGTCGACCAGGTCCTTGCCGGCCGGCTTGAGGTAGGAGTCCAGCTGCAGCTCCGGGAAGGCCGCGTCCTGGCCCGCGGCGAGCATGAGGACGACGCCGGAGCCGGCCCGGCCGTCGTTGGCGGCGGCGACCTTGCGCAGCTCCGCGGGGATCCCGCCGGCCGCCACCCCCTTGAGCTGGAGTTCGGGGGCGTACGCGCGCTGCTGCTCGGCCGCCCAACCGGTGGCCTGGCCGCCCTGCGAGTACCCGAGGAGGCCGACCGGGCCGGAGGTCGACAGGCCGGCCTCCGGCAGCTGTTGGGCGGCGCGCGCCGCGTCGAGGACGGCGTGGCCCTCCGAGGGGCCGACGGCGTAGGTGTGCGGGCCCGGCGTCCCGAGGCCCTCGTAGTCGGTGACGGCCACCGCCCAACCGCGCTGGAGCAGCCGCTGGATGATGCCGCCCTCCGCGGAGGTGCCCTTGGGGAGGTGGGCGCTGGGGGCGCAGGAGTCGTCGAGGCCGACCGTGCCGACGGCGTAGCCGATCAGGGGGCGGGGGCCGGCGCGGCCGTCCTGCGGGACGATCACGGTGCCGGAGAGGACGTTCGGGGCTCCGGTGGCGGTGGTCGAGCGGTAACTGATCTTCCAGGCGCGGGTGTTGGTGGATTGGGTCGGTGTGGGGCGGAAGGCCGAGGGGGCGGCGGAGAGCAGGTCGCCGGGCCGGGCGGCGCGGTCGCCCGCCCCGGCCGGGGCGTGGGCGGCGCGCGCGGGGGGCGAGGCGGCGACGGGCAGGGCCAGCGCCAGAGCCATGGCCAGGGTGGTCGCGGTGGCGAGTGCGGTGCTGCGGATGCGCATGGGCGGTTCTCCCGAGGGGCCGGGTGGGGCGTGCGGGGGGCCGTCGCGACCGACCCGTGGGAGGTCACTGACCGGGTGACCCACCCTTGCCCACCCGACCCCCCGATCCCGGCCCAGCCGGTGGCGGGCACGCCGGCAACTTCACCCGAAAGAGGGACCGGGTGGCTCGCCCATCGAGACCACGGGGGTCACGGGGGTCACGGGGGCCGCGGGGGGCGCCTGGGGCGCCGGCCGCGCGCGGTAGGCGCCCGGGGTGGTGCCCGTCCAGCGGCGGAACGCCCGGTGGAAGGCGGTGTCCTCGGAGAACCCCAGCCGCGCCGCCAACTCCGCGATCGGCTCCCCGCCCTCGGCCAGCCCGGCGATCGCCGCGTCCCGCCGTACGTGGTCCTTGAGCTGCTGGAACGAGGTCCCCTCCGCATGCAGCCGGCGCCGCAGCGTCGCCGGTGACACCGCGAGCCGCCCCGCCACCTCCGCGACCTCCGGCAGGCGCGGGGACACCCGCAGCTGCCGGGCCAGCGCCCGGCGCACCTGCTCGGCGACCGTGGTCCCGTACTCCGGGCGCGACAGCAGGTCGAAGGGGGCGCGGCGCAGCATCGCGTCCAGCGCGGCCTCGTCCCGTACGAGCGGTGCGCCGAGCCAGCGCGCGTCGAAGGCGGCCCCGGTGCGGGGCTGCCCGAAGCGCACCGGGCAGTCGAAGAGCAGCGCGTACTCGTCCTCGTGGGGCGGCGCGGGATAGCCGAAGGAGGCGTGGGCGAGCGGGATGCGCCGCCCGATCAGCCAGCTGCACAGCCGGTGGAAGATCGCGAGCAGGCACTCGGTGAGGAAGCGGTCCTCGTCCCGCCCGAAGTCGTTGTGGACCCCGAACCAGGCGAGCCCGTCCGGGGCTCGGCCCTCAGCTCCGTCCGTGGCTTCGAGGGTCAGTTCCGGGCCGCCGGGGAAGAGCCGGTAGAAGGCGGCCCCGCGCTCGATCGCCGCGCCCAGGTCCCGGCAGCCCAGCGAGGCGTGGCACATCATGGCGAAGGTGCCGGGGCGGCTCGGGGCCGTGCCGAGGCCGAGGAACTCGTCCTGGGTGACCCGGTACAGGGCGCGGAAGAGCCGGGCGAACTGCGCGGGCGTGACCCGCGCCCGGTCGTCCCCCAGCAGCAGCGGTGGAATCTGCGCCTCCTGGAGCAGCGGCACGACGTCGACTCCGGTGGCGCGCGCGCCCGCGAGCACGGCGCGCACCTGGTGCACGGTGACCGTCCGCCTCCCCATGCCCGCGACGGTAGCCGCAATGAGCGCTGGGGTCAGCCGGGGTGACGTTTCCGGTCATGTCCCCGGGGACGATCGGCTGCCTAGCGTCGTCCGTACGTACCCCCGTACCCGCTGGTAGCCCTGGAGGCGATACCGATGGACGCTGTGCGACCCGACACGCTGGCGGTGTTCACCCGCTGGACCGCACGGCGGTACGGGCCGGAGCCGGCCCAGCGCTTCCGGCGCGGGGGGAGTTGGCGGACCCGGACGTACGCCGAACTGGACGCCCTGGTCGGGGAGGCGGGCCGGGCGCTGCTGGCCCTCGGGGTGGCGCCGGGCGAGCGGGTCGCCGTACTCGCCGAGACGCGGCCGGAGTGGACCTGCACCCACTTCGGGGTGCTCGCGGCGGGGGCGGTCATCGTGCCGGTGTATCCGACGGCGGGCGCGCAGGAGTTGGCCTGGGTGCTCTCCGACTCCGGTTCGGTGGTCGTCGTCTGCGACGACGAGGCGCAGGCGGCGCGGGTGACGGCCCTGCGGGACCGGCTGCCGGCCCTGCGCGAGGTGGTCCTGATGGACCCGGGGGACTCGGCGGATCCGGCGGATCCGCCGTCGCCGGGGCGCACCCCGTTGCTGTCCTCCTTCGCACCCGGGGGCGGGGCCACGGGGGAGCTCGACGCCCGCGCGGCGGCGGTCGGCGCGGACGACGACGCCTCCATCGTCTACACCTCGGGCACCACCGGCCTGCCCAAGGGCTGCCGCCTCACCCACGGCAACCTCGGCGCGATCCAGGACGCCACCCTCCCGCTGATCAAGGGCGGCCCGGGCGACTCGACGTACCTCTACCTGCCGCTCGCCCACCTGCTGGCGCAGCTGATCCAGTTCACCACCCTGCTGGAGGGCGGGGAGCTGGCGTACTTCGGGGGCCGGATCGAGGACGTCATCTCGGAGCTGGCCGAGGTCCGGCCGACGCATCTCCCGTCCGTGCCGCGGCTGTTCGAGAAGCTGCACTCGGTGGTGCTCTCGCTCGCCGAAGCGCAGGAGGGCGGCCGGGAGCGCTTCGAGGAGGCGGTCCGCCTCGGGGTGTCGGCGGCGAGCGGTGAGCTGCCGGCCGCCTCGCGGGACGCGTACGAGGCGGCCGAGAAGTCCCTCTACTCCCTGGTGCGGGGAGCACTCGGCGGGCGGTTGCAGTGGGCGCTGACGGGCGGCGCGCCCATCGCGCCCGCGACCCTGGACTTCCTGCGGGCCTGCGGGATCGCGGTCTTCGAGGGGTACGGGATGACCGAGTCCGCCGGGGTGATCAGCCTCAACCATCCGGCGGCCGTGCGGTACGGGACGGTCGGGCGGCCCATAGCGGGCTGCGAGGTGCGGATCGCGGACGACGGGGAGGTGCTGGCCCGGGGCCCCATGGTCTTCCCCGGCTACCACGCGGACCCCGCTGCCACGGCCGCGGCCGTGGACGGCGACGGTTGGCTCCACACGGGCGACACGGGACGTCTGGACGAGGACGGCTTCCTGCGGATCACCGGCCGGAAGAAGGAGCTGATCATCACCTCGTCGGGCAAGAACATCACCCCGACGGAGGTGGAGTTCGCCATCCAGCGCTCCCGCTTCGTCTCGCGCGCGGTGATGGTCGGCGACCGCCGCCCCCACCCGGTGGCCCTGATCGCCCTGGACACGGAGGAGGTCACGGCCTGGGCCGCCCGCGAGGGCCTCGACCTGGCCGGTGCGCCGTCCGCGCACCCGGCGGTCCGCGCGCTGGTGGAGGACGCGGTGAGCGAGGCCAACGCGTCGGTCTCGCGGCCCGCCCGGATCCGTGCGTTCCACGTCCTGGAGGGGGAGTTCACGGTGGAGTCGGGCGACCTGACCCCGACGCTGAAGCTGCGCCGCAAGGCGGTGACCGAGCGCTACGCGGCCGAGATCGACGCCTTGTACGGGGGCTGACCTGGTCCGCCGGGAAGGGACCTCCTTAGGGTGTGTACATGACGAACCAACTCCCTGAGATGCGTGCCTCCGATGCCGAACGCGAAGAGGTGACCGAGACGCTCCGGCAGGCGGTGGCGGAGGGCCGCCTCGACATGGAGGAGTTCGACGAACGCCTGGGCGCGGCGCTGAAGGCGCGCACCCGCGGCGAGCTGGCCCGCTTGACCGGAGACCTCCCGGTGCAGGGCGGGTCCTCCGCCTCGTCCTCCGCCTCCGCCACGTCCGTCGTCGCGGCGGAGAGCGGCTGGGGCGAGCGCATCGGGGGGCGGGCGACCTCGTCCGGCGCCTTCGCGATCTGGGGCGGCTTCCAGCGGCGGGGGCACTGGACGCTGGGGCGGACCTTCACCGCCTTCACCCTCTGGGGCGGCGGCGTCATCGACCTGCGCGAGGCGCACTTCGAGGGGTCCGAGGCGAGCATCCGCTGCTTCGCGCTCTTCGGCGGCATGTCCGTGGTCGTCCCCCCGGACCTGGAGTGCGAGGTCAAGGGCATCGGCATCCTGGGCGGCTTCGGCGACCGCGCGAGCGGCCCCGGCACGGCCGGCTCCCCCCGCGTCACCGTCACGGGCCTGGCCCTCTTCGGCGGCATCGGCGCCGAACGCAAGGAGCGCAAGGCGGTCAAGGCCGCCGCGAAGGCCGCCCGCAAGTCCCTGACGTAGCACCCAGGACGGGGGGTGGCGGGCGCGGCGCAGCCGCGCACCCACCCCTCAAGCCGTCAGGTCCGCCGCCACCAGGCTCAGCCAGGCGCCGTAGGAGAAGGGTTCCGGGACGCCGACCTCCATGCCCAGTTCGGCCACGGCCACGGCGTAGTCGCTCTCCTCCAGCGGGAGCGCGACCAGCTCGTTCAGTTCGCCGACCAGGCGGGCCACCAGGTGGGGGTGGGTGGTCGCGGCGTAGTCCGCGATGGCCGCGTCGTGGTCGTCGAACTGGTCCACGATGTCCTGGGAGAACCAGCCGCCCAGCAGCTGCCCCGTCTCCGGGAAGCGGGCGTGCCACTCCCAGTGGGTCCGCGGCGTCGCGGGCGCCGGCACCTCGCCGTTCTCGACGCTCGCCTTGAGGTGGTCGGCGAGGACGAGCAGCCACGCGCCCACGGCGGACTCCGGCATGCCGGTGTCGGGGACCGCGTAGTACTCCCCGAGGCTCAGGCGCAGCCGCCCCGGGGGCGTACGGGCGTACTCGCGCAGCTGGCGTTCCGCCTCGGCGATCGCCCAGGGGCGGGTGTGCCAGGTGTGGCGGAGGTAGGCGTCGAGGGCGGTGCTGCGCCGTTCGGGCGTGTCATCGGCGCTCTGGCCGAGGTAGGCGCGCATGACCTGGTCCAGCTCGCCGTAGCGCCGGTCGTGTGCGAGGGGCTTCATGGACACGGGGGCGGGCCTCTACAGGTAGATCGGGACGGTGGTCTGTACGACGAACCCGTGCGGGCTGGCCGGCTCGCGCCGCAGCACGATGCGGGCCGCGCGGACGTCGACCGGGTCGCGCCCGGCGAGCAGCATCGCTTCGAGCAGCACCCGCCCGACGGGCTCCTCCCGCGAGGGCCAGGCGGCCTCGATGGTGAGCCGCTGCCGGGTGCCCTGGGCCAGCCAGCGGTGGATGGCCTGCTCGTTGGCGGTCACGACGCGCTGGGTGGCCCACTGGGCGGTTTCCCGGTCGGGGTAGCTGGCGGATCTGGTGAGCATGGGGTCATTGTCTCCCGATGGCGGATTCCGGGCGGTTCACTGCGCGTTGAAGGACCAGAAGACGCCCACCTCGGACGCGGTCACCACGACCAGGCCGAGCTCTTCGAGGTAGTCGGTCCAGCGGGCCCCGCCACCGGCCAGGCGCTCCCGGAGGAAGTCGGGGGTGGCGTCCGTACGGGCCAACGGCGAGGTGGTCCAGTACGACGGGCCCCCGAGCCCGGAGTCGAAGCGGTTCAGCAGGGTGCGGGCGTCGGCCAGGACCGCTTCCCGTGCCGCGGGCGTGCGTCCGTACAGCGGGGCCGTCTCGAAGGTCCACTCCTGCGTGAACGAGGCGAGCAGGTCCGTCGCGGCGGCGCGCTCCAGCGGGTACAGCGTCGCGGGCAGGGCGGCTGCCGTGAGGTCCGCGCGGAAGGGGAAGGAGGGGCCGGCCGCGGCCCGCTCCTCGCCGTCCCGGTCCCAGTCGAGGCCGATCCAGCCCCGCGGGTCGGCGTGCTCGCGGCGCAGCACGCCGAGGACGTCCTCGGCCCAGTCGGGGCGCAGCCGCGGTCCGACCGAGGCGAAGACGTACGGGTCGTCGAGCAGCCGCAGCGCGGCCCCCTCCCACGCCCGCGCGCCGTCGTCCGTGGACGAGGACGTGCTTCCGGGTGCGTTCATCTCGGGTCCAAGGGGTTCGGGTCCGGTCACAGGTCCGGTCACAGATCCGGTCACGGCGCGGGCATCGAGGTATAGATGATGTACGGCGGATCGAGGCGGGAGTCGTATCTGAGCACCGTTTTGACGTTCTTCACGTCGACTGCCTTGGCGTTCAGGCCGTTGTCCTTGTAACCGGACCCCGGGTGGGCGGGGTCGGGCTGCTTGGAGACGTAGCGGCCGCTGTTCTCACCATTCGGCGCGGCGCTGGTGAAGTCCTTGTTGGTGCCGTCGGCGGGCGGCGGCGGCCCGGTGAGCCACGCCTGGATCTCGGAGCGGCGGTTCTTGAGGTTGTACTCCGTCAGCGACTGGGCGTGGGCGTAGTCGCTGAAGGTCGAGGAGCCGCCGATCTTCGGCTTGTTGTGCGGCCAGGCGGCGGTCGGCGGGTCGGACTGGTCGCGCAGGCGCTGGGCGAGCTGCTCGTCGGTCTTGCCGACGTGCTTGTCGAGGGTGTGGCCGCCGCCCAGGTACTCGTTGCTGGCCAGGTCGAAGACCTGGTTGCCGTCCTTGTCCTGGACCATCCACTTCTGCTCGTGCTTGAACTCGTTGAGCGCGCGCGCACCGAAGCCGTGCGCGCGGGCGACGCCCGCTTCGAACTTGGGCGCGCTGAGGTAGGCCTCGTCCAGGGCGGGCAGCTTGTTGTCCACGCGGGTGGTGAGCCCGCCCAGGGTGTGCGTGTAGGTGTCGACGATCCGGTTGATGGCGGCCGTGTCCAGCTTGAGGACGAGCTGGACGTCGAAGTCCAGCAGCATCTTGCCGGCCTTGCCCAGGCCCTTGGCCAGGCCCTTGATGTCCTTCATGCCGAAGCCGTCCTTGAGGTCCACGTCCTCCAGGACCTCCTTGGCCGCCTGCTTCGCGGCCTTCACGAACTCTTCCCAGATCTCGTGGTTGAGCTTGACGGCCGCCTCCGCGTACTCGCGCAGGATGTTGCTGATCTCCATGGCGGTGTCGAAGAGGACGGTCATCACGGGCTGGCTGCCGGTCGGCGCGGCGCTCGGGCCGTGACCGGAGCTGTGGGCCCACTGGTAGCCGGCGGTGGTCTTGCCCCAGGCGGAGGTGCCCCACACCGCGCTGCAGAACGTCTTCATGGCGTTCTCCCAGTCCGCCTGCTGCGGATTGGTGATGGTGGACACCTCGGCCGTCAGCGTGCCGGAGACCTGGCCCAGGCACATCGTGGTGTTCGACCAGGTCTGGGAGAGCGAGTTGAGGTAGTGCTGCTGCGGCTCGGGGAAGACGTCGGCGAGGCGGCCGATGCGCAGGGCCTTCTTCAGCACCGGCTGGAGGATGCTCCGTACGGCTTCGGGGATCATCTCCAGCACGCTGCGGATGAAGTCGTCGCCGCCGTCGTGGTCCCCCCACTTGAGGTCGGGGACCTTGCCGTAGTCCGGGGTCTTGTCCGTGACGGCGGGCACCGGTCGCGTCTCGGCGGCCTGGCCGGGCTTGGGGTGGGCGGCGGCGTCGGCCTGGGAGTAGGCGTTCGCGGTCTCGGTGAAGCCGACGGCGGCGCCGCCGATGCTCAGGACGCCCTTGCCCCAGACCTCCAGCCAGCGGTTGCCGGTCTTCATGTACGCCTGGGAGAAGCGGGCCGCGTCCGTGCCCGCGCCGCCCGCGTCCGGGTACTTCTGCAGGCCCGTGATCAGGTTCTTGGCCCCGGTGTGCATCACGCCCTGCTGCTGGGCGATGTGGCCCGACACCCGCCACAGGTCGCTGGGCTTGACGTCGATGGAGCCCGCGCCGCCCGGCGGCTGCGCGGGACCGGCCGGGGAGCCGGGGGTGCCCGGTCCGGCCATCAGGCGCCACCGCCCCAGCCGCGGAGCACGGAGCGGTTGGCCGCGTCGTAGTTGAGGTGCCCCTTGACGACCACCTCGTGCAGCCAGGCCTGGGCCGCGACGAGGTCCTGTGCGGAGCGGTCCCACTTGTCCAGCTCGTCCACGAAGGCGTCGCGGGCCTCGCCGTCCCAGCTCAGCACCACCTTGGTGGTGCGCTCGTACAGGCCGTCGAGCTTCTCGTTGAGCGTCTTGAGGATGCTTTCGAGTTCGCCCGACAGCCTGCGCAGCGTCGCGAAGTCGACGGTGATGCGGTCGTCGTCCGTCATGGTTGCTGATCCCCCGTGGTTCACATGTCCAGGATCCGGCTCTGCGGACGCGCGGGCGGCGCGACCGGGGCCGGGTCGGGCGACTCCAGGGCGCGGGCCGCCGCGGGGACGTCCTCGGTGTCCTGCATCTTCTTGAGCCGCGACAGGGTCTCCAGCTCCTGCTCGGTGAAGCCGTCCCGGCTGGCCCGGGTGGCCGCTTCGAGCAGGACGAGGACCTGGCGGATGCGGACGGCGTCCTCCGCGAGGCCCCGGTGAAGACTGCGGTAGGCGGTGGCGGTGGGGCCCTGCCAGCCCGCCGCGATGCTGTCGACGACCGCGTCCATGCGGCGCGTCTGCTCTTCCAGGTACGACTGCATCGCGTCGAGGTCGTCGGCGAGCCGACCGAGGTCGTCCTGAGACACGTCGAGATCGGAGTTCTGCATTCCGGCCCGGCCCCCGTCCGTCGCGTGTGCGGGCCGTTTCCCGCCCGTGGCTGATTTCAGTCGGGAAGTCTAGGTGTGCGGGTCAAGAGGGCCGGGGCCGGGGGTCGTTCAGAGGTACGGGGCGAACTCGTCCAGGGTCCGCAGGACCTCGCCCTCGTCCGCCGACGGCAGTTGCAGGACGACCTCGTCGAGGCCGAGGTCGGCGTAGTGGGCCAGCTTCCCGGGAGTGGGCCGGACGGCGTACGGAACCACCTGGAGGGACTTCGGGTCGCGCCCCGCGGCCTCCCACACCGCGCGCAGCGCGGGCAGGGACTCGGTCAGCCCGCCGCCGCCGATGGGCATCCACCCGTCGGCGTGGTCGGCGATCGCGGCGAAGAGCTTGGGCCCGGCCTGGCCGCCGATCAGGGTGCGGGGGCCGTGCAGCGGGACGCCGGGGGCGAGCTCGCGGGCGGCCTGCGCCGGCTTGGGGAAGGCCGAGCTGGCCTGGACGCTGGAGAACTGGCCGACGTACGCCGTGGGTTCGGGGGCCCACAGGGCGCGCATCAGGGCCATCCGGTCCCGCACCAGCTCGCGCCGCTCCCGCCACCGCACCCCGTGGTCGGCGGCCTCCTCGACGTTCCAGCCGTAGCCGAGGCCGAGGGTGAAGCGGCCGCCGCAGAGGTGGTCGAGGGTGGCGATCTGCTTGGCCAGCACGATCGGGTCGTGCTGGGCGACCAGGGTGATCCCGGTGCCGAGGTGCAGCCGCTCGGTGACGGCGGAGGCCTGGCCGAGGGCCACGAACGGGTCGACGGTGCGCCCGTACTCCTCGGGCAGCGCGCCGCCCATCGGGGCCGGGGTGTCGCGGCTGACGGGGATGTGGGTGTGCTCGGGCAGGTAGAGCCCGGCGAACCCCCGCTCCTCCAGGGCGCGGGCGAGCGGCACCGGCGCGATGGTCCGGTCGGTGAGGAAGATGGTGGTGGCGATCCGCAGGTTCGGTGTGCTCGGCATGTGGACGGAGACCTCCGGTGACGTGGGTGGGGTCACGGTACGGGCTCACGTGCGAGGTGGGCAGGGCGCCGCGACGTCCAAGTCCGAGAGGTAGCGGTCGTGTTCGGCCTTGCCCAGCGGATCGGCCACAACCCCGCAGAGGATCCGGCGCCAGGCCGCGACGTCGATGGTGTGCCGGACGAGCGAGCCGTCGCTGCCGAGGGTCAGGATCTGGCCGGCGGGGTCGTTGAGGACGGAGCGACCTCCGTCCGTCGCCAGAGTCTGGCCGTCGAGCGCCCAGGTGCCGCGGGCCTCGCCGGTCTCGGAGTCCCAGAACTGCAGGGAAGACTCCTTGCCCTTCGAGACCACCTGGACGAGCAGCCGGCCGTCGGGGGCGAACGCGCTATCGCCCCCCCGGGCGACGGTGGTGCTCTCGGCGACGCGGCCCGAAGCGACGTCGAGGAGGTGGATGCGTTCGTCCGCGTCCGTGGCGGTGGCCTTTGCGCCGTCGTGGCTGAGCACCACGGAGCTCATCCGGGAGGCGACCAACTCGCTCGGCTGTTTGACCAGCTTCCCCTTCGACCAGCGCCAGATGGTCGCGGTGTCGCCGTCGGGCACGCCGACGGTGGTGCGGTCGCCGCTGAAGCCGATGCGTGTGTTCGAATCCGCGCCGTGACGGATGCGCTGGACGCTGTCCCAACTCCGGGTGTCGACCAGCGACAGCTCCTTCTCCCACTGGACCAGGGCGTGGACGTCGTCCGGGAGGAAGGACAGGAACCGGGGCGATTCTTCGAAGAAGGTCGGCGCCTCGGCGCCGATCCGCTTGCCGGTGCGCAGGTCCCACAGGGACCTCTTCGCCGCCTGGGAGACCGCGGCTCTGGTGCCGTCGGCGGTGACGACCACGGAATCCGTGGAGCCGGGCTTGCGACTGATGGCGACGGGCAGGTGCCCCAGCCGCTGGAGGGCGTTCGGGGCCGCGACGGAGACCCGCCAGACGTCCGTGCCCCCGTCGACGTCGCGCAGCGCGAGTCCGCGGTCATCGGTGAACTCCTCGCGCTTCAGCTGCTGTGGGTTCGCGAGGGGGGTGCCCGTCTGGCTCCCCGTGGTGGAGAAGACCGTGAGCGCGCCGTCGTCCGCGATGGCGGCCACCCAGCGGCCGTCGCCCGAGGTGCTTATGTCCATCACGGGCCAGCCGAATGAGCCGATGGCTCGTTGGCGTTTGAGGGCGGTGTCGTAGAGGGACACGATCTCTCCGTCCACGCCCAGGGCCATGTCCTTGCCGTCGGTCGGTATGACGAGCCTGCTGGGGCCCTGGGCGACGGAGGCGGTGCGCCGTCCGCTGCTGAGGTCCCACAGCTCGTCGTTGCCCTTGCCGACGACGTAGGCCCAGGACGCGTTTCCGGGGACGACGGCGTGGTGCTCCTTGTCCAGGGTCATTCCGTCGATGGTGCGGGTGGGGGCCCAGGTGTTGGTGTCCAGGCGCAGGGTGTTCACCCGCGCCTGCTGGGCGTCCCGGACCTGGAGTTCCCCCGGTCGAACGAAGGACACGTTGCTCAGCGAGTCCTGCACCTCGCCGGTGGAGAGGCGGGTGCCAGACCGAGCGTTCCAGACACCGTAGTAGACCTTTTCGTGGGAGTCCGGCATGTAATAGGTGACCGCCACGTGCTGCCCGTCGTCGGAGAGAGCCATGCTCTGGAAGTGCATGGAGGCGGTGTCGAGATCCCGGCTGTTGGGGTCGGTCACGATGGTCCGCATCAACCGTTGCCCAGGTACGTCCCAGATCTCAATCTCGTTGGGGTAGATCTCCACGGCGAGGATCTTGCCGTCCGCGCTCAGCCGCAGCCCTCCTCCGCCCAGCGGCCAGCCCTTGCCTCTGAGGGCGGGCAGCGGCGTGCGGGTCTGGAGGTCGTAGAGGTTCACGTGTCGATCACTGATGTCGTCGGCCGTGACGTCGTAGTCCGAGTAGTAGGCGAGTAGCCGACCGTCCCGGCTGATCGTGACGCGGTTGGAAGTCGTTTTCGAGGGACCGTGCCACAAGGCGGTCTGCTCCCGACCGCCCTGCACGTGCCAGACCACCGGCCCGTTCGCCGCCACCGCCCGCCCCAGGGCCTGGGCCGACTCGCCCGTCTGCTGGACCCGGTCGGCGTAGAGGGCGAACTGGGCGGCCTTGCGGGGGTCGGAGCCCGCCATCTCCAGGGAGCGGGCGGCCAGGGCCTGGGAGGCGGAGGTGCGGGCGCGGGCCAGGGCGGTGTTGCGCTGCTGCCAGGCGAAGACGCCGGCGATCAGGGAGGTCACCAGGAGCAGGGCGAGGGTGACGACGGCGGTGCGCAGGATGCGGGTCGCGAGGCGGTGCTGGCGCAGGTCCTCGCCGTCGAGCGCGTCCTTGGAACGGCCGTGCAGGGGGGCGGCGAGGGTGGCGATGGCGTCGCGGAACTCGGCCTGGCGCAGGGAGAACTCGCCGCCCTCGCGGACGGCGGTCAGGTCCACCCACAGGGGTTCGGTGGCGAACCTGCCGCGCAGTACCGGCGGGAGGACGGTGGTCCGGTTCCAGTCGAAGTCCCCGGTCGCCGGGTCCCAGGCGATGTCGCCGTCGCTGACCGCTATGAGGAAGCGGTCCATGGGGCGGTGGGCGATCCAGAACTCGATCTCCTCGCGGACCCACCGGGACTCGGCCGCCGCGGGGGAGGCGAGGTAGATGAAGAAGCGGGAGTTCGCCAGCTCCTTCTTGATGGATCCCCCGAGGTCGCTGTTGGCGGCGAGGCTGGTCGTGTCGCGGAAGACGTTGACGACCTGACGGCGCGTCCAGGGTCGTGCGAGGTGCTGCAGGCCGCGTTGGAGTCCCTGCGCGAGTGCGGTGTCGAACTTGTGGCTGTACGAGATGAACGCGTCGCGTTCCATGGCTGCCCCCCGGAGCCCGGCACTTGTGTGATCCCAGGCAACTCGTAGGGTGACATGCAGAGTTCGCGATCCGGGAGGGGTTCGGCATGCGTCGTTGGCTCAGGCGGGGAAGCGCGCTGGCGGGCGGGGCGGCGAAGGCGCTCGCTCCGCAGCAGATCAGCGTCAAGTTAACGATCCCGTTCGTCGCGGAGATCAGCGGTACCTGGGAGCCGGTGGCGGTCGAGCGGGAGGCGGCCTGGGAGCTGTACGTCGAGCTCGCCACCCGGATCTCGGTCGTCGAACTCGGCGAGGACGAAGGCCTGTTGCGCGAGGCGCTGTCGTCCCTCTACACGGTCTTCGGGACCACCCGGGAGATCCTGCGCCGTTACGGTCCCGCGGTGGCCCCGCGCGTGGCGCCCGGGCACGTCACCTTCGGCACGCTCGCGGTCAACGTGCTGAACCTGTCGATCCGGCCCCTGCTGAGCCGCTGGCACCCGCTGCTCGCGGCGCACGAGGGCCAGCGCGGCTCCGGAACCGACCCGGTGGCCCACGAGCGGGCCTGGGAGCGGGCGGCGGAGTTGCGGCGGGAGATGGAGGACGTGCGGCAGGTGCTCCTCGCGCTCGCCCGGTCCCTGAACGAGGTCGCCGAGGTCGGGGACCTGATCACCGTACGGCTCCCGAGCCAGGCGGATGACGGGGTCGTCGACCGGAGCGGTCAGGCGCGGGGGTAGCGGGTCAGCCAGGACGGGGAGGAGGTGGTCGGGCCGTGGAGGGCGGGGCCCTGGGTCATCTCCAGGGCGAAGTCGTCGGCGAGTTCGAGGATCGTGGGGCGGCCCTCCAGGTCGGCCAGCCAGGGGGCCGGGAGGGCGGTCTCGCCGTGCAGGGCGCCCAGCAGGGCTCCGCACAGGGCGCCGGTCGCGGTGGAGTCGCCGCCGTGGTTGACCGCGAGGCGCAGGCCGTGGCGGACGTCCTCGGCGACGAGGGCGCAGTACACGGCCACGGCGAGGGCGTCCTCGGCGCCGCGGCCGTCGCCGGGCGAGAGCGACGCGATGATCTCGGGCGACGGAACGCCTCGGGTCACGGCGGCCGTGGCCCGCTGGAGGGCGTCGGTCACGGGCTGCTGCCCGGCCCGGGAGCCGAGCAGGCCCAGGGCGCGCTGGACGGCCGCGTCGAGGCTCGCGCCGCGGGTCAGGCCGTGGACGATCACCGCGAGCGCGCCCGCCGACAGGTAGGCGGTGGGGTGGCCGTGGCTCTGCGTGGCGCACTCGACGGCCAGTTGGAGGACCAGGGCCGGCTCCCAGCCGACGAGCAGCCCGAAGGGGGCGGAGCGGGCCAGCGCGCCGGCGTCCCGGGCGGTGGGGTTCTTGGGCTGCTCCAGGGTGCCGAGGATCTCGTCGCCGAAGCCGGTCATGCAGGCGCGGTCGGGGCCGCGGCGGGCGTAGAGCCACTCCTCGTGGGCGAGCCAGCCGTTCTCCTTGCGCCGCTCGTCCGGGCCCCAGTCGTGCTGGGTGGCGGCCCACCGCAGGTAGGCGCGGTGGACGTCGGTGGGCGGGTGCCAGGCGCCGGTGTCCCGGCGCACGTGGGCCCGTATCAGGCCGTCGACGGTGAAGAGGGTGAGCTGGGTGGAGGCGGTGACGGCGCCGCGCCGGCCGTGGGCGGGGGCCGGTTCGGTCAGGCCCTGCGGGCCGTGGGCCTCGCGGATCCCGTCGAGGCAGAGCCCGGCGATCGGCGCGCCGAGGGCGTCGCCGATGGCGGAGCCGAGCAGGGCGCCGCGCACCCGGCTGCGGAAGTCCTGCTGTTCGACCCGGCCCCACAGGGCCGTGGTCACGCTCCCGGTGGTCACGCTTCCCGTCGTCACGTCTGCCGCCGCCAAGTCCATCGACACATCCCCCCGCTGGCTCTGGCGGGCACTGTAGTGGACCGGCCCGTTCGATTTCGGAGAGATGCTTTTAAGCGGCCCGTAAGTGTGCGGAGAAAGGCCGGAATAGCGGTACTTCCGGCTCCGCATGCCGTGTGATCGGCCAAGTGGCACGTTTTGTCACTCGCCTTCGGGGTGGCTGTTTCCGGCCATGCTTCGTTCACACGACGTTCGCGCCGGGCCCACAGATTCGACGGCATGAAGAAGGCACTCCTCGCCGCGACCGCCGTCGCCGCCGCGCTCACCCTCACCGCCCTCGCCCCGGTCGCCAGCGCCCACGGGAGCCAGGGGGACGACGACCGGCGGGGCCGCTCGGCCGTTCCGTTCACCGCCGCCACCGTCACGGCCGGCGCCGACGGCTCGTTCACCGTGAAGTGGGACGCCGCCAAGGCCAACGGCTCCGGCAACGCCAAGGGCGTCAAGCGGGTCGAGATCAGGGCCAACGGCAAGGTCGTCGCCAAGGGCGGCGCCGCCGGTCAGGCCGTGGTCAAGGGCCTGCCCGCCGCCGACCGCCAGTGGTTCGACCTCGTACCGGACCGCGGCCAGGGCCTGCGCCTCGCCGACCGCCTGATCACGCTGGAGGGCACGGCCAACTTCCGTGACGCGGGCGGCTACCGCACCACCACCGGCCAGTGGGTCAAGATGGGCGAGATCTACCGCTCGGACGCCCTCGACAAGCTCACCGAGGGGGACCGGGCCAAGCTCGGGCGGCTGCACGTCAAGACCGTCTTCGACCTGCGCATGGAGGACGAGCGCGCCAAGGGACCCGACAAGGTCCCGGCGGGCGCCACCTACGTCGTCGCCGACGTCTTCGCGGGCTCCGGCTCCTTCCAGACCCTGCCCAAGACCCCCGACGAGGCCGTCAAGGCCATGACCGAGGCCGAGAAGGCCATGGTCAGCGGCGCGGGCGGCAAGAAGGCGTACGCGCGGGTCTTCGAGGGCATCGGCAACGACCGCTCCCGCGCCGTCCTCTTCCACTGCACCGCGGGCAAGGACCGCACGGGCTGGGCGAACGCCTCCCTGCTGACCGCGCTCGGCGTGCCGGCCGACACCGTCATGGCCGACTACCTCGCCAGCAACGACTACCGCAAGGCCGCCAACGACGCGGTCCTCGCGCACCTGCCGGCCCAGCAGGCCGCCGTCTACAAGCCGATGCTCGACGTCCGCCCCGCATACCTGAACGCCGGCTACGCCGAGGTCGAGGCGACGTACGGGTCCTTCGACCGCTACCTCGACCAGGGGCTCGGCATCGACGCGCGCGAACTGAAGCGGCTCAAGCGGGACCTCCTCGTCGGCTGACCCGCCCGGCGTGCCCCGCCCGGCGTTCCCCGCCTACTCCAGGACCGGCAGCAGCTCGGGCAGGTGCCCGTCCGAGGCGTGCGCCGCGCGCAGCCGCTCCTCGGGCACCTCGCCGTACAGCGTCGTACGGGCCCGGGCCGGCCGCCCGGCGGCCTCCGCGATCGCGACCAGGTCCCGGACCGACTTGTACGAGCCGTAACCCGAGCCCGCCATCCGGGAGATGGTCTCCTCCATCAGCGTCCCGCCCAGGTCGTTCGCCCCCGAGCGCAGCATCTCGGCGGCGCCCGCCGCGCCGAGCTTGACCCAGCTGGTCTGGATGTTGGTGATGTGCGGGTGGAGCAGCAGCCGGGACATCGCGATCACCGCCCGGTTGTCGCGGTCCGTCGGGCCGGGCCGCGCGATGCCCGCCAGGTAGACGGGCGCGTTGGTGTGGATGAAGGGCAGCGTCACGAACTCCGTGAAGCCGCCCGTCCGCTGCTGGATCCGGGCCAGGGTGCGCAGGTGGCCCAGCCAGTGCCGCGGCTGGTCCACGTGCCCGTACATCATCGTCGACGAGGAGCGGATGCCCAGCTCGTGCGCGGTGGTGATGACGTCGATCCAGTCGGCGGTGGGCAGCTTCCCCTTGGTGAGCACCCAGCGGACCTCGTCGTCCAGGATCTCCGCCGCCGTCCCCGGGATCGAGTCCAGCCCGGCCTCCTTGGCCGCCGTCAGCCAGTCGCGGACCGACATCCCGGTGCGGGTCGCGCCGTTGACGACCTCCATCGGGGAGAAGGCGTGCACGTGCATGCCGGGCACCCGCGCCTTCACCGCGCGCGCGATGTCGAAGTACGCCGTCCCGGGCAGGTCCGGGTGGATGCCGCCCTGCATGCACACCTCGACCGCGCCCACGTCCCACGCCTGCGCGGCCCGGTCGGCGACCTGGTCGAGGGAGAGGGTGTAGGCGTCGGCGTCGGTGCGGCGCTGGGCGAAGGCGCAGAACCGGCAGCCGGTGTAACAGACGTTGGTGAAGTTGATGTTGCGCGTGACGATGTACGTCACCTCGTCGCCCACGACGGACCTGCGCAGGTCGTCGGCGATCCGGCAGAGCGCGTCCAGGGCCGGGCCGTCCGCGTGCAGCAGGGCGAGGGCCTGGTCGTCGGTGAGCGCCGTCGGGTCGTCGGCGGCCTGCGCGAGGGCCGCGCGGACCTCGGTGTCCAGCCGCTCGGGGCCGCCGCGCCCGGGGTCCGGGGCCATGCCGGGGGCCGCGGCCTCGCGCAGCGCCTCCCAGTCGCCGTAGACGTGGTCGAAGTCGTCGCGCCGGTCGGAGGTGCGGCCCTCGGTGTCGATGGTGGCGTGCAGATCGGTGCGGCCGGTGCTCGTGAAGCCCTCGTCGGGCTCCTGCCACGGGCGCCCCTCGACCCGCGCGCCCTCGTCCGCGAGCCCGCTCTCCCCGTCGGCCAGCGCGCGCACGTGCGGCAGCAGCCGGGGGTCCAGCCAGGGTTCGCCGCGCCGGAGGAACTCCGGGTAGATGGTCAGGCGTTCGCGCAGCTCGAAGCCGGCGGCGGCGGTCCGCGCGGCCAGCTCCTCGACGTGCGGCCAGGGCCGTTCCGGGTTCACGTGGTCGGGGGTGAGCGGGGAGACCCCGCCCCAGTCGTCGATGCCCGCGCCGATGATCAGGGCGTACTCGGCGTCCACCAGGTTCGGCGGGGCCTGGATCCGGGCGGCCGGGCCCAGGACGTGTCGGGCCACCGCGATGGCGGCGGCCAGCTCCTCCAGCTCCGCGTCCGGCATCGCGCGCATCGCGGTGTCCGGCTTGGCGCGGAAGTTCTGGACGATGACCTCCTGGATGCCGTGGTAGGCCCGCTGGATCCGGCGCAGCTCGAAGAACGCGTCCGCGCGCTCCTCGTACGACTCGCCGATGCCGATCAGCACCCCGGTGGTGAAGGGGACGTTGGAACGGCCCGCGTCCTCCAGGACGCGCAGCCGCACGGCCGGCTCCTTGTCGGGGGAGCCGTGGTGCGGGCCGCCCGGCTCCGACCACAGCCGGGTCGCGGTGGTCTCCAGCATCATGCCCATCGAGGGCGCGACCGGCTTGAGGCGCTGCAGGTCGGACCAGGTCATCACCCCGGGGTTGAGGTGCGGGAGCAGGCCCGTCTCCTCCAGCACCCGGATCGCCATCGCCCGGACGTAGGCGAGCGTGTCGTCGTAGCCGTGCGCGTCGAGCCACTCGCGGGCCTCGGGCCAGCGGTCCTCGGGGCGGTCGCCGAGCGTGAAGAGCGCCTCCTTGCACCCCATCGCGGCACCCTCGCGGGCGATGTCGAGCACCTCGTCGGGGGAGAGGTAGAGGCCGTGGCCCGCGCGGCGCAGCTTGCCGGGGACCGTGACGAAGGTGCAGTAGTGGCACTTGTCGCGGCAGAGGCGGGTGAGGGGGATGAAGACCTTGCGGGAGTACGTGATGACCCCGGGGCGGCCCGCGGCGGCGAGGCCGGCGTCCCGGACCCGGGCGGCGGAGGCGGCGAGGTCCCGCAGGGCCTCGCCGCGCGCCTGGAGCAGAACGGCCGCCTCGGCCGCGTCCAGCGCGACGCCGTCGCGCGCCCGCTTGAGGGCGCGGCGCATGGAGTTGTCGGTCGGAGCGGTGCTCGGAGTGCTCATGGCGTGAGCATACGATCCGCGGATCCCGGTGCGCGGGCTGCTGTGACGGGCCTCATCGCATCAGCTCACCGGCGTTGACCAGCAGTGACTGGCCGGTTATCGCCCGGGCGCGGTCGGAGGCGAGGAAGACCGCGGCGTCCGCGACGTCCCCGTCGGTGGCCAGCTCGGGCAGCGCCATCCGCTGGGTGAGGCGCGCCAGCACCTCCTCCTCCGGCACGTTCTCGGAGTGCGCGCTGAAGGTCACGAAGGCCTGCACGGGCGGGCCCCACATCCAGCCCGGCAGCACGGTGTTGACCCGGATCCGGTCCGGGCCGAGCTCGCGGGCCATCGAGTACATGGTGGAGGTCAGCGCGCCCTTGGAGGCGGCGTACGCGGCCTGCTGGACCTCGGAGGGGGCGGCGATGGCGGACTGCGTGCCGATGATGACGACGGCCCCGCCGTTGGCCTTGAGCGCGGGCAGGCAGGCGCGGGTCATCCGCAGGGTGCCGAGGAGGTTGACGTCGAGGATCTGCTGCCAGGTGCCGAAGTCGGCGTCCTGGAGGCCGCCGAAGTAGGAGTCCCAGGCGGCGACGTGCACGACCGCGTCGATCCGGCCGAAACGGTCCTGTGCGAGGGCGGCGAGGGCGGCGCACTGGGCCTCGTCGGTGATGTCGGTGGGGAGGTGGGCGGTGTGCGTGCCGTCGGGGTCGATCTCGGCGGCGGACTTGGCGAGGTTGGCCTCGGTGCGGGCGCCGAGGACGGCGTTGCCGCCGTCGCGGACGACGGCGGCGGCGACCTGGTGGCCCAGCCCGGCGCCGACGCCGGAGACGATGACGGTCTTGCCTTGCAGCAGCATGCGGGCTCCTGGTGGGGCGGGGGCTCGTGGATCTGACGGGGCGTCAGGCTACGGGGGTGCGGGCGGAGTGTGAAGCCCTTGGGTCCGGCCGGGTCGTCCGCCCTCCGGGGGCGCCTCGAACGCCGGCGGGGCTTGAGGCGGGGCCTGGAGGGGGTGGTCAGGACAGGGCGGTGGACAGGCGGGTCAGGCCCTCGGCTATTTCGGTGGGGGTGTGGGTGGTGAAGGAGAGGCGGAGGGTGCGGGGGTCCGGGGGGCCGGTGAAGAAGGCGGCACCCGGCACGTACGCCACGTCGTGCTCCACCGCGACCTTCAGCAGGGCGCCCGCGTCGTACCCCTCCGGGAGCCGCGCCCAGACGAACATGCCGCCCTCCGGCCGGTTCCATCGCGACCCCGCGGGCAGCGCACCCGGCAGCCCCGCGAGCAGCGCGTCCCGCCGCTCGCGGTAGGCCCGCCGGACGACGCCCACGTGCGCGGCCAGGTCGTTGGCGGCCAGGTAGTGCGCCGCCGCCATCTGGTCCACCGTCGAGGTGTGCAGGTCACTGGCTTGCTTGGCCACCACCGCGGCCCGCCGCAGCGCCGCCGGGGCGCGGAGCCAGCCGAGCCGCAGCCCGGGCGCCATGACCTTGGAGAAGCTGCCGAGCAGCGCCGTACGGTCACCCGCCCCCGGGTGCGCGGCCAGCCAGGGGACCTCCGCCCCCTCGTAGCGGAGTTCGCCGTACGGGTCGTCCTCGACCAGCCACGTCCCGAGTCGCTCGGCGATCTCGGCCACGGCGGCCCGGCGGGCGCCGGGCAGGGTGCGGCCGGTCGGGTTCTGGAAGGTGGGCACGGTGTACAGCAGCTTCGGCCGCTCGCGCCGCACGGCCTCCTCCAGCGCCTCCGGCACGATCCCGTCCGCGTCGCAGGTCACGGCCACCACGCGCGCCCCGGCCAGGCGGAAGCACTGGAGGGCCGCCAGATAGGTCGGGTTCTCGACCAGGACCACGTCCCCCGGCTCCACCAGCGTGGCCGTGACGAGCGCGAGGGCCTGCTGCGAACCGGTGGTGACCAGCACGTCGTCCGGCGAGGTCGGGAGCCCGCGCGCGCTCGCCCGGGCGGCGACGGCGGCGCGCAGTTCGGGGGCGCCCTCGGTGGTCGAGTACTGCAGGGCGCGCGCGGCCGAGGTGGCGAAGGCGGCGTCGTACGCGGCCCGCAGGCCCTCGGTGTCGAAGAGCTCCGGCGCCGGCAGCCCGCCCGCGAAGTTGATCACGCCGGGCCGCTCGGTGAGGGCGAGGATCTCGCGCACGGGCGAGCCCGCGGTCGAGACGGCCCGCGCGGCGAAGGGGGGCGGGGATGCGGGCACGGTGACTCCTTCGGGAGGCGGATGGGCGCAGCGTAGCGGCGGAAGGTGCATAGGGCACCCACCTGTCCACGGGCTGAACTCGCCCCGACCACTCCACATCTGATGAATCATCAGCTAGACCGGTCCCATGACGACAGAAGACACCCGCCCCGACGACTACGCCGCGCTCGCGTCGGTCGGCCCCTACGGCGTCCACCCGGGCCACGCGCTCATCACCATGGTCGAGCCGCACCCGGGCCACGAGTTCGCGTACAACCGCTGGTACGAGGACGACCACTACTACGCCGGGGCCATGGCCATGCCGTGGATGTTCGCCGGGCGCCGCTGGGTCGCCACCCGCGAACTCCAGGAGCTGCGCTACCCGGAGAAGTCGGCCGTCGCCCAGCCGGTCACCGCGGGCTGCTACCTGTCGACGTACTGGGTGACCGAGGGCCGCTACGACGAGCACATGAAGTGGACCGTCGGCATCAACAAGCGGCTGAACCGCGACGGACGCGTCTACCAGGACCGCACGCACGTCTTCACCGCCTTCCAGGACCACGAGGCGACCGTCTACCGCGACGGGGCCGCCGGGCCCCGGGACTACCACGCGATGGACCACCCGTACGCCGGGCTCGTCCTCCAGGTCATCGATGCGCAGGGCCCCGAGCAGCGGGCGGAACTGCTGGAGTGGCTGCGCTCGCGGCACCTGCCGCAGCGCCTGCACGGCTCACCGGCCGCGCTGGTGACGGTCTTCCGGCCGACCCCGCTGCCGGGCGACCGGATGACGTACGTCAAGCAGGTCGAGGGGGTCGACACCCGGCTGACGCTGCTGTGGTTCCTGGAGGCCGACCCGCGCACCTGTTGGGACCGCTTCCAGGGGCTGGAGGCGGAGGTCGCTGCGGCGGGGCCGGGCGGGAAGGTGGAGCTGGTGGCGCCGTTCGTCCCGACCGTGCCGGGGACGGACCGGTACGTCGACCAGCTCCGCTAGGAGACGGAGGCGGCCTACGGGTGCGGGTGCGGGGGCGGGCACGGCCGAGCCCCCTCGGCCGGGACGGCGGGCCAGTCGAGAGGGCTCCAGTCAGTACTGCGGGTCCTGCGGGTCCTGCCGGTCTTGCCGGTCCTACGGGTTCTGCCGGTGGTGCGGGCAGGTCGGTCGGGGAGCTCGTCGTGATGCTCAGACGAGCTGTCCCAGCCGGCCTTCGTTGACCTCGTTGACGAACGAGGTCCAGGAACCCGGCGCGAAGGCGATGGACGGACCGTCCTGCACCTTCGAGTCGCGGACCGCGATGGCCTCGGTGACGGGGGACTTGACTTCGACGCACGCACCGTTGCCGCCGGAGTACGAGGACTTCGTCCAGTTTTCCGTGGCGCCCAGTCGAATAGCCATGTTTTTTCTCCGGTTCAGCGAGTCGTTCCGAATTGACGTCAGCCGATTTCGTGTTTCTGGCTGACGTGATCGACGCTACCGGCACCGCCCGACGGGTGAAGGGGTCGTTCACCCGTCCGGATGGCATATTCAGGCCAGGTCTTCCGTGGCCGGGTGGTGACGGTGTACCGTACCGGCGCCCAGCGCCACCTACCCGGTTTGCTCCACTTTTACCGACGCTTGCCCGCGTGGTCGTTGATGATGTCGGAGATGAACTCCCGCGTCTGGTCCACATTCAGGGCCTGGGCGCGCAAGTGCTCGTACATCACGCTGTACTTCTGGACGTCATTCGCCTTCTCCAGGTACAAATCGCTCGTGACGCCCTCGATGTACACGACCGTCGAGTCGGAGGCGTCCGGGAATTCCAAAATGGCGTACTGGCCGTTCACGCCGGGGTGCGCGCCCATGGTGAAGGGCATCACCTGGACGGTGACGTACGGCTGTTCCGACTGCTCTATCAAGTACTCCAGCTGTCGGACCATCAATTGGCCGTCGCCCACGCGGCGGCGCAGGGCGGCCTCGTCGATGACCGCCCACAGGCGCAGCGGGCCGACGTCGACGTTGCTGTTGTCGGTCTCCGAGAGCCGCTTCTGCCGGTGCATGCGCACCTGTACGCGCTTCTCGATGTCGACCGGCGCGGTCTCCGGCAGCGCGCCGCGGATCAGCGCCTGGGCGTACTCCGGTGTCTGGAGCAGCCCCGGGACCACCTGGGGCTCGTAGGTCCGCAGGCTGGCCGCGTCCGTCTCCAGGCCGATGTAGACGCTGTACGGGATGTCGCCGAAGGCGTGCCACCAGCCCTGTTGGCGGGAGTCCTTGGCCATCTGCATCAGGGAGTCGACGAGCCGGCGGTCCTCGACCTCGTAGACGTCGCACAGGTCGCGGACATCGCGCTGGCTGATGGAACGACGGCCGTTCTCGAGCCGACTGATCTTGGACTGGGAAACGAGCAGGCGTTCGGCGACCTGTTCGGCCGTCATGCCCTTGTCCTCACGGAGCTTGCGCAGCTCCATGCCCAATCGGCGGCGTCGGACGGTGGGGTTGACATTGGACGCCACGATTACGGCACCTCCGCTTGCTTGCTGTTTGCTTACTGTCTCTCTGCGTGTCTGATGATGAGCAGACTGCCATCGAAGGGCGCGGCCTCGCTGGGGAACGGGCCGGAACGGTTCCGCGGGACCCGGGGCGCGGGACGCGTCGTGGCGCAGACGGTGCCGGGCGGGGCCGGCGGATGCCGGTGGTGCCCGGGGGCCCTGTGGGGCCCGGGAACGCAGGCGCGCGGGGTGGCGGGGCCGGTGGACCGGCCTCGCCACCCCGCGCGCTGGCGGTGTCCGCACCGGGTCCTTGGGGGATGCCGGTGGCGGCCGTGGCGTTCGTCGTGCGTCGCGCGCCGTCCGGTGGGGTGTACCGGTGACGCGTCCGTGCGTGCTGCGTTGGTGCGGTCGTTCGGTGGCGCGTTGGGCCCGTGGTGCGTGGCGCGGTGGATCAGTGCGCGGCGGCGCGGGCCATCGCGCCGGTGCGGCGCGGTTGCAGCGGAACGCTGGTCGCCACCCCGCGAGCGGTCGGCTGCGGAGCCGGTGCCGGCGCACGGTCGCGGCGCGGCTGTGCGGCCACACCGTTCTGAACGTCCATCACGGCGTGTGCCACGAGGCCGCCCATGGGGTCGTGTCGAATCAGGTCCCGCAGGCGGGACCTGGACGAACGCCCCTCATTGCCGGGGTAGAGGTGCTTGCCGAGTCCGACCGCGTGGGCCAGCGCGGCGAGCGCCGCGGTCCGCGGGTCCGGCGGTACACCGGTGCGGATCGCACTGTCCAGCCGGGCACGGATCTCCCGGCTGATTGCCGTGTCGGTCGCTTGGTAGCGAGTCGTCGGCAGAACTCCGCACATCTGGCCCGCGACGGCATGCACCATGCCGCAACGCTCCAGGTGAGCGAGGTACACCTGGCGGAGCCCCAGTCGGGGTCCGCCGATCCAGTGGACCGCCCGAACCGGACTGCCGCGACGGCGCAGCAGTTCCAGTGCGGAGTCCAGGGTCGGATCTCCTGTCGGCCGTGGCATCACCACGGCGATACGATCCCCGTCAGGGGCTATCCGTCCTGCCAGAGCCAGCTCCACTAGCTGTGCCCCGGCCAGGCCGAGGTCGAGCGACTGCGGCTGCGCCGTGGTGCCCGTTGCCGGGTCCAAAGCGAGCAGCAGAAGCTCCTCCGGAATTGTTCTGCGGCTCCTGCCCATCCATGCCTCCCCGCGTGGATGAGTGACAGGGTGACCCCTCTCACATTCATCTGTCGAGAGTGCCTGGTCGCTTTGTGGGGGAACCGGCAAGTATGTCGTACTCGTCTAGCACGGGGGCGATGCCCCCGAGACGGGACACTGTTAGACGGTTCGGACAGCGGTCCGGGTAGCGGCCGGACGTCGATCGAGGAGGAACTGGTGGCGGGCGAGTCCCCCGACAAGTCGGTAAAGCAAGGCGCGGGGGCGGCGGAATCCGACCCTCGTCTGTCGGTGTTCCGCCCCCGGGATCCGGAGGCCGCTCCCGAAGGGAAGGACGATCCCCTGCGCGCCGCGGTTGCGGCATGGGTGGCGAAATCCGACGAGCCGGATGACGAGCCGGATGCGGAGCGCGCCGCGGACGCGGATGCCGACGTGGATGCGGGCGCGCCGGAAGCGGTCGAGGTCGACGCGACCGCCGACCAGGATTCCACTTCGGCTTCGGCGGACGCGCCTGACGAGGCTCCGGCCGACTCGGAGTCGACCCCGGCCAAGGGGGCCGAGCGGGATGCCCCCGAGGATTCCGATTCCTCGGACGAAGCCGCTGATCCCGAGCGCACCTCGGTGTTCCGGATGCCTGCCAAGGATTCCGAGAAGGCGGCCGATCCGGCTCCTGCGGAGGACGCGCCGCCGGCGTTCGAGGCCTTCCGTCGCAACCCCGGTGTCGGTGGAAGCTCCCCGAAGAAGGATTCCGCTTCCCGCCCCGACCCCCGCCTCCCGGCCCCTCCCGACGCCCCCGCGAAGCCGGCCGCCGCCGAGCCGTCCGAGAAGGCCCCGGACGCGGCCGCCAGCGAGCGCACGGCCGTCTTCCGCGCGGTCCGCCCGGACGCGAAGCCCGAAGCGAAGCCGGACGCGAAGTCGGATGCGAAGCCCGACGCGAAGTCGGATGCCGCCGAGCCGGCCGAGAAGCCGGCCGCGAAGGCCCCGGCCGCGGCCGCCAGCGAGCGCACGGCCGTCTTCCGTGCGGTCCGCCCGGACGCGAAGCCCGATGCGAAGCCGGATGCCGCCGAGCCGGCCGCGAAGCCGGACGCGAAGGCTCCGGCTGCCGCCGACGGTGAGCGCACGGCGGTCTTCCGCGCGGTCCGCCCGGACGCGAAGCCGGAAGCGAAGCCGGACGCGAAGTCGGATGCCGCCGAGCCGGTCGAGAAGCCGGACGCGAAGGCTCCGGCTGCCGCCGGCGGTGAGCGCACGGCGGTCTTCCGTGCCGTTCGCCCCGACGCCGCCCCCGCGGACGCGAAGGGCCCGGCCAAGCCTGGAACCAAGCCCGAGGCCGAGGCCCCGAGCGACAGCGAACGTACGGCCGTCTTCCGTGCCGTCCGCCCGGACGCGGCCCCGGCCGACGCCACGGGCCGGGCCACCGGCACCGGCCCGTCCACCACCAAGCCCGGCGGCAGCGACAAGGCCAGCACCTTCGTACCGCTGCGCGGCGATGGCGCACCCAAGGCGGAGCCCAAGGCGGAGCCCAAGGCGGAGCCCAAGGCTCCGGCCAAGGCGACCCCGCCCCCGGCACCGAAGCCGCCCGCAGGGCCCACGGCTCCCAAGCCGCCCGTCACCCACACCGGCTCCGAGCGGACGACGCAGCAGCCGCTGCCGCCCCGGCCCCCGCTCGACCTGCTCGCCGAGCTGACGAACAACCCGCCCCCGCCGCCCAGCCCGATGCGCACCACCGTGCGCCGGGTCAAGATCTACGCCCCGCTGCTCGTGCTGCTGGTGATCATCCTCGGCATCGTCCAGCTGGTGCGCCCGCTGCCCGCCCCGACGCTGAAGATGACGGCGAAGACCTCGTACGCCTTCGAGGGCGGCAAGCCCGACCTGCCCTGGCCCACCGAGGGGCAGGCGTACATGGCCGCCGCGGGCCTCGGCACGATCGGCTCGTCCGGCGAGATGAAGCCCGTACCGATCGCGAGCGTCACCAAGTCGATGACGGCGTACATCATCATGCGCGACCACCCCTTCAAGAAGGGGGACAAGGGTCAGATGATCGACATCGACAAGACGGCCGAGACCGAGGGCAAGAAGAACAACTCCACGGACAACGAGTCGACCCTCGACACCGTCCTGGAGGGCCAGAAGATCTCGGAGTACGACGCGATCGCGGCCCTGATGATCCCCTCGGCCAACAACATCGCGCGGCTCCTGGCCCGCTGGGACTCGGGCAGCCAGGAGGCGTTCGTCGCGAAGATGAACGCCACCGCCAAGGAACTCGGCATGACCAACACGACGTACACGGACCCCTCGGGTCTGGACGCGACCACGGTCAGCACCGCCGAGGACCAGGTCAAGCTCGGTCTCAAGCTCGTCGAGATGGACGCGCTGCTCGACATCACGAGGAAGCCGAGCTGGGTCGACCCCTCCGGCAAGACGTGGCCCAACTGGAACCGGCTGGTCCCCCTCTACGACTCGCTCGGCATCAAGACCGGTACGACGACCAAGGCGGGCGGAAACCTGCTCTTCGCCGCGCAGAAGAAGGTCGGCAACACCAACCAGCTGATCGTCGGCGCCGTCCTCGGCCAGCACAAGCCGCCGATCATCGACACGGTGGTCGACGCCAGCCGCAAGCTGCTGCTCGCCACCCAGAAGTCGCTCCAGGGCGCGACGGTCGTGAAGAAGGGCGATGTCGTCGGGTACGTCGACGACGGGCTCGACGGCCACACCCCGGTCGTCGCGACCGCGGATGTCCAGGCCGTCGGGTGGTCGGGCCTCACGGTCACCGTCAAGCTGGTTGACGGCGGCACGAAGCTGCCGGAGACGGCGAAGGCGGGCGCCCAGGTGGGCGTGCTGACCGTCGGCGAGGGTGCCAGCCAGGTGAAGGTGCCGGTGGCGCTCCAGCGCGAGCTGGCCGCGCCGGGCATCGGCAGCAAGCTGACGCGCGTCGGCTGACAGTAGGTGCGGGACGGGCTCACGGCGCTCCGGGCAACCCCGGGGCGCCGGGTCGCGTCTTGGCACCGGGACGGATGTTGGGGAGTGCGGCAGTGACCACCGCTGAGCAGGGCCGTGAGCCGGCGCGTACGCGGACGCGGGACGGCGGCCGCCACCGGGAAGACGGTGGCGCCGCGGGCGATCTCGGGGAGCCCGGGATACCGGGCGGCCCGGGTCCGGATCGCGACCCGGGCCGTGACCCGGGCCGTGACCCGGCCCGGTCCGGGCTCCGGCTCGGGCTCCGCTGCCGCGCCGCGGTCGCCTTCGGCCACCGGCACCCGATCGGCGTGACGACCGCCCTCGCGGCCCTCGTCCACGTCGCCTGGTTCTTCAGCTTCGCGAACAGCGGCGGCGACCTCGCCGCCCAGGACGCCTGGGCCGAGTTCGTCGGCCGCCACCCGGACTCCGCGTACAACCTCGCCTGGTACGGCGGCATGCACCCGGTGTCCTACAGCGTCGTCTCGCCGTACCTCATGCACGTCCTCGGCGTCCGCACCACGATGATGATCGCCGGGACCGTCTCCGCCGGCCTCCTCGCGCTGGTCCTGACCCGCTGCCGGGGCGCCGTGCGGCATCCGTTGTGGCCCGCGCTCGCCGGGCTGTTCGGGCTGTTCTGCAACGCGGTCTCCGGCCGGGTGACCTTCGGGCTCGGGGTCCTCTTCGCGCTCGGCGCGGTCGCCGCGGCCTTCTGCTGGCCCCGCAAATGGGCCGAGCGGCGCTGGGCCAAGGCGTCCGTCGCCGCGGTGCTGGCGGCCCTCGCGACCGCGTCCAGCCCGGTGGCCGGGCTCTTCCTCGGGGTGATCGCGGCCGCCCTGTTCCTGAGCGGGCGGCGCCCGGGCGCGTACGCCATCGGGCTGCCCCCGGTGGCCGTCGTCGGGCTCTCCGCGTGGCTGTTCCCCTTCTCGGGGACGCAGCCGATGGGGTTCGGATCGGCCTGGCTGCCGTTCCTGTTCGGCGTGCTGGCGGCGGTCCTGGTACCGAAGGGGTGGACGACGGTCCGGATCGCCGCGTCCGTCTACGCCTTCGGGGTCTTCCTCACCTGGGCCATCGATTCCCAGATCGGCTCGAACGTCACCCGCCTCGCCATGCTCTTCGCCGGCGCCGTCCTGGTCGCGGCGCTCCCGCACGCGCTCCCGCGCTCGCGCCGCTGGTACGCGTTGGTGCTGGCCGTCCTCGGGGTGAGCGTCTGGATCGGCACGAACAGCGTGATGGACATCGTCCGCACCACCCCCGTGGCCTCCTGGAACCGCGAGCTGGCCCCGCTGATCGACCAGCTGCGGAAGGCGGGCGCGGACCGCGGCCGGGTCGAGGTCGTCCCGGTCAGCAGCCACCGCGAGTCCTCGGCGATCCCCTCGTACGTGAACCTCGCCCGCGGCTGGAACCGGCAGGCCGACCTGGAGCGCAACCCGGTCTTCTACGACGACACGCTCACCGCCGACACGTACCGGACCTGGCTGGAGCGCTGGGCCGTGCACTACGTGGTGCTGCCCGCCGACAAACCCGACAACGGCGGCGAGGCCGAGGCGAAGCTGGTGCGCGCGGGCCTGCCGTACCTCCAGCAGGTGTGGGGCGACGCGAACTGGCAGCTCTTCAAGGTCGAGCGCCCGACCGCACTGGTCTCGGGCCCGGCGACGGTGGTCCGCGCGGGCGCGGACCAGCTGGTCGTCGACGTGCGCCAGCCCGGCCGGGTGCTGGTACGGATCCCCCACTCGCCCTGGCTGGGCCTGGTCGACGCCGCGGGCAAGCCGGTCGAGCCGCCGCAGGAGACCGAGGCCTCGAAGGCGCGGGCCGCGGCGAGCGCCAAGGGCGCGGTGAAGGCGCCGAAGGAGTACGCGAACACCTCCGGCTGCCTCTTCAAGGCGGAGCCGGACGACTCGGGCGACGTCTGGACCGAGCTGCTGGTCCCGGCGCCGGGGGAGTACCGGGTGGCGGCGAAGTACCAGCTGCCGCGCGGCACGCCCTGCCCGGAGGAGCTGGTCCGCACGGTCGTGGGGCCGCCCGAGCTGCCGTAGCCGTGCCGGAACGGCCCGCGGCGTGACGCGTCGCCCAGGTGCGTTCATCCTCATATCTGCATACGATCCCCATAGGTCCGATTGGCCGGTTGGTCGATGGAATGCCCCTCCGAGGGAGTTGACGGCGGGATGAGCGAAGAGCAGAAGCAGGATTACCGTGCGGCGGTCGCCAAGGCGCTGGAGATGTCCCGGGCGCCGAGGGGGCCGGGGCACGGCTACGAAGGTGAACTGCGGAGCAAGGTGAAGGGCGGAGCGCACACGAAGGCGGCCCTGAAGAGGTCGGGAACCCCGCAGGGCGACCGCATCGGAGAGCGCAGCAGGGGCCTCAGCTGACGGAGGGACCGCGGTCGTGCTCGCAAGCCCTCCCGGCCATCGGTCGGGAGGGCTTTCTCGTCCCCTCTCTCGTCCCCTCTCGTCCTTTAGGGCTAGGTGGGAGCCGGTTCGGGAGTCCTCAGGTATGACTCGCCGAGACCCTTAACGCCTTCGCGTTCGCGCATTCGGCGAACTGTTACCTTGCCGAGGGATTACCAAAACATGACCCTCGTAACGTCTCCCGTGTCGCCAGGGAATCCGGCACACCGGACAGCCGCTCGAACGGGTGGTCGGTCCGGACCCGGACCGAGACCACGGGCGACGCCGACGAGGGGAACCACTCATGCGCGCCACCTTCCGCACCGCCGCCGTCACCGCCGGTGCCCTGACCGCCCTGGCCCTCCCGGTGGGCGCCGCCGTCGCCGCCGAGGCCCCGACCCCGCAGCCCACGGCCACGACGACGGTCACGCCGAAGGCGCCGAAGGGCCCGGTACGGGCCGGCGCGGCGGGCGTCGGCGTGGCGAGCGGCAGCAGCGCCACGCTGATCGCCGGCAGTGCGGGCATGGCCGCCGTCGGCGCCGCGGGCCTCGGCTTCGCGATGCTGCGCCGCGGCCGCTCCAGCCGCTGACCCCGCGCCGTACCGCCCGCCCCGCACCGCCCCGCCCTCGTCCCCGCCCGGAGTACCGCGATGACCCACACCAGCACCCGCCCCCGCGCCCGCGCCCGCCGGGTCGTCCTCACCACCGCCGTGGCGTTCGCCGCCACCGGGGCGCTGACGGCCTGCGGGGCCGGATCCGGCGGCCGGCTGGCCCCGGACCCGAAGGTCGGCAGCACGGCGGCCGCCGCCGAGCCCGTGTCGAACGCGACGCACGCACTGCCGAGGTCCCGGCCCACCGGGATGAGGATCGACGCGGCCGGGGTGGACGCGAAGAAGATGGTGGACCTGAAGGTGGACGCGGCGGGCGAGCTGGGCGTGCCCGACGCCGCGACCGAGGCCGACGCGCCCGGGTGGTGGGCGGCCGGGGCGACCCCGGGCGAGCAGGGCGTCTCCGTGCTCGTCGCGCACTTCGACACGAAGTACGGCCCGGCGCTGATGAAGGACGTCAAGAAGATCAAGCTCGGCGACCTCATCGAGGTGCCGCGCGAGGACGGGAAGACCGCGAAGTTCAAGATCCGCGAGATCGAGGACGTCAACAAGAAGGACTTCCCGACCGACAAGGTCTACGGCGACACGCCCCGCCCCGAGCTGCGCCTGCTGACCTGCGGCGGCGAGATCAAGGACGGCCACCGCACCAACAACGTCATCTTCTACGGCGACCTCGTGGCGTGAGCGCGACCCCCGGGGACCCGCCCGCCCCGAACCCCCGCCGCACCCCGGGCCGCCGGCGCAGGGCCGCCGCGCTCGGCCTCTTCGCGCTGCCCGTCATGGCCCTGCCCCCGGTTCTGGCCGGGTGCGGCGCGGAGCAGGACCTGGTGGGCGAGGGCGGCGGCCCGGCGGCGCGTGCGCAGGGCCCGTACCGGCTGTGGCCCGAGCGCCCGCCCGCCGAGCCGGACGCGGGCGCGGCGGACGCGGGGGACCGCCCGGTCGGCGTCGCCGTGCCCGGCTTCGCGGACGGCGACGGGGGCATGCACGCGCTGGACCCGATGAAGCTGGTCACGGCCGACCTGCTGTCCGAACCGAGCCACCGCGGGGACCCGCGGGAACGCGATCGGCTGGTCGAGGAGCTGGGCGACTGCGAGCAGCCGGGGGCTGCCGGGTGCCCGCTGCACTCGGCGCACTACCGTGATCTGACGGGGAACGGCGAGGACGCGCTGATCCTCGGCCTCGGGGTGTCACCGGACGTCCTGAACATCCGCATCTACGCCTGCCGGGACGGCCGGGTCCTGAGGATCATGAACACCTACGAGCGGGCCGTCAGCGTCGAGCTGGCCGAGCGGGACGTGATCGTCCGTACCCACGAGGGCGCGCCGGGCACGGAGAAGCGCGAGGTGTGGAGCTGGTGCCCGAGCCGGCAGGCCCTGCTGCCGCGCCTGACGGAGATCATCCGCCCGGACCGGGAGTCCCGCCAATGAGGCACCGGATCCGCCTCCCGGCCTGGACCGCGACGCTGACCTGGAAGGCAGCGGTCTTCATCACCCTCATGTGCTGCGGCCTCGCCGCCCTCCTCGGCGGGCTCGTCCACAGCGCCATGACCAACCAGACCATCGGCGCCGCCCGCGAGAAGGCCCTGGACCGCCTCGACCGGATCACGCAGGCGTACGAGGCCGGCACGCGCACCCCGCGCGGCGAGGGCATCGACCCGAAGGCCCTGCCCGCGGAGCTGCGCGCGTACGCGTCGACCGGGCGGCGCGGCACCCGCGTCGGCGAACTGCGCAACAAGCGGGTCATGTGGGCGGCCGGACCCGCCGACCGGGACGGCGTGATCGCCGCCGCCGTCGACTACAGCGCCAGCGAACAGACCATCGCGAACCTGGACCGGGCCATCCTCGGTTCGTCGGTCCTCGCCATCGGCGGCACCCTCCTCATCGGAGCCGTCGGCGTCACCCGCATCACCCGACGGCTGCACCAGACCGCCCAGGTCGCCCGACGGATCAGCGCGGGCGACCTGGACGCGCGGGTCGACGACGCGGCGCGGGCCCGCGACGAGGTGGCCGCCGTGTCCGACGCGCTGGACATCATGGCGGCGTCCCTCCAGCGCAAGCTCGAAGCGGAACGCCGCTTCACCGCCGACGTCGCCCACGAACTGCGCACCCCGCTGACCGGGCTCAACGCCGCCGCCGAACTCCTCCCGCCGGGCCGCCCCGCCGAACTGGTGCGGGACCGGGTGCAGGCCATGCGCGCCCTGACCGAGGACCTGCTGGAGATATCGCGGTTGGACACCCGCAGCGAACGCCCCGAGCTGGACTCCTACGACCTCGCCGAGCTGGCGGCCCGTACGATCCGCGCCTCGGGCACCGACACCCGGCTGACCGTGCTGTCCTCCCGCGTGGTCGAGACGGACCACCGCCGGGTGGAACGCATCCTGGGCAACCTGATCGCCAACGCCCACAAACACGGGGCGGCCCCGGTCACGGTCACGGTGGACGCCGCCACGGTGACGGTGACGGACGAGGGGCCCGGCTTCCCGGACTACCTGCTGACGAGCGGACCGCAGCGGTTCCGCACGGAGGGCATGAACAAGGGCCACGGCCTGGGCCTGACCATCGCCGCGGGCCAGGCCCGCGCCCTGTCCGCCACCCTGACCTTCACGAACCGCCCCGAAGGCGGCGCCGAAGCCACCTTCACCCTGACCCCACCCCCACCACCCCCCAACCCCTGACCCCGCGCCCCGAACACGACGAAGACCCTCCGACCGCGAATGGTCGGAGGGTCTTCGTCGTACGTGTCTCGCGTGCCCTCGGCAGGATTCGAACCTGCGACACCGGCTTTAGGAGAGCCGTGCTCTATCCCCTGAGCTACGAAGGCGGGGGCCCGTCGGCGACAGCCTAGCGGATCGTGCTGGGCGTGGTCGCACCGATTGCCGCCGTCCCTGACCTTGGCGGGGGCGCGGCTCCAGGAGGGCCGTCGGGTCCCGTGGGTGGGTGGCCGGAAGTGGCGAAGTCGTGAGGGAAGGGGGGCATCCGCTCGCGCAATCGGGGGAGTTGTCGGAAAGTGGGGGGCGACCTGGACCTTCCCGCTGCCGCAGGCCGCCGGCCGCGGACGGCAGAGCGGAGATCGAGCATGCTGGACATCGCCGACGAGCTGCACCGGTGGGTCGGGCAGGGGCGTGATTTCGCCGTCGCCACGGTCGTGGCGGTCGGTGGCAGCGCGCCCCGGCAGCCCGGAGCGGCCCTCGCCGTCGACAGCGGGGGCACCGCGATCGGTTCGGTCTCCGGCGGGTGCGTGGAGGGCGCGGTGTACGAGCTGTGCCAGCAGGCCCTCGAAGACGGCGAAACCGTTCTGGAGCGCTTCGGGTACAGCGACGACGACGCCTTCGCCGTTGGCCTGACCTGCGGCGGAATCATCGACATCCTGGTCACCCCGGTCCCCGTGAACTCCCCGGCCCGCGCCGTCTTCGAGGCCGCGCTCGCCGTGGCCGCGCGCGGTGGGGCGGCGGCCGTCGCGCGGGTCGCCGAGGGGCCCGCCGAGCTGCTGGGCCGCCCGTTGCTCGTGCACGCGGACGGTGCGTACGAGGGGACGCTCGGCGGACATCCGGGGCTGGACCTGACCGCGGCGGCCGAGGCCCGGGCGATGCTCGACGGGGGTCGCACGGGGGCCGTGGAGATCGGCGCGGAGGGGGCCCGCTGCGGGCGGCCGGTTCGGCTCCTGGTCGAGTCGAGCGTGCCGCCGCCGCGGATGATCGTGTTCGGTGCCATCGACTTCGCCTCCGCGCTGGTGCGGGTGGGCAAGTTCCTCGGCTACCACGTCACGGTCTGCGACGCGCGGCCGGTGTTCGCGACGAAGAATCGTTTCCCCGAGGCGGACGAGATCGTGGTCGACTGGCCGCACCGGTATTTGGCGGCCACCTCGGTGGATGCCCGTACGGTCCTGTGCGTGCTGACGCACGACGCCAAGTTCGACGTGCCGCTGCTCGAACTGGCCCTGAGACTCCCGGTGGCCTACGTCGGCGCGATGGGATCGCGGCGCACGCACGAGGACCGCAACGCGCGGCTGCGCGAGGTCGGCGTCACCGAGCTGGAGCTGGCGCGGCTGCGCTCGCCCATCGGCCTCGACCTGGGCGCCCGTTCCCCGCAGGAGACGGCCCTGTCCATCGCCGCCGAGATCGTCGCCAGCCGGCGCGGCGGCAGCGGGCGTTCGCTGACGGGCGCGCACACCCCGATCCACCACGACGCCGCCGAGACCACCCCGGTGGCCCGGATCGCCTGAAGCGGGCAGGCCGAAGGCGCTACCCGCCCCGAAGGGCGCCCTAAAGGGTGTTGCAAAATGCCCAAAACTGAGCCTTCTGCAACACCCTTTAGGGGCGGGTGATGCGGACCTGGTACTTGCCGGTGCGCAGCTCGCCGACCACCGAGATGCTGATGCCCGCCGCCGAGTCGGTGAAGGTCTCGCCCGGCTTGTAGGGCGCGTCCGAGAGTTCGCCGTGCACGTTGGCCCGCCGGGTGCAGCCGCCGCTGGCCGCCGCGCTGTCGGCGACGGTGACCGGGCCGCGGCCCGTGTCCACCTCGGAGTCCACCTTGTAGATGAGGACCCCGGGCTTGCAGACGGCCTCGTCGTTCCCGGCCTGGGTACGGACCTCGACGGCGTAGCCGGCGCTCTCCGAGGTCGGTACGAAGGCCAGCTTCACCCCGCCCTCGGTGCCGAGCGGGGACAGGATGTGGTCGCTGGTGCCGGACTTGGCGGCGCAGCTGATCTGGTTCGCGTCCAGCCAGCCGAGCTTCCACTTGTGCCAGCCCAGCAGGTCGTTGTTGGACCCCCAGTCCTCGCTCATGATGTCCCAGTGGCCGACGCTGCCCCCGCCGTCCTGGGTGTAGAGGTCGGGGAGCCCGAAGACGTGGCCGTTCTCGTGGGGGAGCACCCGGTAGCCCGTCTCGCGGTAGGCGCCGGAGCCGTCGTCCTGGCGGCTGTAGACGAAGGACGTGTTCGCGAGCGGCACGCCGTCGGCGATCGGGGCCTCGCCGTTGCCGGAGAAGGTCACCGAGAGCACGGTGTCGAGGGCGGACGGTCCGGCGTTCGGCGTGACCAGGATGTTGATCAGGTCGTACCGGCTGAAGTCCACCTGGGCGTCCGCGGCCCGGGCTATGTGCTCGACGAGCTGGCGGTAGCCGGGCTCGTAGGCGGATCCGCGCTCGATGCCGTACGACGCGAACGGCATCGGCATCCGCAGCCAGGTCCGTATCGGGGCCTCGGGCTTGTAGCTGAGGCGCCCGTACGAGCTGGTGCGGAACCAGTCGGAGGTCTGCGGGAAGAACTCGGACAGCCGGTCCAGGGCCGAGCCCTCGCCCTTGGCGTCCGGGAAGTCGATCATCAGGTTCAGTGCACGGACCTCGCCGGTCGAGCGGGAGTACCCGGGTGCGGTCGGCAGCCCCTCGGACATCTGCACGCCCATGGCGCCGGAGATCCGGCAGGGCGCGAGGGCCGACTCGTTCGTCGTGGCCGCGGGGCCGGCCGTGGTGTGCGTCCGGCTCGATATCCCGACACCCGCGGTCGCCGTGATGCCGATCGCGAGCGCGGTGAGGCCGACGTAGGCGCTGGCGCGGCGGGGTGTGCGTATCCGGTGGCGGGTCTGCGGCATGGAGAGCGCCTTCGGGTCCGCGGCAGCCGGCCGGGTCCGGTCTGCGCTCTGTGCGCCCACCCTCTGACGGGTACGGCGCGCCCGCGCGTCGGGAGCGGCCATCCGGGCGGAGCGGGGCCGAAGGGGGTGTGACCCAGGTCACATGGTGGGTCGAAATAACCGGGGACCGAATCCCCGTTTGCATGTGAGTCGACGTAAGCGGGGACTGGCTCCCCGGTTGTGCCGGTCGATGGGGAACGGGAACCGGGAAGCCGGGAAGATCAGGGAGGCCAGGAGTGAAGCGTTCGTCGAGTACCCCGCCCGCGGAGCTCGTGGCCCCGGCCGCCGTGCCGAGCCTCTCGGGGGCCGCCGAGGCGGCCGCCCCGTGCGGCGCTCCGGTCACCGGTGGGCGGGTGCCGCGTCCGCGCGCGGACGCCGTGCGCAACCGCGAGCGGATCCTGCTGGCGGCCCGCGAGATGTTCGTCGAGTTCGGTGCGCACGCACCGCTGGACGAGATCGCGCGCCGCGCCGGCATCGGCAACGCCACCCTCTACCGGCACTTCCCCGAGCGGGCGGACCTCGTCCACCGGGTCGTCCTCTTCGTCATGGACCGGGTCGCCGCCCACGCCGAGGACGCCCTGGCCGCGACGGAGGGCGCCGCGACGGAGGGCGCCGCGACGGAGGGCGCCGCGACGGAGGGCGCCGCGACGGAGGGCGCCGCGACGGGGGCCCTCGTACCGGGGGACCCCGCGGCGACGGCTCCGGTGGATGCCTTCGAGGCCCTCTGCCGCTTCACGCACGCGGCCGCCGACGAGCGGATCGGCGCCCTGTGCCCCATGCTCGCGGGGGACTTCGACCGCGAGAACCCCGAACTCCTCGCCGCGCGCGACGCGTTGGCCGAGGCCGTGGAGAAGCTGCTGGTGGCGGGCCAGCGCGCCGCCCTGGTGCGCACCGACATCGCCGCCGGCGACCTGTTGCTCGCGCTGTCGCAGCTCAGCCGCCCCCTGCCGGGGATCGCCTGCCTCGACGCGGACCAGTTCGCGCACCGTCATCTCCAGCTCTTCCTGGACGGGTTGCGGGCTCCTGGCCGCTCCGTGCTGCCCGGCTCCGCGGCCACGCTCGAAGACCTCAGGCAGAAAACCATGTGACGCGCCGGGTCGCTCCCACTAGCGTCGAACACTGCCCGGAACGCAGTCATTCGTCTTAGTTCATTCACTTTTACGTCATTTCGCACCGTGAGATAGGTACCCCCATGTCAAAAACAGCCGCGAGCCTGCCGCAGGCTGACCCCAGTCGCTGGCGGGCGCTGGTCTTCATAGCCCTGGCGCAGCTGATGGTCGTCCTCGACGCGACCATCGTGAACATCGCCCTGCCCTCCGCCCAGCAGGACCTCGGGATCTCCGACGGCAACCGCCAGTGGGTCATCACCGCCTACGCCCTCGCCTTCGGCGGACTGCTGCTCTTCGGCGGCCGGATCGCCGACCTCTGGGGTCGCAAGAACGCCTTCATCGTCGGTCTCATCGGCTTCGCCCTGGCCTCCGCGCTGGGCGGCGCCGCGAACGGCGAGGCGATGATGCTCGGCGCCCGCGCCCTGCAGGGTGCCTTCGGCGCGCTGCTCGCGCCCGCCGCCCTCTCCCTCCTCGCGGTGATGTTCACCGACGCCAAGGAGCGGGCGAAGGCCTTCGGCATCTACGGGGCGATCGCGGGCGGCGGCGGCGCCGTCGGCCTGATCCTCGGCGGGTTCCTCACCGAGTACCTGAACTGGCGCTGGACCTTCTTCGTCAACATCCCGTTCGCGATCATCGCGGCCGTCGGTGCCTGGATGGTCATCCGGGAGCCCGCGGGCACCCGCAACCGCTCCGCGCTCGACATCCCGGGCGTGGTCCTGTCCACCCTCGGTCTCGTCTCCCTCGTCTACGGGTTCACCCGCGCCGAGTCGAACGGCTGGACCGACCCGCTCACCCTGGGCCTCTTCATCGGCTCGGCCGTCCTGCTGGGCGCCTTCGTCCTGATCGAGTCCAAGGTCAAGTCCCCGCTGCTGCCGCTGCGCGTCCTGATGGACCGCAACCGCGGCGGCGTGTACCTCTCGCTGGGCCTGGCCGTCATCGCGATGTTCGGCCTGTTCCTCTTCCTGACGTACTACCTCCAGGTCGTGAAGGGCTTCTCGCCGGTCAAGACCGGCTTCGCCTTCCTGCCGATGATCGTGGGCATGATCACGGGCTCCACCCAGATCGGTGCCCGTCTGATGACCCGCGTCCCGCCGCGGCTGCTCATGGGCCCCGGCTTCCTGGTCGCGGCCTCCGGCATGCTGCTGCTGACCCAGCTCGAGGTGGACTCCTCCTACCCTGCGCTGATCCTCCCGGCGCAACTGCTGCTGGGTCTGGGCATGGGCTCCGCGTTCATGCCGGCGATGTCGCTGGCGACGTACCGGGTGAACCCGGCCGACGCCGGCGTGGCCTCCGCGATGGTCAACACCTCGCAGCAGGTCGGCGGCGCGATCGGTACCGCACTGCTGAACACGATCGCCGCCTCCGCCACCACGGCGTACCTCACCGCGCACGCCGCCGAGGCGGCCGGTGGCGGCGCCGCCGCGAAGCTGGTGCAGGCCCGCGCGATGGTCGAGGGCTACTCCTCGGCGATCTGGTGGGCGGTCGGCATCCTGGCCGCCAGCTCGCTGATCGCGCTGACCCTGATCAACACGGGCCGTCCCGACACCGGGGCCACGGCCACCGGTGAGGGTGCGGACACGGAGGCGGAGAACCGGATCCCGGTCATCGCGCACTGACGCCGCGCGCCCGGGCGCGCACCGCGGGGCGACCGCGGAACGACTGCGGAATGACGACGACCCCACCCCGTTCGAAGGCGAACGGGGTGGGGTCGCTCCGTTTCCAGCGGACTCCAGGGGGCACCAGCGGACAATCCGGTCATCCCCGCAGGCAACCAGAACCGGGTACGGGCCGTCTTGTGGGGTGGAAGTGCAGCCGGGGGCGGCGCTGACCGAGCCCTCCGGGCGGCTTCGGTCCCGGGCCTGACCTGCGCCTCCGCGGGATCTGGGGACTCCGGCACCGCTTCGCGGCGGGGCAGGATACTGCAAGATCTCGAAAAAGGGATGCGGCGCGGGAATTCTGTCCCGATTCCAGTCGTTGTTTCCTTCGGATGCGGGCACTCGGGAGAGTGTTCCGGGGGCCGCAGCCAGCCGAACCGCTACATCGCTACATCGCTACACCAGCAGCAGCCGCACAGCGACCGAACTCATTGCTAGGGAGCACGCATGGCAACCCGCGCCGTCGCCCGTCGTCAGTCCTCCAGTGCCAGCAGCGCGCGCGCCGTGGGCGGGGAGATCGCCGATCGCGATCTGGTCGGCATGTACCTGGACGAGATCGCGCGCACCCCGTTGCTCGACGCGGCGAAGGAAGTCGAGCTCTCCCAGATCATCGAGGCGGGCGTGTACGCCCAGCAGATCCTCGACGGGCAGATAGAGCGCGCGGGGAAGGCGCTGCCCACGACGGAGGAGCTGGAAGTGCTCGCCGCCGAGGGGGAGCGCGCCAAGGAAGTCTTCATCCGCTCCAACCTGCGCCTCGTGGTCGCCGTGGCCCGTCGCTATCCGCGCAGCGGCCTGCCCCTGCTCGACCTGATCCAGGAGGGCAATGCGGGCCTGGTGCGCGCGGTGGAGAAGTTCGACTACGCCAAGGGCTTCAAGTTCTCCACGTACGCCACGTGGTGGATCCGGCAGGCGGTCACCCGCTCCATCGCCGACCAGTCGCGCACGATCCGCCTCCCCGTGCACCTCGTGGAGGAGCTGGGTCGCATCCGCCGGGTGCAGCGCGAGTTCAACCGGGAGAACGGCCGGGACCCGGAGCACGCGGAGATCGCCGCCGAGCTGGAGACCACCGAGAAGCGCGTCGGTGACGTCCTGGACTGGGCGCGCGACCCGGTCAGCCTGAACATGTCGGTCGACGACGAGGGCGACACGCAGTTCGGGGACCTCCTGGAGGACACCTCCGCCGTCTCGCCGGAGCAGTCGGTCATGTCGCTGCTGCGGAGCGAGGAGCTGGAGGACCTGATCGCCAAGCTCGACCAGCGCACCGCGTCGATCATCAAGATGCGGTACGGGATCGAGGACGGGCGGGAGCGGACGCTGACCGAGGTCGGCAAGCAGCACGGGCTGACGCGTGAGCGGATCCGGCAGATCGAGAAGCATGCGCTCCTTGAGCTGAAGCGGATGGCCCGCGACACGGGTTTCGACGCGGTCGCCTAACCCCCCCCATACGAGCCCCGGTACCTATCCCCCCCAGGTACCGGGGCTCCCCCCTACCCCCACCACCGCCCGCCCTCGCTGCGTCCCCGCTGGCCCGTGCGCGCCCTCAATCGCCGGGCAGGCTGATGCGGTGTGCCTGTGCGGCCCTGGCTGCGCCCCGGCCGTGCCCTCAAACGCCGGGCAGGCTGGGTTTGCCTCCGCTGGGCCGGGTGGCCCGTCCGGCCCGCCCGCGCCCTCAATCGCCGGGCGGGCTGATGCGGTGGGCCGGGTGCGCCCGTGCGGGCCGGGCGTGCCTCCGGCGGGCCCTCAATCGCCGGGCGGGCTGGTGGGGTGGGCCGGGTGTGCCCGTGCGGCCATGGCTGCGCCTCGGCCGTGCCCTCAAACGCCGGGCGGGCTGACTGTGTCGGGGGCGTCATGTCGGCTGGACCCCCGTGGCGTTTTCGCGGGCGGTCGGCGGGGCCAAATCCAGCCTGCCCGGCGTTTGAGGGCCCGCCGGAGGCAGCGCCGGCCGGCGTGCCACCCGCACCCGGCCACACACCCCCGCCGGCGTGCCACCCGCACCCCGCCCACACGCTCCCGCCGGCGTGCCACCCGCACCCCGCCCACGCACCCCCCCCGCCGGGAGGCCCCCGCACCCGGCCCACACCCCCCGCCGGGAGGCCCCGTTACCCGGACGCCGCCGTGAGGCGGGTGCCGAGGGTTCGGGCGGTGGCTGCCAGGGACGGCGGGGACAGGACGGTGAAGGGCAGGCCCGTCAGGGCGAGCCGGGCCGCGAGCCACTCGGGCGCGTCGCCGCAGGCGAACCGGACCCGACACCCCCCGGCGGGATCCGGCTCCGCGACCCCCACCCACCCCGGCACCGCCTCCGGCGCCGCCCCGAAGTGGAGCTCCACCTCGTACGTCCCCCCGGGCCCGTGCCGCAGCCCCCGCTCCACGAAGGCCACGGCGTCCATCGGCAGCTCCCGCGGCACGAACCTGGCCCCCGTCGGGAAGGGTTCGCTCACCCGGTCCACCCGGAAGGTCCGCCAGTCGTCCCGGTCCAGGTCGAAGGCGACCAGGTACCACCGCCGCCCGGTGCTCACCAGCCGGTTCGGCTCCACCAGCCGCCGCGTCCCGGCGCCGTCCGCCGCCCGGTAGGCGAACCGCAGCCGTTCCTGCCCGGCCGTCGCCGAGGCGATCGTCGTCAGCGTCCGCGGGTCGATGCTGGCCCCGTCCCCCCGGGTCAGCGCGACCGTCGCCGACTGCAGGGAGCTGACCCGGTGCCGCAGCCGCGACGGCAGCACCTGCTCCAGCTTGGCCAGCGCCCGTACGGACGCCTCCTCGACGCCCTCGATCGCGTGCCCGGCCCCGGCCCGCAGCCCCACCGCGATGGCCACCGCCTCCTCGTCGTCCAGCACCAGCGGCGGCATCGCCGCCCCCGCCACCAGCCGGTACCCGCCCTCCGCGCCCAGCGTGGCCTCCACCGGGTACCCCAGGTCCCGCAAGCGGTCGATGTCGCGGCGGATGGTTCTGGAGCTGACCCCCAGCCGGTCCGCCAGCTCGCTCCCGGGCCATTCGCGGGGTGTCTGGAGCAGGGACAGCAGGGTCAGCAGCCGTGCCGGGGTGTCGGTCATGGAATCCAGATTGCCAGGGAAATAGGACACCAACTGACCTACATGCCGTCTAGGTTTCTCCTCATGAGCACGGAGACATCCACGACATCGCCCGAGAACGAGACCGGGCCCGAACGAGCAGAACGGAAGTCAGCCGAAGGGTGGGACGACGCCCCGCTGGACGCCCGGGCCGACCGCCGGCGCTGGCTGGCCCTCGCCATCGTCATGACCGCGGCCTTCATGGACCTGGTCGACGTCACGATCGTCAACATCGCGATACCCAGCATGCGGGGCGACCTGCACGCCTCGACCAGCGCCATCCAGTGGATCACCGCGGGCTACGCGCTCGCCTTCGCCGCCGGCCTGATCACCGGTGGCCGCCTCGGTGACATCTACGGACGCAAGCGCGTCTTCCTCATCGGCATAGCCGGCTTCACCGCCGCGTCGCTGCTGTGCGGCATCGCCGCCAACCCGGCCATGCTCGTCACGTCCCGCCTGCTCCAGGGCCTGATGGCCGCCATGATGGTCCCGCAGGTGCTGGCCATCATCCACGTCACCTTCCCGCCGCACGAGCGCGGCAAGGTCTTCGGCATGTTCGGCGCGATCGTCGGTCTCGGCGCCGTCTCCGGCCCCATGCTCGGCGCGCTGCTCACCGAGTGGAACATCTTCGGTCTCGAATGGCGCCCGATCTTCCTGATCAACCTGCCGGTCGGCATCGCGGGCGTGATCCTCGGCCGCAAGTTCATCACCGAGTCCAAGGCCCCCAAGGCCCTGCGCCTCGACCTGGTCGGCGTCATCATCGCCACCGCGGGCATGGTCATGCTGATCTACCCCCTCACCCAGGGCCGCGAGAACGACTGGCCGCTGTGGGGCTTCCTGTGCATGGGCGCGGTCCCGTTCCTGATCGTCGGCTTCATCGCCTACGAGAAGTACAAGATCCGCAAGGACGGTTCGCCGCTCGTCGAGCTGTCCCTGTTCAAGGTCAAGAGCTTCGCGGCGGGCGTCGCCGTCCAGCTCACCTTCGGCATCGCGACCGGCATCTTCTTCCTGGTCTGGACGCTCTACATGCAGATGGGCCTCGGCTGGAGCGCCCTGCGCGCGGGCACCACCGGCATCCCCTTCTCCATCGCCGTCTCGGCCGCCGCCGGCCTGTCCGTGCAGAAGCTGGTGCCGCGCTTCGGCCGCAAGGTGCTCCAGGCGGGCGCCCTGACGATGGCCGCCGGTCTGCTCCTCTACATCTGGGAGTCGAAGCACTACGGCATGGAGATCGCCTCCTGGCAGATGGCCGCGCCGCTCGTGGTGATGGGCCTCGGCATGGGTCTGATCGTGGCCCCGTTGACCGACGCGGTCCTCTCGGAGGTGCCGCGCGAGCACGCCGGCTCCGCCTCCGGTCTGATCAACACCACCAACCAGATGGGCAACGCGCTCGGCCTCGGCCTCACCTCGGTCGTCTACTTCGGCGTGATCGAGAACGACGCGGTCTTCGGGCCGCAGTACGTCGAGGCCTTCCGCAGCGCGCTGTGGTGGGTGGTCGCGGTCCTCGTCGTGATCTTCGCGGTGATGTTCGCACTGCCGCGCAAGCAGGCCGCACCCTCCCACGAGGGCGACGGCGAGGGCGGGAGCGCCGACGGCGACGGGCAGGTCGCCCTGGAGAAGGTCCCGGTCTCCTAGGTCTTCCGGCTTCACTTCACGGGCATGTCCGCCTTTGTTGGCGGGCATGCCCGTTTTTGTTTGTTTGGCCGTCGATTCGGGCGTACGGTACAGGGGAACCCACCGAGTCGGGCATCGAACGGACGTAAACCCACATGTACGCACCGGAGCGCCAGCAGGAGATCCTCCGCCTCGCCCGCGAGGCGGGCCGGGTCGACGTGCTCTCCCTCGCCGAACAGTTCCAGGTCACCGCCGAGACGGTGCGCCGCGACCTCACCGCACTGGACCGGGCCGGGCTGGTCCGCCGCGTCCACGGCGGGGCCATCCCGGCCGGCCGGCTGGACTTCGAGCCCGACCTCACCGAGCGCGAGTCCACCGCCGCCGACGAGAAGGACCGGATCGCGGCCGCCGCCCTCGCCGAGCTCCCCGACGGCGGCAGCGTGATCCTCGACGCCGGCAGCACCGTCGCCCGCCTCGCGGCCGCCATCCCGGTCGACACCGCGCTCACGGTGGTCACCCACGCGCTGCCCGTCGCCGCCCGGCTCGCCGACCACACCGGCATCGACCTGCACCTGGTCGGCGGCCGGGTCCGCCACCGCACGCGCGCCGCCGTCGACGCCTGGGCGCTGCGCGCGTACGCCGAGGTCCGCGCCGACGTCCTCTTCCTCGCGACGAACGGCTTCACCGCGGCCGGCGGGCTCACCACCCCCGACCTCGCCGAGGCCGCCGTCAAGCGCGCCGCCGTCGCGGCCGCCCGCCGCGTCGTCGTCCTGGCCGACTCCTCGAAGTCCGGGCAGGAACAGTTCGCCCGCTTCGGCACCTTCGCCGAGGTGGACCTCCTCATCACGGACCGGGGCCTGGCCCTCGAAGACAAGGCGGCGATCGAGGCCGCCGGTACGGAAGTCGTGCTCGTATGATCCTCACCGTCACTCCCAACCCCTCCCTGGACCGGACGTACGAGGTCCCCGCGCTGGACCGGGGCGAAGTGCTCCGGGCCACCGCCGAGCGGGTCGACCCCGGGGGCAAGGGGGTCAACGTCTCCCGGGCCGTCGCGGCCGCGGGCGTCCGTACGACGGCGGTCCTCCCGCTGGGCGGCGCCCCCGGCACGCTCATCGCCGAACTCCTCGGCGCCCAGGGCGTGGACGTCACCGCGGTCGCCATCACGGGCCAGACCCGCTCCAACATCTCCGTGGCCGAACCCGACGGCACCCTGACGAAGATCAATGCGGCCGGTCCCGAACTCAGCGGGGCCGAATCCGCGCTCCTCCTGGAGACGGTCCGCGGCTGCTCCGCCGGCGCCGACTGGATCGCCTGCTGCGGCAGCCTCCCGCGGGGCCTCGCCCCCGAGTGGTACGCCGAGCTGGTCGACCGGGCGCACGCGGCGGGCGCCCGGATCGCCCTCGACACCTCCGGCCCGGCCCTGACGGCCGCGCTCGCCGCCCGCCCGGACGTGATCAAGCCCAATGCCGAGGAGCTCGCGGCGGCCGTGGGCCGGCCGCTGGCCACCCTCGGCGATGTGGTCGAGGCCGCCGAGGAGCTGCGTGCCCGGGGCGCCCGAGCGGTACTGGCCTCCCTCGGCGCGGACGGCCAGCTCCTGGTCGAGGCCGACGGCGCGCACTACGGCACGGCGGCCGTCTCGACGGTACGCAGCAACGTGGGCGCCGGTGACGCCTCCCTGGCCGGGTTCCTGATCGCGGGCGGTACGGGGCCCGAGGCCCTCGCCTCGGCCCTGGCCCACGGCGCGGCCGCGGTCCAGCTGCCCGGTAGCGCCATGCCGACCCCCGCGGACCTGCGTCCCGACGCGGTCCGTGTCACCCGGGACGTCCCCCTGGACCTTCCGCTGTCCGAACGGAGTGACGAGCGATGAGCGAGACGACCACGATGATCACCGCGGAGCTGGTCGACCTCGACCTCGCCGCCGACTCCAAGGAAGCGGCGGCCCGGGCCCTGGCCCTGCGCATGGCCGCGCTCGGCCGGGTCACGGACCTGGAGGGCTTCCTCGCGGACGTGGCGGCGCGGGAGGCGCAGATGCCGACCGGGCTGGAGGGCGGGATCGGCATCCCGCACTGCCGCAGTGCGCATGTGGCGGCGGCGACGTTGGCCTTCGGGCGGGCCGCCGCGGGGGTGGACTTCGGTGCGTCGGACGGGCCCGCGGACCTGATCTTCCTGATCGCGGCGCCGGCGGGGGCCGATGACGCGCATCTGACGATCCTGTCGTCCTTGGCCCGTCGCCTGATGCGGCCCGACTTCGTGGCCGCCCTCCGCGCCGCCACCTCCCCGACCGAAGCCGCCGCCCTCATAGCCGGCCCGGACGGGGCCACCCCCCGGCCCGATCCAGCCTCGCCCCCGGACGGGGCCACCCCCGGGGCAGCTTCAGCCTCGCCGGCGTTTGAGGCGCGGGTCCGGGCGGAGCCCGGGACGGTGCCCGCGTCGTCGGCTCCGTCCCCGTCTTCGCCCGGCGTCGCCTCCGGCGGGCCCTCAAACGCCGGGCAGGCTGAAAGTGGCGGCCCCGGAGCTGGGCAGGCTGAAGGTGGCGGGCCCGGAGTCGGGCAGGCTGAAAGTGGCGGCCCCGGAGCTGGGCAGGCTGAAGGTGGCGGCCCCGGAGTCGGGCAGGCTGAAGGTGGCGGGCCCGCACGCGGCGCGGCTTCGGGTGGGTTCAGGGTTGTGGCCGTCACGTCGTGTCCCACGGGGATCGCGCACACCTACATGGCCGCCGAAGCCCTTCAGCGGGCCGCCGCGGCCGCCGGGATCGAGCTCCTCGTCGAAACCCAGGGCTCGGCCGGATTCACCGCCCTGGCCCCCGCCGACATCGCGGCCGCCGACGCGGTCGTCTTCGCCCACGACGTGCCCGTCCGCGACCGCGCCCGCTTCGCGGGCAAGCCCACCGTCGACGTCGGCGTGAAGGCCGGGATCAACCGCCCCGCCGAACTCCTCGCGGAGGCCCGCGACAAGGCCGCCCGCGGCGACACCACCGCGCCGACCCCCGTCGAACGGACCGACGGGCAGACCGGCGAGGGCTACGGCTCCAAGCTCCGCACCTGGCTCATGTCCGGCGTCAGCTACATGGTCCCCTTCGTCGCGGCCGGCGGCCTCCTGATCGCCCTCGCCTTCGCCATCGGCGGCTACGGCATCAACGAAGCGCCCTCCGTCGCGGAGCACTTCGTATGGACCGAGTCCGCCAGCTGGGCGGCCCTCCTCTTCCAGACCGGCGGCCTCGCCTTCGGCTTCCTCGTCCCGGTCCTCGCCGGCTACATCGCCTACGGCATGGCCGACCGCCCGGGCCTGGTCCCCGGCTTCGTCGGCGGCGCCGTGGCGCTCACGATCAACGCCGGCTTCCTCGGCGGCCTGATCGCCGGTCTGATCGCCGGTGGCACGGTCCTGGCCGTCCAGCGGGTGAGGGTACCGGCCGCGATGCGCGGGATCATGCCCGTGGTGGTGCTGCCGCTGATCGGCTCGGCGGTGACCGCCTTCCTGATGTTCCTCGTCATCGGCAAGCCCGTCGCCTCGCTCCAGCAGGCCCTGACCGACTGGCTGTCCGGCCTCTCCGGCGCCAACGCGATCATCCTCGGCGTGGTCCTCGGCCTGATGATGTGCTTCGACCTCGGCGGTCCGCTCAACAAGGTCGCGTACGCCTTCGCCATCGGCGGCCTCGCCACTCCGAACGAGGGCAGCCTGAAGGTCATGGCCGCCGTGATGGCCGCGGGCATGGTGCCGCCGCTCGCCATGGCACTGGCCACGACCGTGCGCGGCAAGCTCTTCTCCACGACGGAGCGCGAGAACGGCAAGGCCGCCTGGTTCCTGGGCGCCTCGTTCATCAGCGAGGGGGCCATCCCCTTCGCCGCGGCCGACCCGCTCCGGGTGATCCCGGCCGCCATGGCCGGCGGCGCGGTCACGGGCGCCCTCTCGATGGCCTTCGAATGCACGCTGCGGGCCCCGCACGGCGGCATCTTCGTCATCCCGCTGATCGGCAACCCGCTGCTCTACCTGATCGCGATCGCCGCCGGTACCTGCGTCACCGCGGGCCTGGTGGTCCTCCTCAAGGGCATGCGCCGCCAGGCCCCGGCGGCCACCGGCGCCGTCACCGAGGCGGAGGTCCCGGTCGCCGCCTGACCCGACGGGCCGCGGCGACGCGGCTCACCTCACCCGTGCGCGGAGCTCCATGGCTCCGCGCGCGGCCGTTTCCGTCTCGTAGACCTCGCACATGTGCCGTCCGTCCGGGGTGGCCGTGTGCTCGACCTCCCACAGGCTCAGCTCGCTCCCGTCCAGCAGGACGAAGGCGTGCTCGTAGAGGCTGAAGCCGGCGCCGCGGCCGTCCGCGAGGCACTGCCGGGTACCGAACGCCTGGGTGATCCGGTGCGCGTACGCCGAGGTCAGCTGTCGCGCGACCGCCTCGCCCGGCCGGTCGGCGTTCTCCGCCCGGCGCAGCACCCGGCGGGCGTGGTCGGCCGACTGCTCCACCGCGTACTCCCGGTGCCACTGGACCGGGGAGGAGGCGGCGATGAGGGCGCTGAGCACGCCGTGGTCACCGAGCTCGCCCTCGGCTTCCTCCATCAGTGTGAAGTCCCGCGCCGCGGCCGGGTCCTCGCCGAAGAGTCGGACCGTCGCCAGCGCGACCTCCGCCTTGCTGACGAACACCTCGTGCCGGGTCGCGCGATCGCCCTCCAGGCGGTACACGAGCTCCCACAGCGTCGCGGGCTCGCCGTCGGCGAGCAGGTAGGCGTGCCGATGGGTCTCCCGCCAGCGGCCCGCCGCCGGGCCGTGCTGCGTGCTGTGGAGCGAGGAGCTGTGGGCGAGCGCCGTGCCGAGGCGCTCGACCAGCCGGTCCGGGAGGTCGAAAGAGTTGAGGGCGCGGCCCAGGAGTCGCTCGAGGTGCGCCTCGGTTGTCTCGTACGGATCGCTCAAGGTGGGTCTCCAGGCCGTCGCAGCTTGTTACGTCACGGAAGCTCAACGTAGCCCCTGGTTCTGACATCACGTCCGGGGTTCGGTAAAACGTCCGGGAAGTGCCTGGGGTTCCCCGCACTCCATCCGGTCAACTTGCGTACGGATAGCCCTGGTTCGCCATGATCAATGGTGGAGTGCGGGAGTATGGCCCGTATGGCAACGAATACAGTGGGCGTCCCCCGCCAGCAGGGGCAGCCCCGCGCTCCACATGAAGGCGAGCCGGGCGAAGGGGTCGCGGCCCCTCGCGGACTCGCCTGGCTGCTGGTTCTCACGGGGGCGGCCGGGCTGCTCGCCTCGTGGGTCATCACCCTCGACAAGTTCCTCCTGCTGGAGGACCCGGACTTCAAGCCCGCGTGCAGCCTCAACCCCGTGGTCTCCTGCGGCAGCGTGATGCAGAGCGAGCAGGCGGCCGCTTTCGGCTTCCCCAACCCCATGCTGGGCCTGGCGTGTTACGCCGTCGTGCTCTGCGTCGGCATGGCCGTCCTCGCGGGCGCCCGCCACCGTGGCTGGTTCTGGCTGGGACTGAACGCCGGGACCCTGTTCGGCGTCGGCTTCTGCACGTGGCTGATGGTGCAGTCGCTGTACGAGATCAACGCGCTCTGCCTGTGGTGCTGTCTGGCCTGGGTGGCGACGCTGGTGATGTTCTGGGCCGTCACCGCGCACAACGTCCGCACCGCGGTGCTGCCCGCCCCGGGGTCGGTCAAGACCTTCTTCGCCGAGTTCGGTTGGGCCCCGCCCGCCGTGCACGTCGGCGTGATCGGAATGCTGATCCTCACCCGCTGGTGGGACTTCTGGACCAGCTGAGCGGGTCCGACCGGCACGCAAGGGCCCCGGCAGCTGGAAGCTGCCGGGGCCCTCGTCACTTCGCTCCACGGGCGCGGGGGCCCGGACCGGAATCGAGTGCGGTGATCAGCTGCCCGCGGACAGGTTGCCCGAGAGGACCGGGATGTTGTCCAGGATGTGCGAGAGGGACTCGTCGCCCTTGGCCTGGGTGGAGTTCTCGGTGCACTGCTGGTTCATCGGGTTGGACAGGACGTTGATGTCCTGGACGCCGACGTTGACCAGGGCCACCAGCGACTGGGCGTTGATCTTGGCCGGCAGGCCGATGCAGGGCTTGTTGGCGGAGCCCTGGACCAGGCTGAGCTGCGGGCTCATGTCGCCCGTGGTCTTCTGGTTGCCGTACACCTGCGAGGCGCCGTTGCCGTTCACGGTGTTGATGCCGTTGTCGTTGCCGATGGCCAGGGCCGGGGCGGCCGTGGCGACACCCGCGGTGAGCACGGACGCGCCGATCAGGGTGGCCTGGACGAGCTTGTTCATCATGTTCCTTTTGTCGCACGAGTGCCCGCTAGTGGAGCGCCCTGATCAACTGCCCGGTCGCGGGGTTGGTTCCGCTGCTTCACTCAAACGGCCCGTTCCGGCGCGGGATTTCCCCAGCCCGGGTGAGAGCGCCCCGGACGCCTGCGCGAAGCCCGCACGCAGCCCGCAGTGGCGCGCGGTCCGGTTGCGGTCCGTAGAACCTATTAGCACGGTGGGTGAGAGAAGCGGACTTACACGGTCCGATTTGGCCCGACCATCCGAAGGAACCGCCATGCACCCCACCAAGGCGTCCCGCGTCCGCATCCTCGTCCCGTCGGCCGTCACCGCGGCCATACTGTTCGGCGCCGCGGCCCCGGCGAGCGCCCTCGACGGTGAGAGGGGTGCCGCGCTCACCGAGCGGGTCGCCACGGTCCAGCAGCAGATCGACGAGCGCGTGGCGGCGGCCGGTCCCATCGACGACCTGCTCGCGAGCCTGACCAAGACCCTCGCCGACCTGCTCGCGTCCCTCCCCGGGCTGATCAAGATCCCCGAGATCAAGCTGCCGGAGGTGCCGGGCGTCAAGCTGCCCCCCATCGAGCTGCCGAAGGTCCCGGAGGTCAAGCTGCCCGCGCTCCCCAAGCTCCCGGCGGTCCCGGCGGTCCCCGCCGTCCCCGCCGTCCCCGCCGTCCCTGGGGTACCGGCGGTCCCGGCCGTTCCCGCGGTGCTTCCGGTGGGGGAGCTGGTACCCGAGATGCCGGACATTCCAGAGATCCCGGACGTACCCTTCCGCTAGTCCCATACCAGGGCGGATGCCGCGTCGTGGTTACGACTATTGCTCTGAACAGGTCTGATTCTGTTCAGGGCCGTGTCGTCTGGGGAGTTGAAGCGTTTCGTTCGTTGTGAGCCCCGGTTCGGGGCAGGACATCGAACAGAAGGTGCAATTCCCATGAACTCTGCCAAGAAGGCCGCCCTGGTCATGGCCGCCGCTGGTCTCGCCGCGGCCGGTGCCGCCGGTTCCGCCGCCGCCGACTCCTCGGCCGAGGGCGCGGCCGTGGGCTCCCCCGGTGTCCTGTCGGGCAACCTCGGCCAGGTTCCGATCCACGTTCCGGTCAACGTCTGCGGTAACTCCGCGAACGTCGTCGGTCTGCTGAACCCGGCGTTCGGCTCGGTCTGCGTCAACGACTGACGTCTGCCACCGCATGTGACCGTGGGCGCCACCGGCATCGCCGGTGGCGCCCACAGTCGTTGGTGCGCGGGGAGTGCGACGGCGTCAGTTGTGGCCGTTGTTGAGCTTCACACCGCCCAGCATCGGCGTCACCTTGGTGAGGCCGTTGGCGGCGCCCAGCGCCTCGGTCGGCCCCGCGTTGCGCAGCTGGTTCACCTTCTGCGCGGTGCCCACCACCTTGCCCACCGTGTCGCCCTGCTCGGCCAGCCCGTTGCCCACCGTCTGGGGGAGCGAGGCGGAGACGGGGGCGGCCGCGTTGAGGACCTCCGTGACCCCGCCCGTGAGGCTCATGGGGGGCATCGCGCCGGCCTCGGCGGCGAAGGCGGGGGTCGCGGCGCCGAGGGCGGCGACGGAGCCGGCGATCACAGCGGCGACCTTCGTGTACTTCATTATCGAAATCCTTTTCCAGTGACGACCGTCGCGTCACTTTCGCCCTGGGTAACGATTCCTTCGGGCTGCGGAAACTCTGTCGCCCGAACTGTCCGTAAGTTCCTCGAACGCGGGGCGAACGAAATCGACCGGAGAATCCGATGATGGATTCTCCGGTCGATGTCTTTCGAATCTTTTCCGATTACCGCTCCGTCCCGGACCGCTCCGGGTCAAGAGACGCGGGACCTCCGGTAAAGGATCGAACCGCCGAGCAGCAGGGCGGCGGCGAGGGCCGCGGCCGCCGCGGGCTGACCCGCTCCCGTCTCGGCCAGCATCGGCGCTCCCAGGGGGGCGCGGGCCGGGGTCTGCGGGGCGGGGGCCGGCAGGGTGACCGCGGGACGCTCGGGGGCCGGGGCGGGCACCGGCGCCGGCAGCAGGTGGATCGGGGCGTCACCCGCGGGAGCGGCCGGGGGCTGGTCCGCCGCGGGGGCGGCCGGGACGACCGGTGCCGGTGCGGCCGGGGCGGGCGGGCGTACGGCCTCGGGCGCGGGCAGCGGCGCGGCGGCGGGGGCCGGGGCCGGAGCGGGTACGGCCGCGGGCGCGGGCGCCGGGAGCGGAGCCGCCTGGGGAGCGGGGGCCGGGGCGGGAGCCGCCGGGTGCTCGCCGAACTGGCTGCCGTGCTGCTGCGGCCGGGGCTCGGGGGACTCCGGAACGGCGGGCGCGGGCCGCGGGGCGGGCTTCGGCGCCGGGGCCGCGTGGTGGGCCGGCGCGGGCTTCGGCTTCGGTGCGGGCGCCGCGTGGTGGGCGGGGGCCGGCTTCGGCTTGGCGTGCGCGGGACGGGGCGCGGGGGGTGCGTGGTGGGCCGCCGGGGGCGGGGTGGCCCGGGGGTGCTCGTCGCAGTCCTCGTCGTCGGGGCCGTTGCCGTAGCCGCCCTGGTGGGCGCCCTCGTGGCGGTCCTGCCCGTGCTCCTGGCCGCGCTGGTCCGGCATCCGGTGCCGGCCGCTGCCCGCGCGCTCGTCATGCCGCTCGGGCTCGCGCTCGGGCTCGCGCCCGGTGGCGTGCTCGCGCTCGTCGAGGTAGCGCTCGAAGGCCGCCGCCTGCTCCGGGCTCAGGTAGCGCTCGTACGCGGCGCGGTCGGAGTGGTCGGCGTGGCCGCCGCCGTCGGTGGTCACGCAGGTGCCGCCCATGGCCGGGTTCAGCCCGGCTCCGGCGTCCACGCTGTTGCCGCAGACGTTCGGCGAGAACGTGATCGGTACCGAGACGCTGTTCCCGGCGAGCACGCCCGGCGAGTGCGCGGCCTCGGCGCCCGCTCCGGTGTGTGCGTAGGCCGCACCGGTCGCGATCGACAGCAGGCTCGACGCGGCCGCGGCCGTGAGCACCCCCTTGCCCAGTACCTTTCGGCTCAGTACCTGTCGCATGGGTCCTTCCCTGTCTACCGGCGGGGCCGCCGGTGCTGAATCGAAGGTGGCCTCGGAGTGCACCGCCGTGCACTCCGAGGCCACCCCGAGGAGGTCTGCCCTTGCGGGCTCAAGCGCTTCGTCAGGCGTTGACGCAGGTGGTGCCGAAGGCCGGGTTGAGCAGCGCGATCAGGTTCACGGTGTTGCCGCAGACGTTGACCGGGACGTGGACCGGCACCTGGAGCAGGTTGCCGGACAGGACGCCGGGGGAACCGACGGCCTTGCCATCGGCGTTCGCGTCCGCCATGGCGGGGGCGGCGGCACCGACGGCCATCAGAACGCCGGCGGCCAGCACGATTGCCTTCTTGTACGTCATGAGAATTTCGATCCTTTCCCGCAGAGGCGTATCCACTGCATGAATAACAACGAGTGGTCCAGGGAAAAGAAACCGCGGGATCCGGGAAAGTCGGTGCGGTCCCCGTGGCCGGATCGAATTCACCCCGATGCCGGTGGTGTTCCGGAGCGGCGAGAATGCGCAGGATAAGTCGCGCATTCCCGCCGCTCCGGATACAAGGCGGGGCCGCCGCGACCCGAAGGTGCGGCGGCCCCGACTGTGCGTCCTGCGATCAGCTGCCGCTGGAGACGTTGCCCGAGAGGACCGGGATGTTGTCCAGGATGTGCGAGAGCGGCTCGTCGCCCTTGGCCTGGGTGGAGTTCTCGGTGCACTGCTGGTTCATCGGGTTGGACAGGACCGGGATGTCCTGGACGCCGACGTTCACCAGGGCCAGCACCGACTGCACGTTGGCCTTGGCCGGCAGGGCGATGCAGGGCTTGTTGAGCGAACCCTGGACCAGGGCCATCTGCGGGCTCATGTTGCCGTAGGTGGCCTGGTTGCCGTAGATCTGCGCCGAGTTGTTGCCGTTGGTGGTGTTGACGCCGTTGTCGTTCCCGATAGCCATCGCCTGCGGGGCCATGGCCGCACCCATGCCCACGACGGAGGCGGCAACAGCCGCGGTGGCCATCATCTTCTTGATCACAATCGTCCCTTTTCTGCAAGATTGCCCGGTACAGGAGCACCCGGAACAACGGCCCCGCCCCGGTGGGGGTTGCGTGGCTTCACTCGGATGCCGACGTTTCGGGCGGCACGGTTGACGGTCAGGCGTTCACACAGGTGGCGCCGAAAGCCGGGTTCAGCAGGCCGACCAGGTTCACGGTGTTGCCGCAGACGTTGATCGGAACGTCGACGGGGACCTGGAGCATGTTGCCGCTGAGCACGCCCGGAGAGCCCGCGGCCACGCCGTGGGCGGAGGCGCCGTCGCCGCCGTGCGCGGAGGCGAGGCCCGCGCCGCCCATCAGCATCGCTGCGCCCGCGACCGCCAGCGTGGTGCCGCGCATCAGCCTCTTCTTCATCTCCGTTATCCCTTTCGGTTCGAACAATGGTGCACCCGCATAACGACGTGCCATCCGGGAGGGTGCGTGGTATCGCCCGAAAGGCCGTACGCGCGAGTCCGGCGTGATTTCCAGCTTGATTTCTGACAAAGTTCAGTCCTGTTTTGTCCCCTTGATCGAAAATGGAGACAGGGTCATGGGTTCCTCCCGCAGAATCCTCGGTGCGCTCGCCCTGCTGTCCTGCCTCGCACTTTCGGTGAACGTTTCTGCGGCAGGTGCCGCGGGCTCGCCCCCGAAGGCTCCGACGCAACGGGAAAAGGCCCGTATCCCCTTCACCCAGCGTTATCAGGCCGCGCTGCACGGCGGCCTCGTGCGGGCCTCCAACGCCGGCATCGGCTGCCGCCAGGAGGAGTCCTCGCAGGCCGAGTCGTGCGAGGACGTCAAGCGCGGCGCCGCCGGGGTGAACGGCGACTTCGAGATGTTCTACAGCGAGGTCGACAAGGACCCCGACACCTACAACTCCACCCGTGCCGAGCTGAAGATCCCCAAGGGGGCGAAGGTCGCGTACGCCCGCCTGTACTGGGGCGGGAACCTGCGCGTGGGGGAGCAGAAGCCGCCGGAGGACAGCGGTCGGGTGCTCGTCGCCGAACCGGGCGGCGCGTACAAGGAAGTGCTGGCGGACACCGTGATCGGGCACCGTTCCGACGCGGGCAGCGACGCCTACCAGGCGTCGGCCGACGTCACCCCGATGATCCGCAAGGGGGGCGCCGGGATGTGGACGGTGGCCCAGCTGAACATCGCCATGGGGAACTCCCCGGTGGGCGCGTGGGGCGGCTGGACGCTGGTCGCGGCCTACGAGCAGCCGCAGGAGCCGCTGCGTCGGGTCGCGGTGTGGGACGGCTTCGAGGAGCTGCGGGCCGGGGCCGGCGCGCAGGCCGCCGAGACCGTGGAGGTCGCCGGCCTGGACGCGCCCGTCGGAGCGACGGGCAAGGTCGGGGTGGTCGGTTACGACGGGGACCGCGGGGTCCTCGGGGACTCGCTCACAGTGACCGCGGACAGCGGCCGGCGGTTGAACCTGAGTGACGGAGAGAACCCGTTCAACGACGTGATGAATTCGACCATCACCGATTTCGGGCATTCAGCGTCAGTACGACAGCCTGAAAATATGAATAATCTCGGATATGACGCGGACGTGTTCGACCTGAGTCCCGCCCTGTCCGGTGGTGCCCGCAATCTGACCTTCAGGTTCACGGGCGAAAGCCAGGGCCATTTCCTCGGTGTGCTCTTCGTTCAGACAGACGCGCGCCGCTGATCGCAGGAGACCGCTCCACGTGCCGTCAGAAAAACTGCCGGAGCATGTGTCAGAACATGTGACCGTCTTCCATCTCGTCCAGCCCGTGGAGGGCGGTGTCGCACGCGTCGTCATCGACCTCGTCCGCGCCCAGACCGCCACGGGACTGCGCGTCGTCGTCGGCTGCCCCGACGGCGGACAGCTCGCCGACGGCGCCCGGGAAGCCGGGGCCGAGGTGCTCGCCTGGCGGGCCGGGCGCTCGCCCGGCCCCGGGCTCGCCGCCGAGGTCGCGGGCGCTGCCCGGCTGGTCCGCCGGGCCCGCCCCGACCTGCTGCACGCGCACAGCGCCAAGGCGGGACTGGCCGGGCGGCTCGCCGTGCGCGGCGCGCTGCCCACCGTCTTCCAGCCGCACGCCTGGTCCTTCGACGCGGCCGGCGGAACCACCGGAGCGCTCGCCCTGCGCTGGGAGCGCTTCGGTGCCCGGTGGGCCGACCGGGTGCTCTGCGTCAGCGAGGCCGAACGGCGCGCGGGCGAGTCGGCGGGCATCACCGCGCGCTGGTCCGTGATCCGCAACGGCGTGGACCTCGACCACTTCCGCCCCGGCGGCCGGGGCGGCGCCGACCGCGCCTCCCAGGACCGGGACAAGAAGGAGGCCCGCGCGGGGCTCCCGCTGCCCGCCGGCTTCGCGGACGAGGGACCGCTCGCCGTCTGCGTCGGCAGGATCTGCCAGCAGAAGGGCCAGGACGTGCTGCTGCGTGCCTGGCCCGAGCTGCGCGGCACGGTCGCGGGGGCGCGCCTGGTCCTGGTCGGCGACGGCCCCGACACCGAACGGCTGCGCCGGACCGCACCCCCCGGTGTGCACTTCGCCGGAGCCGCCGCGGACATCCGACCGTGGCTTCGGGCCGCCGATCTCGTTGTACTTCCGTCGCGGTGGGAAGGGATGGCGCTCGCCCCGCTCGAAGCCATGGCCTGTGGTCGCCCGGTCCTGGTCTCCGACGTGAGCGGCGCCCGGGAGAGCCTGCCGCCAGGCCAGGGCGGCTCGTGCCTGGTGCCGCCGGAGGACCCGACGGCGCTGGCGAAGGCGCTCGCTCGGTTGCTGGCAGAACCGCGGCTGCTCGCCGAGTTGGGCGAGCGGGCGCAGCAGCACGCGCGGACCGAGTTCGACGTGCGGCGGACCACGGACGCGGTCACCGGCCTGTACCACGAACTGCTGGGCAGGCCCCGGCCCTTGAACCAGGAGCGCATCAGCCGATGACGATGGACAGCGCACACGCCCGGCCCACCGGGCAGAGCGGTACGGGGCCCGCGGGCACCACCGCGGTCCGGCGCTCCACGGCCGCCATCCACCCGCCCCGCGGCCCCAAGGTCGAACAGGCCCGGCCCGTCCTGCGCCCGCAGCGGGTCCGCCGCCGCGACGGGATCGGCCCGCTGCTGACCGTCGACGCGCTGGCCGCGGTGCTCACCACGACCGCCCTGCCCGGGCTGGGCCTGCCCGGGCAGGCGGCCGCCCCGATCGCCCTCCTCACGGCCGCGCTGCACGCCCAGGCCGGGCTCTACCGGCCCCGGCTGGCCCCCTCGGCGCTGCTCGAACTGCCCACGCTGGCCGGCCGGGCCGCGGTGCTGTGGTGCGGGGTCGCCGCCGTGGTGGCCGCCGTCGCGCCGCAGCGGGCCCTCGGCTGGAACCTCCTGCTCGCCTGCGTCTGCCTGCACTTCCTCCTCGCCTGCGCGGGGCGCGGGCTGGTCAACCAGATCCGCCGGCGCACGGCCGTACGCGCCCCCCGCTCGGCCCTGGTCGTCGGACCCGGCGCGGGAGCGGGCGCAGTGGCCGCCGCCCTGCAGGGGCGCCCCGAGTACGGGCTGCGCCCGGTGGGGCTGGCCGACACCGCCGGCGGCGCCGACGACGTCACCGGATCCGGCCTGCCCCTGCTGGCCACCCACGAGGACATCCGGCGCGCGGTCATCCAGAACTCCGTGCGCCACGCGGTCTTCACCCGCCCGCCGGAGGCCGACGAGCGCACCGCCTCGCTGGTGCGGCTCTTCCACGACCACGGCTGCCGCCTGTGGCTCGCCGACCCGGCCGGCACCGCCAAGGTCACCGGCATGCGGGTGGCGCAGCCCGCGGACCACCTGTGGGGGTACGCCGTACAGCCGATGCTGCCGCGTCCGGCCCGCACGCTGGAGCGCCTCGGCAAGCGGATCATCGACTCCGCCCTCGCCGCCCTCGCGCTCTGCGCCGCGGCGCCCGTCATGGGCGTGTGCGCGCTGGCCGTACGGCTCAGCGACGGACCGGGGGTGATCTTCCGTCAGGAGCGCGTGGGCCTGTACGGGCGCCCCTTCACCCTGCTCAAGTTCCGCACCCTGCGTCCGGCCGACGAACACGAGTCCGCCACCCGCTGGACCGTCGCCAACGACAACCGGATGGGGCCCGTCGGCTCCTTCCTGCGCAAGTCCTCGCTCGACGAGCTGCCCCAGCTGTGGAACGTGCTGCGCGGTGACATGAGCCTGGTCGGGCCCCGACCGGAACGGCCCTTCTTCGTCGCCAAGTTCGCCAGCGTCCACCCCGGTTACGAGGCCCGCCACCGGATGCCCGTCGGCATCACCGGCCTGGCCCAGATCAACGGGCTGCGCGGGGACACCTCCATCGAGGACCGGGCCCGCTTCGACAACCACTACATCGACACCTGGTCGCTCTGGCAGGACCTGTGGATCCTGGCCCGCACCGCGGCCTCCTTCTTCCGCTTCCGGCTGGGAGGCAGCTGAGCATGAGCACCGCCCACGCCTCACCCCCGATCCGCTTCGACCTCCCCGGCGCCCTGCGCCGGCACTGGCCGCTGCTGCCGCTCGCCGCGACCGTCCTGCTGCTGTGCGCCCCGCTGCCCGCGGGGGACGCGACCGCCTCCGGCAAGGTCACCCCGGCCGACGCGGCCTCGCTGCTGCTGGTGCTGTGCTGCGCGGTGCAGGCCCTGCGCGGGCAGACCCGCCGGCTGAGCGCGCTCGGCGCCTTCCTGCTCGGGCTGCCCGCCGCCGGGCTGGCCGTCGCCACGGTGACCGCCGCCGATCCCTACGCGGCGCTGCCCGGCTTCGTGCGCTACCTCCAGGTGTTCGTGCTGGTCCCGGCCGCCGTGGTGCTGTTGCTGCGCGACGCGCGGGAGTTCCGGCTCGCCGGGGGGTGCTTCGTGGCGCTGGCGCTGGTCCAGGGCGCGGTGGGCGTCGTCCAGTTCGCCACCCACACCGGGGCCTCCTACCAGGGCGCGGACATCCGGGCGGTGGGCACCTTCGGCCCCGGCGACGTCATGGGCATGGCCACCGTGGTGGCGTACGGGCTGATCATCGCCACCGCCGCCGCGCTGACCCCCACGCTCACGCACCGGGTCCGGCGCGCGGCCACCGTCTCGGCGCTGGCCCTGCTCGTCCCGCTCGGGCTGTCCTTCAGCCGCGGCGCGTGGATCGCGACCGTCGGCGCCGGGCTCGTCGTGATGCTGATGGCCGGGGTGCGGCGGGCGCTGAAGGTGATCGTGGCGCTCGGCGCGGCCGCGGTGGTGCTGGTCGGTGGTCTCGGCTTCGGCTCCGAGATGATCAGCGAGCGGCTCAGCTCCATCACCCAGGTCTCCAGCGCCCCCGACCAGTCGGTGACCGACCGCTACACGATGTGGGCCGCCGCCGAATCCATGTGGCGCGAGCGCCCGGCCGCCGGGGTCGGCCTCAAGGGCTTCCCCGCCAACCGCGACAGCCACTCCTCGCTGGGGCTGTCCTCGGGGAGCGACACGGCCGGCGCCGGCCAGGGCTTCATCCGCCAGCCGCTGCTCTCCCCGCACAACATGTACCTGCTGGTCCTCAGCGAGCAGGGGCTGATCGGGCTGACCGCGCTCGCGGGCGGCTGGGCGGCGCTGCTCGTCGCCGGGGTACGGCGGGTGCTCGCCCCGGATCCGGCCGCTCGCCGGATCCGGGACTGCGGGCTCGTCGCGGTCGGCCTCTTCGTCTGGCAGCTGACCGACTTCCTGTACGCCGACATCGGCGGCCCCTCCACCGTCCTCACCGGAGTGATCATCGGCCTGGCCGCGTGGTGGGCGCTCCCGTCCCCGACCGCTGACGGCGCCGTGGACCGCGCGGCCGCCGCGTGACCGATACGACGCCCGAGACGGGCGCCCGGAGGCCCGCTCCCGCCCCTGTGGCCGGGGCGGGCCCCGCCCACGTTCCCGCCGGAACCCGCGCCCCGGGGGAGGACCAGGCGCCGGCGGCACTGCCTCCCGGGGCCCCCGCCCCGGCACCCGGCCCGGGCCGCGGGCACATCCTCGGCACCGGCCCCAACACCGGCCTGCGGCCGCCGCAGCCCGGTCACGTCCCCGCCGGTCTGGCCCCCGCCGGTCTCGCCCCCGCCGGTCTCGTCCGCGCGGGCGGCCCGACCCGGCCCGCGGCGCGCCGTACGGCCGTACGGGAGGCCGAGCCGCCGGCGGACGGCCCCGCCGCACCGGGCGCGCGCCGCGCGGCGGGCCGGCCCGGCGGGCCCACCGGAGCCGCCGCGCGCCCGGGCGGGCCGGACGACGGCGACCCCGGCGCGGGGGCCCCGCTCGGGCGCTTCCTCGCCAAGGCCGCGGCCGTCACCGCCGGACTCACCGCCGCCGGGGCCGTCTTCGGGCTGTTCCGGGACCAGACCATCGCGCACCTCTTCGGCGCCGGGCACGACAGCGACGCCTTCCTGATCTCCTGGACCGTCCCGGAGATGGCCTCGACCCTGCTGATCGAGGACGCCATGGCCCTGCTCATGGTGCCCGCCTTCAGCCACGCCCTGGCCCGGCGCGCGGCCACCCGGACCGGACTGACCCGCAAGCAGGCCCGCGCCCAGGACCCCGTACGGCTGCTGGTCGGGGCGACCCTGCCGCGGCTCGCCGTCCTCCTCGCGGCCGTGGCCTGCGTGCTCGTCGTCGCCGCGCCGCTCGTCGTCGCCGTGCTCGCCCCCGGGCTGCCGGACCCCGAACTCGCCATCCAGTGCACCCGGCTGACCGCGCTCACCGTCCTCTCCTTCGGCATCGCGGGCTACTTCAGCGCCGCGCTGCGCGCCCACCGCTCCTTCGTGCCCCCGGCCGCGATCTACGTCGCCTACAACATCGGGATCATCGGCGGGATGCTGGCCCTGCACGCGGTGTGGGGGGTGCGGGCGGCCGCCGCGGGCGTCGCCGTCGGCGGCTTCCTCATGGTCCTCGCCCAACTGCCCGCCTTCATCCGCCACGTCGGCTTCGGCCCGCCCCGCGCCAAGGGCGCCAGCCGCCGCCAACAGGGCCGCGACCGGCCCACCCTGATCGCCTTCGGCGTGATCGCCCCGGTCATCTTCTTCGCGGTGTTCCGCCAGTCCCAGGTCCTCGTCGAGCGGTTCCTGGCCGCCTCCCTGCCGCCCGGCGCGATCTCGCACCTGAACTACGCGCAGAAGGTCGCGCAGATGCCGATGGTGCTCTCGCTGATGATCTGCACGGTCACCTTCCCCGTGGTCGCCCAGGCCATGGCCGGCGGCGAGCGCGAGAAGGCCCGCCGCCGCGTCGAACAGGACCTCGCGCTCGCCTCCCTCGCCGTCCTGATGGGCACCGCGCTCGTCATCGGCTACGCGCCCCAGATCATCCAGGTCCTCTTCGAACGCGGCGCCTTCACCCACCAGGACACCCTCGCCACCGCCTCCGTCATGCGGGTCTACGGCATCGGACTCCTCGGCCACTGCCTCGTCGGGGCGCTGAGCCGGCCCTTCTTCTCGACCGCCCGGCCCACCTGGTTCCCGGCGCTCGCGATGGGCGCCGGACTCCTCGTCAACATCGTCGCCGGGGCCTTCGCGGTCGGCTGGTGGGGGACCTACGGGATCGCCGCCGCCAACGCCGCGGGCATCTCCACCACCGCGGCCCTGCTCCTCACCGGCCTCGGCTCGCGGATCGTCGCGATCCAGGTCCGCCGGGTCGCCACCAGCATCGGCCGGCTCGCCGTCGCGGCCGCCGCGGCCTGTGGCACCGGCTGGATCGCGGGTCCCCTCATCCCCGACCCCCTGCTCAGCGCCGCGCTCGGCGCGCTGCTGGTCCCGGCCATGTTCGGGGCCTCCGGCATGGCCATACGGGCGCTGGAAATCACCGCCCTGCCCGCCCTGATCACCCAGAGGTTCCGTCATGTCCGCTGACACCGACACGGCGCCCACCGCCGCGACGGCCCCCGCCCGCAAGGCCGCCCACGGCTCGCCGTGGGTCCTCATGTACCACTCGGTGGCCGAGTTCACCGACCCCGCCGAGGACCCCTACGGCATCACCGTCACCCCCGACGCCCTGGCGGCCCAGCTCGCCTGGCTGCGCTCGCGCGGCCTGCGCGGGGTCTCGGTCGGCGAACTGCTGCGGGCCCGCGCGCACGGCCGGGCCGCCGGACTGGTCGGCCTGAGCTTCGACGACGGCTACACCGACTTCCTCACCCGGGCCCTGCCGCTGCTCCAGCGGCACGGCTGCACCGCCACCCTGTTCGTGCTGCCCGGGCGGCTCGGCGTGGACAACGTGTGGGACCCGCTGGGCCCGCGCAAGCCGCTGCTGAGCGCCGAGGGGATCCGCGCGGTCGCCGAGGCGGGCCAGGAGATCGGCTCGCACGGACTGCTCCACCAGCACCTGACCGACGTACCCGACGACGTCCTCCAGCAGGAGCTGCGCGGCAGCCGCGAACTGCTGCGGGAGCTGACCGGCACCCTGCCCGAAGGATTCTGCTACCCGTACGGATCCCTCGACGCCCGGGTCGTCGAGGCGACCCGGGCGGCCGGCTACCACTACGCGTGCGCCATCGACCCCGGGGCGTTCGCCGGCCCGCACGCCCTGCCCCGCACCCACGTCAGCCAGGCCGACGGCGCGGGCCGACTGCGGATCAAGCGGCTGCGCCACCAGGTCGCCGAAGTGCGCCGGGCGGTGCTCCGGTGAAGACGCTCAAGGCACTCCACATCATCACCGGGCTCGGCGTCGGCGGCGCCGAACAGCAACTGCGGCTGCTGCTGCGCCACCTGCCGATGCGGTGCGACGTACTGACCCTCACCAACCCCGGGCCCGTCGCGGAGGGGCTGCGGGCGGACGGGGTCCGCGTGGTCAACCTCGGCATGCGCGGCAACCGCGACCTGGGGGCCCTGCCGCGCCTGGTGAAGTTCATCCGGCGCGGCGAGTACGACCTGGTGCACACCCACCTCTACCGGGCCTGCGTGTACGGCCGGCTCGCCGCCAAGATCGCCGGCGTCGGGGCGACGGTGGCCACCGAACACTCCCTCGGCAGCGGTGAGATCGAGGGCCGCCCGCTCACGGGCGGGGTACGGGCCCTGTACCTGGCGAGCGAGAAGCTCGGCGCGGCGACGGTCGCCGTCTCGGACACGGTGGCGGCGCGGCTGGAGGGCTGGGGGGTCCCCGCGGCCCGCGTGCACGTCGTACCGAACGGGATCGAGGCGGTCCGCTTCCGCTTCGACGCATCGGTGCGCCGCGCCACCCGCGGCCGCACCGGCCTGCCGGAGCGGGCGTTCGTGGTCGGCGGGGTCGGACGGCTCGTACCGGGCAAGCGCTTCGACGTCCTGGTGCGCGCGGTGGCGGCGCTCCCTGGCGCGCACCTGCTGCTCGCCGGCGACGGGCCCGAACGGCCCGCGCTGCGGCTGCTCGCCGCCGAACTCGGCGCCCAGCACCGCATCCACCTGCTGGGCGAGCGCGACCCGCTCGGCGACAGCGGCGACGGGCGCACCCCCGGCATCCCCGCCTTGCTCGCGGCCATGGACGTCTTCGTCTCGCCCTCGCGGGAGGAGGCCTTCGGGCTGGCGGTGGTCGAGGCGCTGGCCGCCGGGCTGCCCGTACTGCACGTCACCTGCCCGGCGATCGACGACCTGCCCGCGACGCAGGCCCCCGGCGCCCGCCGGATCGGCCCCGGGCAGGAGGAGCTGATCGCGGCCCTGCGCGGCCACATGGAGGCCGGCGCCCGGCGGCTGCCGCCGCCACCGGTGGTCCGCCGCTACGACATCGCGCGCAGCGCCGAACAGCTCCTGCACGTCTACGCGCGGGCCCTCGGCCCCACCCGGCTGCCGGCCCCCGCCAAGCCGGCCGCACGGGCCGGCGACCCGGTCGACACGAACCACCGGACCCGCACACCGCGGGCACCGGAAACCGAACTCCCCTCGACGAGGAAGTGAGCACGCACATGGCCGAGACCCCCGACCACAAGAAGTCCGACCGCACGCCGGAGAAGGACCCGGCGCCCCGCGGGCGGCGGGGGCACCGCGTGGCGGGCCGGCTGCGGCCGCTGCCGCTCTGGTGGCCGCTGCCCGCATGCGCCGTGCTGGGCCTGGCCGCGGGCGGGGCGTACGGGGTGCTGAAGGCCCCCGAGTACGCCGCCACCAGCTACGTCGTCGCCGTCCCGAACGACACCACCGAACCGGCGACCGCCCTCGGCTTCGCCCAGGCCTACGCCCGCATCGCCACCAGCAGCTCCACCCTCGCCTACGCCCAGCCGCGCGCGGGCCTCGGCGTCGCGCAGCTGCGCGCGCAGGTCCGCGCGGAGACCTCCCCCGAGTCCCCGATGATCGCGATCACCGGCACCTCGCGGACCGCCTCCGGCGCCGCCGACATCGCCAACGCGGTGGCCGACGCGCTGTCGCTGAGCAGCAACCAGGCCGCGAAGAACACCGGCGTCCAGCTGCTCCTCTTCAACCAGGCCGTCGCCCCCAGCGACCCCGCCTCGCCGTCCGCCCCGCTCAGCGGAGCCGTCGGGCTGTGCGCGGGCGGGCTGATCGGCGGGCTGTGGCTGCTGGCCAAGCCCGGCCGCAGGCGCCGTACGGACGAGGCGGCGGCCGTCGGCGGACCCGCCGAGTCCGGCTACGTGACCTCGCTGCCCGCCCAGGGCGAGGCCGCCGACGCCACCGCCTCCGCGAAGGAGAAGGAGCCGGTGCGTTGAGCGCGGGCTCCACCGGGGCCCTGTCGGTGACGCTGTGCCGCGACCCCCGGCAGTTCGCCGCGCTGGAGGAGCCGTGGAACCGGCTCGTGCGCAGCTGCCCCACCGCCACCCCCTTCCAGAGTCACGCCTGGCTGCACTCCTGGTGGCTGTCCTACGGCCGGGAGGGGCGGCTGCGCGTCCTCCTGGTCCGGCGCGGGGACGAGCTCGTCGGCGCGGCCGCGCTGATGCTCGTCCACCGGCCGCTGCCGCTGCTCGTGCCGCTCGGCGGGGGCATCACCGACTACTTCGACGTCCTGGCCGACGCCCGGTGCGCCGACGAGGTCGTCCCCGCGCTCGCGCGCGGCCTGCACCGGGCCGCCCGCGGCGCGGTGGTCGACCTGCGCGAGGTGCGGCCCGGCGCCGCGGCCGAGCGGCTCTACGGGCACTGGTCCGGCGCCCGTACCAAGCTGGCCGACTCCACCTGCATGGAGCTGCCCGCGCTGCCCTTCGACGAGCTGGTCAAGCGGATGCCGAAGGCGGGCGCCCAGCGGGTGCGCGCCAAGCTCCGCAAGACCGACGCGGCGGGCATCGAGGAGCGCGAGGTCACCGAGGAGGAGGTGCCGCACGCGGTGCGCACCTTGCTGCGGCTGCACGAGAAGCAGTGGCGCGGCCGCGGGGTCACCCCCGAGCACCTCAGGCCCCGCTTCGCCGAGCACCTGACCCGGGCCACCCGGCGGATGGTGCGCCGCGGGGAGGGCAGGCTGACCGAGTTCCGGCTGGAGGGCAGGGTCGTGGCCGCGAACGTCACGCTGCTGTCGGCGGGGCTGAGCGGGGGCTACCTGTACGGGGCCGACCCCGGGCTGCGGGACAAGAAGGTGGACGTGGCGACCCTGTTGCTGCGCCACGAGGCGGGGCGGGCGCTCGCGGAGGGCCGGCCGGTGGTCAGCTTCCTGCGCGGGTCCGAACCGTACAAGAACCACTGGCGCCCCGAAGTCGTGGTCAACCAGCGGTTCTTGCTGGCCACGGCCGCGCTCGCGCCCCTGCTGCGACTGCACGAGTCGCAGCTGACGGGGCGCGGGCGGGCGGTGGAGGCGCTGCGCGAGTCCCTGCCGGCGGCCCGGGACTGGCGGGCGCGGCTGAACGAACTACGCGTCCGGTGACGCCGGTCCCCTCGCCGTGGCCGCGGCCGCGGCTAGAACGGCCACCAGTTGCTGTCCTCGCCCAGGTCGATCTTGACGCAGACCGACTGTTTGCCGACCAGCTTGGACAGCCACTCGCCGAAGTTGATCGGGACGCACCACTCCTTCGGGGCGGCCGGCGGCTTGGGGGCCACCGGGGGTGTGACCGGCGAGGGCACCGGCGCGGGCGAGGGCGCCTCGGGCAGCGGCACGGCCGGGGACGGCGACTGCGGCAGCGGGACCACGACCGGGGCCTCGGGGCTGGGTGCGACCGGGCTGGGCGCGACCGGGCTCGGGACCTCGGGGCTGGGTGCGACCGGGCTGGGCGCGATCGGGCTCGGGGCCTCCGGGCTGGGTGCGACCGGGCTCGGTGCGACCGGGCTCGGGGCCTCGGGGCTGGGCGCGACCGGCGAAGGGACCAGGGGCGACGGCTCCGGGAAGGGGCTGGGCGCCTCGGGCGACGGGACCTCGGGCGACGGGACCACGGGCGAGGGAACGACCGGCGACGGGACGACGGGCGACGGGACGACCGGCGACGGGAGGACGGGCGGGACCTCGGGCGAGGGCACGGCCGGGCTCGGGGCTTCGTGGCTGGGTGTGGGCAGCTGCGGGGTCGGGACGGCCGGCGTGGGCACGACCGGGGTCGGGATGACCGGGGTCGGGATCACGGGCGTCGGGATGACCGGCGTCGGGATCACGGGCGTCGGCAGCGGGTTCGGCCGGGTGGTCAGCGCGTCGCGGAACACCCGCGAGGAGCGCGGGTTCTGCTTGCACTGCCACACGCCGTGCGGGCAGTAGTCCGTGATGGTGTGGTAGATCGGCTTCTGCTCCTCGATCCACCGCAGCATGCGCCGCACGTACTCCGGATTGTCCCCGCGCCGGAAGAGCCCCCACTCCGGGTAGGAGATCCGTTTGCCGTGTGCCCTCGCGAAGTCGACGTGCTGCTGGAGCCCGTACGGCTGGCTGACCTGGTCGTCGAAGGTGACGCCGGGCCCCTGGTCGTAGGAGTCCATCCCGATGATGTCGACGACGTCGTCACCGGGGTAGCACTTGGTCCAGCCGATGGCGTCCGTGCCGCGGTTCGGCGCGAAGTCGAACTGGAACTCCTGGCCGGGCACCGAGCGCATCGCGGTCACGATGCGCTTCCAGTACGCCTTCCAGCGCTCCGGGTCGGGCCCGCAGCGGTGGGTGTAGGTGGTGCCGTTCATCTCCCAGCCGAGCACGACGACCGTGTCCGGCACGCCGAGGGACACGAGCCGCTCGGCGAGCTTCTTGAAGTGCCCGTCGAAGTCGCCGTCCGCGCCCGCGCGGATCAGCCGGGCCACTTGGTAGTCCGGGATCCGGCCCTCGTTGCGCTCCTGCATGGGCACGTTGAGGACGAACATCCGGTCCTTCTCGGCCCGGCGCCAGGCGGCCCAGTCCTCCAGGAAGTCGGTGCCCTCGATGTTGGACCACCGGTCGCCGGGCAGGTAGGTGTGCCCGACCCGGATCTCCCTGCCGCCCAGCCAGCGCGACAGGAACGGGATCCGCGCCACGCCCGACGGGCCGTAGTCGAGATAGGCGCCCATCGCGCTGTCGGAGCCGGCCCTGTCGTCGTCCTTCTCGGGTGCCGCGAGCGCGGCGCCGGTGGCGAGCAGTCCGGCCGTGACCGTACCGACGCAGGTGCTCACCAATCTGCGGTGTGGTCTGGACATGGCGTCTCCCGAGCTTCCCCGAATCGGTGTGCTTACCAAAGACGTTAGGCATCACATCTGACGAATGGCCTGTCCGGTGGCCGCAGCGTAGGCCATTCGCAGCTGCGCACTCTCTCCGCTTGGTCCGACTAGGTGAAAGACACCGTTTCCATGCACGCGTTCGCCAGCCATGTGCCCGCTGTTCTGCTCAGACTCGACCGGAATCCGTTCCACCACGGAACCCTCGGCGCCGTCAGATCCCTTGGGCGCAGGGGCGTGGAGGTCCATGCCGTCGTCGAGACCGGGGGAGGTCCCATGGGTCGCTCGCGCTACTTGCGCGCGGTGCACCCCGGTCCGTCCGGCGGGCTCGACCCCGAACGCCCCGAGGAACTGCTGGAGTGCCTGACCGGTGTCGCGGAGCGGATCGGCCGTCCCGCGGTGCTCATCGCCATGGACGACCTGAGCGCCATCGCGGTGTCACGGATCGCGCCGATGCTCCAGGACCGCTTCCGGATCCCCCATCAGCCCGACGGCCTGCCGGCCCGGGTGGCCGACAAGGCGGAGCTCTCGCGGCTCTGCGCGCGCTGGGAGATCCCGCACCCGGAGACGGTGATCCCGGCGAGCGGGGCCGAGGCGGCCGAGGCCGCCTGGCGGCTCGGACTGCCGGTGGTCGCCAAGTGGAGCCGCCCCTGGCTGCTGCCGGCGGGCGACGGCCTGCGCAGCACCACGCTGGTGCACACCGCGGCCGAGGCGCGCCGGCTGTACGAGCGGTCCGCGGCGGCCGGCAGCCCGCTGCTGCTCCAGCGGTTCCTGCCCGCCGGGCCCGACACGGACTGGTTCTTCCACGGCTGCTTCACCCGGGACGGGCACCCGCTGCTCGTCGGCTCGGGGCGCAAGGAGCTGTCGTGGCCGGTGCGTACGGGGCTCACGGCGATGGGCCGTTGGCTGCCCGACCCGGCGGTGGAGGAGGCGGGGCTGCGGCTCGCGCGGCGGCTCGGCTACCAGGGGATCCTCGACCTGGACTTCCGGCGGGACGAGCGGGGGTGCTTCCGGCTGGTCGACTTCAACCCCCGGCCCGGCGCGCAGTTCCGGCTCTTCACCGACGGGGCCGGGCTGGACGTCGTACAGGCGCTCTACCTGGATCTGACGGGGCAACGGGTACCGGAGCCGGTGGGCGGTCCGGGGCGGGTCTTCGTCGCGGAGAACTACGCGCTGCTGGCGGGGCTGCGGGGGCCGCTGCCGCAGCGGCGGTCGGCCGCCGCGGTGGCCGCGGCGGTTCCGGCCGTGCCGCCGGCTCCGGCTCCGGTCCAGGCCCCGGCTCCGACCCCCGCTCCGGCCGCCGCGGCCGCGACGATCCCGGCGCAGGAGACCGCGCCCGGGGCGGCGGGGCGGTCCGGCCGGGCCGGTGGGGTCGCTCGGCCCGGGCCGGTGCGGGCCGCGCCGGCCGTCGAGCGGGGGCGGGTCGAGCTGGCCTGGTTCGCTGCCGACGACGTCCTGCCCTTCCTCGCGATGATCGCGGCCTTCCTGGGGCGCGGCGCCGGCAAGGGGGCGCGCGGGGCGTGGAACACGCTGAGCGGTGTCCCCGCGCGCGGGCGGCGCACGGCGCGCGCCGCGGCCCGCGCGCCCCGCCAGCGCGGCGGGCCCGAACGCGCCGCCCCGCCCGACGCGCGGGCCCCGGGCGCACCCCCGGGCGCCGCGGAGCGGAGCGGAACGGCCGAAACGACGGAAACGGCCGAAACGGCCGAGCCCGACGGGTTGGTGACGCGGTGACCGGATGATCCGGTGACGACCCGGGGCCCCGCCCCGGCGCCGTCCCCCGCCCCGCCCCCCGGGGGGGGGGGGGGGGGGGGGAGGGGGGGGGGGGGGAGGGGGGGGGGAGGAGGGGTGGGGCGGGGGTGGCCCGGGCCGCAGCGCGTCAGGGGCAGGTGACCGTCCAGG
>NZ_JBVHUE010000004.1:168202-224334 GCF_055565515.1 Streptomyces sp. NPDC028419 | reverse complement strand
AAAAAAAAACTCTCCGGGGGGGTGGGGAGGGCCACCCCAAAAAAAAAAAAACAAAAGAAAACCCCACACGAACACCCCCGCCCCCCCCCCCTTCCCCACCACTCCCTCCGCCACCTACATCTATCCCGGGACCCCGGGGCCGGCCGCCCACACGACGCATGACACCGGTAAGAGACTGGAGGGACAGCCGTGACGCGCATGGAGGATCTCGTGGTGGTCGGCGCGGGCCCGTACGGGCTGTCGGTCGCCGCCCACGCGGCCGCGGCCGGGCTCGACGTACGGGTGCTCGGCCGCCCGATGGCCTCCTGGCGGGATCACATGCCCGACGGCATGTACCTCAAGTCGGAGCCCTGGTCCTCGAACCTGTCCGCCCCGGACGGGCGCTACACCCTGGCCGACTACTGCGCCACCCGCGGCACGACGGCGGAGCACGGCACTCCGCTGCCGATCGGGACGTTCAGCGAGTACGGGCTCTGGTTCGCCCGGCAGGCGGCGCCGCCCGTCGAGGAGGTGACGGTCACCGACGTCACCCCGCAGGGCAGCGGATTCCGGATCACCACGGCGCAGGGCGAGCCGCTGCTGGCCCGGACCGTCGCCCTCGCGGTGGGCGTCATGCCCTTCGTGAACCACCCGACCGCGCTGCGCGAGCTGCCGCCGACCCACTACTCGCACAGCAGCGACCACCGCGACCTGAGCCGGTTCGCCGGCCAGGAGGTCGCGGTCCTCGGCGCGGGCCAGGCCGCGCTGGAGACCGCGGCCCTCCTCGCCGAGGCCGGGGCCCGGCCCTGCCTGGTCGCCCGGCGCGCCCGGCTGAACTGGAACACCCTGCCGCAGCCGCTCCTGCGCCCGCTGCCGCGCGCCCTGCGCGACCCGCACAGCGGCCTCGGCACGGGCTGGCGCAGCTGGGCCTGGTCGGAGCTGCCCTGGGCGGTGCGCCGGCTGCCCGCCCGGGTCCGGGAGCGGATCGCGGCCACCGAGCTGGGCCCGGCCGGGGCCTGGTGGCTGCGGGACCGCTTCGAGCGGCAGGTGCCCGCCCTGATGGGGCACGCCCTGCACCGGGCAGTGCCGGTCGGGGCCCGCACCCGGCTGGGGCTGACCACCGCCGCAGGCGAGTCGGTGGTCCTGGACGTCGCCCACGTGATCGCCGCGACCGGCTTCCGCCCGGGCCTGGGGCGGCTGGGACTGCTGGACGCGGGGCTGCGCACGGCGGTGGACACGGTCGGGGAGGCGGGCACGCCGGCGCTCGGCCCCCACTTCGAGTCCTCGTGGCCGGGCCTCTTCTTCGCGGGGCTGCTCACGGCTCCCTCATTCGGCCCTTCCATGCGATTCGTGCACGGCGCGGGCTTCACGGCGGGGAGACTGGTGACAGGAGTCCACAAGCGCCTGCGCGCCCAGGGCCGGCCGCCGGGCTCCGGTGGCGGCGAAGGAGCCCTCCGGGGCCAGGGCGCCGGGCGCCAGAAGACCTATCCGGTGTGAGAAGGGGTCCGCGATGAGCCCGGAGAGAGCACAGGGTCGGGGCTGGGTGCGCATTCCCGCGAGCCGCGCGGAACAGTCCGCGGGGCCCCGTCGCGGCGGGCCCCCGCAGGCCCCGCACCCCGACCAGCCGACGATCTACCTCTCCCTCGTCAAACGCTGGCGGGAGGCCGGGCGCACCCTTCCGGGGCATCCTGACGAAGAGTGGGAGAGGCTGATCTCCCAGCCGTGCTGGCCCGGCCGATAGGTGGTGTGACGCGTGGCAGCGGCGGAGCACGACGCACCGGAACCGGGCGGGATCAGCGCCTCGGACCGGCTCGCGCTGAACGGCATGGGCAGCTTCGAGTGGGACCTGGGAGCCGGGACCCTGGAGCTGGACCCGGCCGGGATGGGCGTCTTCGACCTGGAGCCGGAGGAGTTCGACAACACTCCGGAGGGCCTGGGCGTCCGGATCCCGGCCGATGACAGTGCCCGGCTGGCGGACGCGGTCCTGGCGGCCCTGGACGGCGGCGGGGAGACGTACGGCTCGTACTTCACGGTGCAGCGGCGCGACGGCCGCGACCAGTGGACCCACACGCAGGGCCGGGTGCTGCGCGACCCGGACGGACGCCCCCGGCGGATCGTCGGGATCGTCCGGGACGCGACCGCCGAGCTGGCCCACGCCACGCTGCTGCGCCGGCTGGAGTCGGCGCGGGCCAAACAGGCCACGATCGTCCAGCGCACCACGGAGGCGCTGTCGCGGGCGGTCACGGTCGACGACGTCACCGCCACCCTGACCGGCGCGGGCGCGCTGGAGCGGCTCGGCGCGGACGGCCTGGCGCTCGGCCTCGTCGAGAACGGCGCCATGAAGATCATCGCGCTGAGCGGGGAGTCGCTGGAGATCCTCAGCGAGCGCAGGTTCACCCGGTTGGACGGATCGCTGCCCCTCTCGCAGACGGTCCTCACCCGCAAGGCGCGCTTCGTGACCGACCTGGACGATCTGGCGCCCGAGTTCCCGCTCTTCGCGCCCTACCTCGGCCGGATCCAGTTCAAGGCCGCCGCCTACCTCCCGCTGATCGCACAGGCCAAGGCGATCGGCGGGCTCGTGCTCTTCTACCGGCGGCGCGGTGACTTCAGCCCCGAGGAGCGGAACCTCTCCCTGGGCCTGGCGGGCATCGTCGCCCAGTCGCTCCAGCGCGCGCTCCTGTTCGACCAGGAGCGCGAGTTCGCCACCGGACTCCAGGCCGCCATGCTGCCCCGGCGGATCCCCGAGATCAGCGGCGGCGAGATCGCGGTCCGCTACCACTCCGCCTGGAGCGGTCGCGAGGTCGGCGGGGACTGGTACGACGTGATCGCGCTGCCCCGGGACCGGGTCGGCATCGTCGTCGGCGACGTCCAGGGCCACGACACGCACGCCGCGGCCATCATGGGCCAGCTGCGGATCGCCCTGCGGGCGTACGCGGGGGAGGGCCACCCGCCCTCCACGGTCCTCGCCCGGGCCTCGCGCTTCCTGGCCGAACTGGACACCGAACGCTTCGCCACCTGCACCTACGCCCAGGTCGACCTGGAGACCGGAGGCGTACGGGCGGTCCGCGCCGGCCACCTGGGCCCGCTGATCCGGCACACCGACGGGCGGACCGGCTGGCCCAACCTGCGCGGGGGCCTGCCGCTGGGCCTGGCCTCCGTCTTCGAGCAGGAGGACTTCCCCGAGACCCGCCTCGACCTGGTCCCCGGCGAGACCCTCGTGCTGTGCACCGACGGCCTGGTGGAGGAGCCCGGCGCGGCGATCACCACCGGGATGGACGCGCTCGCGCACGCGGTGCGCACCGGCCCCCAGGAGTCGGGGGCGCTCGCCGACCACCTGTTGGACCGGCTGTGGGAGCGCTGGGGCTCGGGCGACGACGTGGCCCTGCTGGTGCTGCGCCGGGCCCCGGACCCGGGGACGCACCGGGCGCCGCGGATCCACCAGTACGTCCACCAGGCGGACCCGGAGGGGCTCTCCGAGGCCCGTTACGCGCTGCGTCAGGCGCTGCGCGACTGGGGGGTGCCGGCCCTCGCCGACGACGTGGAGCTCGCGGCGGGGGAGCTGCTGGTCAACGCCCTGCTGCACACCGACGGGGGTGCGGTGCTGACGATGGAGGTGCTGCCGGAGCCGGTGCGGCGGATCCGGCTGTGGGTCAAGGACCGCTCCAGCGTCTGGCCGCGCCGGCGGACGCCGGGGGAGGCGGCGACCACGGGGCGCGGGCTGCTGCTCGTCGACGCGCTGGCCACGCACTGGGGCGTGGAGTCCCGGGGCGACGGCAAGGCCGTGTGGTGCGAGTTCGACGCCCCTGGTGACCCGGGGTGAACGCGGGGTCACGTCGAGTTGTGGCGGATCGCGGCCGGGGTGATGATCCGGTCATGGAAAGGATGCGGCCGTGGGGGCTCGTACTGCTGGCGACGCTGGTGCTCGCGGTGATCGCGGCGGGTGTGCCGAGGCTGCTGGACTGGACGGCGGGCCGCGCGCACGCGGCGCCGGCGTGCCGGTCGGTGGCCTTCATGTCGATGACCGGCGCGGCGCCGGACTGCCGGTAGCGGCGGCTACCGGGCGGATCGGCCCGCGGGTGCGGGGTCGGCGGGTGGTCAGTTGCGGTCGAGGGTGACGTGCCCGTGGTGCTCGGCCAGGGTGCTCTGGGAGATCGCGCGCGGCACCAGGTAGGCCCCGTGCAGGCGGGCGACGGTCAGCGTGGCCTCGGCCTCGGCGTCGCCGGTGTGGAACCCGGGGTCGACGCCGATCGCGCCGCTGACGGCCCACTCGTGGACCTCGCCGTCGCAGACCGCGTCGCCCGCGTTCATGCCGAGCCGGTTGCCGTCCTGGCGGACGGCGGTCTGGATCTGCACTCCCTCGGGTGACCCGGGTTCACAGCGGTAGGCCCCGGAAAGGGTGACGCGGCCGTCGTGGGAGACCCGTGCGTGGTCCTTCACGAAAATCGCATTGGCGCGCGAATCGGCGCTCGCGGGCACGGCGCAGGCGGCGGTGGCGGCCAGTGCGGACAGCGCCGCCACGGCGATTCGGGATACGGGCAGGACCATCGTTTCCTCCAGGTGGATGCGGGCGGGGGATTCCGCCGGAACGAATTGTGCAGGTCACCCGGCGGTATCCGGCTCCGTCGAATCGTGTCGGTGTGTGCAATTGCCCGCTCGGGCGCGTGAGACTGGCCGAAATACATCCCCGAAGGGATCCCGCATGCGCCAGTCAGCCCCTGTCCTCGCCCTCGCCCTCCTCCCGCTCCTGCTGTTCGGTTCCACCGCCTGCCAGAGCGCCCACGAGGGGGCCGCCCTCGCGCCCGCCGCCGCCCCGGCCGTCCCGGTCGACGACGGCGCCCCGGGCGGCGCCGACGAGGACGCCCCCGCGCCGGCGCCGGGGGCGGTGGCCGGGGCGGCCGTCAAGGACGGCCGGGTGGGGGACCCCGTACGGGTGCGCGGCCAGCAGGTGGGCCGCCACCTGCAGGTCGTCCTCACCGCCTACGTCGATCCCGCGATCAGCGTGGACGCGACCTTCGCCCCCGCCGCGGGCAAGCGCTGGGTGGGTGCCGGGATGTCCTTCGTCAACGTGGGCGGTGCGACGTACGGGGCGCTCGGGCGCATGTGGGCGTACGACAGCGCGGGGCAGCGCTATCCCGCGGTCAAGACGGGCGAGCTGACCACCGGAAAACCCCTCGTCTTCGAATCCCTCTCCGTTGGGGCGCGGGCCGAGGGATGGGTGGTGTTCGAAATTCCGGAAAACGCGCGGATCGTGCGCCTCCAGTACCAGGACGCGAACACGCAGGCGAATTCCGGAGAGGGATTCTGGACGGTCTGACCCAGCCGGGTGAAGGGCCGGGAAATGGCGGGGTGAAAGAGCACTAAGGTGCCGCCCATGACTTCGACTCACACCGAAATCGACCGGTCCCACCTCGGCACCCTTTCGGTGCTCGCGTGGATCGGCGATCCCGAGGACGGGCACGACATCCCCTACCTCATCGCCTACACCTTGGGCGACTGCCCGCACGGCCACGAGGCCGGCGAGGCGTCCGCCCGCGGGCTGCTGGACCACCTGGGGCTGCGGATCGGCGACGAGGTGCTGGACGGCACCGTCCACCCCCACAAGTTCCCGGTGAAGATCCTGGTCGAGGGCGACCAGGTCGCGCTCACCGTGGAGGGCGAGGACATCGGCCTCAACGCCCGCTGCACCGCGCCGCCGGAGTGGGTGGCCGCCGCCGCCGACAGCGAGCAGGTCTACTTCCTGTTCGCCACCCGCCCCTGGCCCCAGGCCAAGCCCGGGGTGCCCGTCGACGCCGACACCCTGAAGGAGTTCGTCGGCGACGAAGAGGTCCTGACCAGCAGCGCGCACGCCGTGCTGCGCGTGCAGCGGCTCAAGAAGTAACCACCGCTCGCGGGGCGCCGACCGCCGGCCGCCGGGCTCCCAGCCTGCCCGGTGGCCGGCCCGCGCCGCTCCGCTCCGCCGCTCAGGGTCAGACGTCGAACGCGAACCGCAGGGTCCGGACGCGGTTGTCGAAGTTCGACCCCACCAGCTCCGGCAGACCGACCGCCCGCAGCCCGACCGGCCGGGTCAGCAGCTCCCGGAACAGGGCCTTCATCTCCACCCGCGCCAGGTGCGCCCCCAGGCAGAAGTGCGGGCCGCCGCCCCCGAACCCCAGGTGCGGATTGGGCGAGCGGGTGATGTCGAAGGCGTCCGGATCCGGGAACACCGCCTCGTCCCGGTTGGCCGACGCGTAGTACAGCACCACCTTGTCGCCCGGCACGAACAGGTGCCCGCCCAGCCGGTGCTCCGCGACCACCGTCCGACGGAACTGGATGATCGGCGTGGAATGCCGCACCATCTCGTCCACCGCGCCGTCGGCGTGCGCCTCGAAGTCCCCGAGCAACAGCTCGCGCTGCTCCGGGTGTTCGGTGAGCAGCGCCAGCCCGTGCGTGATCGCATTGCGCGTGGTCTCCACCCCGGCCACCATCAGCAGCGAGAAGAACGCGCCCAACTGCCGCACGCCCAGGGCCTGGCCGTCCACGTTCGCGCAGACCAGCGCCGAGATCAGGTCGTCGGTCGGGTTCTCGCGCCGTTCCTCGGCGATCCCCGCCACCATCCGCTGCATCCGCGCCAGCGCCCGCAACCCCCGCCCCGGCATCCGCAGGCGCGCCGCCAGCCCGCGCTCCACGCCGATGTTCTCCGACGCGTGGTTGACCCGGTCCGCGATCTCCGCCCGGTACGCGGCGGGGATCCCCATCATGTTGCAGATGACGTCCAGCGGCAGCCGCGAGGACACCGCCGAGACGAACTCCTCGGGCCGCTCGGCCAGTACGTCGTCCACGATCCGCGCCGCCACCGCGTGGACGTCCGCCTCCGCGGCCGCCAACAGCCGTGGGGTGAAGGCGCGCTGCACGATCTTGCGCAGCTGGGCGTGGTCCGCGCCGTCCAGATTGACCATCGAATCCCCGAACAGCGCCCGCACCCAGCGGGCCGGCTCCGGGGTCGTCACCCCCGGAGCGCTCGCGAACACCTTCGGCAGCCGGCTCGCCTCCTGCACGTCGGCGTGCCGCACCAGCGCCCAGTGCGCGCGCTCCGGCCCCCGCCAGGACGCCGGGCGCTCGACGAACCGGCGCGGGCCGTCGAGCGCCCGCAGTCGGGCGAAGGCCGCCAGTCGCGCCTCGGGGGGAAGCTGCCAGAACGCCGGATCGGCGAGATCGATGTCGGCCGCGTGCCGCTGTGCCGGGACCGTCATGGCCCGCACCTTCTTCCCAATGGTCAGGGTGTCCAGGGCGCCCTGGACCCTTGCGGCCCCCCGCCGCTCCCCACGGCTCCCGCACTCACGCTTCTGAACGCGCCCGGTGCTGCAAGGTCACGCCCGCCGCGACCGCCAGCGCGGCCACCAACCCCGCCCACAGCACCGCGTGCCCGCCCGTCCACGCGCAGCCCAGCACCAACAGGGCCGTGACCGGCAGCAACAGCTGCTGCGCCGCGCCCCGCTTGAAGTGCCGGGAATGCAGGAGCCAGACCGCCGCGAGGAAGATCGCCGCGGGTACGCAGACCGCCAGGTTCGCCGCCGTCGTCGATACGTGCGCCTTGCCCGCCGCCTGCTCGACCGCCACCTCGATGCCCGCGCCGATCGCCGCAGCCGAACCGAGGATCACGAAGTGCCCGTACCCCCAGGGCAGCGCCGACCGGTTGCCCGTCACCCGCTCGTGGGCCGGCACCGCGAAGTAGATCCACCAGGCCGCGAACACCAGCAGCAGTCCGCCCGCCGCGATCGGCAGCAGGTCGCCCAGCTCGTCGTGCTCGTCCAGGGCCGACTGCACCGCGATCGTGCTCGCCGAGATCGTCTCGCCGAGCACGATCAGCGTGAACAGGCCGTACCGCTCCACGATGTGGTGCGCGTGCCACGGCGTCTGGTGCGCGCGCTCCGCGATCAACGGTACCGACAGCTCCGCCACCACCATCACCAGGAACAACCAGCGCCGCATTCCCTCCGGGGCCACCAGCAGCGCCACCCAGCCCGCCTGGCAGACGAGCAACCCCACCGCGTACGTCACCGCCGTGCGCCGGGCCGGCCCCCGCTCTCCGGCCGCCGCCCGCAACCACTGCGCGGTCAGCGCCACGCGCATCACCAGGTAGCCGACGACCGCGATCGTCCAGTCGTTCGCGTCGAACGCCCGCGGCACCCCCGCCGCGTAGACCAGCACGCCCGCGATCTGCACCAGCACCGCGATCCGGTACGGCACGTCGTCCGTGTCGTAGGCGGAGGCGAACCACGAGAAGTTGACCCACGCCCAAAAGACCCCGAAGAACACGAACAGGTAGCCGCTGATCCCGGCCGCCACGTGCCCCTCCGCCAGCGCGTGCACCAACCGCGCCCCCGCCTGCGCCACGGCGACGACGAAGCACAGGTCGAAGAACAGTTCCAGCGGGGTCGCGGCCCGGTGGCCCTCGTCGGGGCTCCGCGCGATCATCGGTACGTATGCCATACCGCCCAGCACACCAGTGCCGCGCCCCCTAGCAGGCGAGGCGCGCGGCCCGTAGCACCCGGGTGCCCCGGGCGGACTCGTAGCGGTCGACCACCGACCGGGCCAGCAGCGGATGATCGGCCAACGGCTCCGACACCGTCCACGCCCCGACCCCCGCCAACGCGTGCGTGAAGCGGCCCGGAGCCAACAGGTGCGCCGCGACCGCCACCCGCCCGAAGCCCGCACCGCGCAGCGAATCCAGCGCCTCGGCCACCGTCGGCCCCGCCGACGTCAGGTACGCCGGCACCACCGGCACGGGGACGGGCCCGCCGTCCGCCTCCAGCAGCGCCGCCAGCCGCGCCGCGCAGAGCAGGGTGCCGTCGTTCCCGCCCGGCCGCGAGGAACCCGCCCCCGCCACGATCACCGCGTCCGCCCGCGCGTACGGGCCGCGGCGCCGCTCCGCCTCGCGCAGGCGCCCGTACACGGCCTGCGCGACCCCGCGCTCCCCGCTCAGCCCGGGCGTGAGCACGCACCCCGTACCCTCCAGGACCGCCGGGACGTCGACCCGGCGGTGGTAGCCGTCGCCCAGCAGCAGCGGGACCACCACGGCCCCCGGACGCGCGCGCACCACCTCCGCGAGCGAGGGGCGCTGCACGTCGAGATGGCCCACGACCGCACGGATCCCGCTCAGCGCCTCCACCGTCGCGGTCAACCGCGAGATCGTCGCGGCCGCGGCCGGGACGGCGCTGCCGTGCACGGCGAGAACGAGCATGACGGCCACCTCCGGGCGCGAAGAACACGACGGCGCGCCGAACGGGGAGCCGGCGCCTACCCCCCTGCCCCCACGCTAGGCCCCGGACACCCCCGCCACACGCCGCCCAAAGACCTTCGCCGCGGGTCGCAGGTCCTGTGCGGAACAGGACCGGCTACCCCCCTGCCCGGGCCCTTTACGGCCGTCCGGGACCACCGCGCGGACCTACCGTCAAAAGGGTCGAAAGCGGTGGCGGCCGACGCGCGGCACGCGCGCGGCCCCGGGAACGGACGGAGTGGGACCATGGCGCAGACGCTGGTCGTCATCGGCCACGGCATGGTGGGACACCGCCTGCTGGAGGCCCTCGCCGAGCGCGACGCACTGGCCGGGCCCGAGCGCACCGGCGCCGGCGGCTGGCACGTCGTCGTCCTCGCCGAAGAAGCGCGCCCCGCCTACGACCGTGTCCACCTCTCCGCCGCCTTCACCGGATCCACCGGCGAGGAGCTGGCCCTCGCCGCCCCCGGCTTCCTCGAACGCCACGGCATCGACCTGCGCCTCGGCGATCCCGCCGCGCACGTCGACACCGCCGCCCGTACGGTCACCAGCGCATCCGGCGACATCATCGGCTACGACGCCCTCGTGCTCGCCACCGGGTCCTACCCCTTCGTGCCGCCGATCGACGGCGCCGACGCCGACGGCTGCTTCACCTACCGCACCCTCGACGACGTCGAGGCCCTCACCGCCTACGCCGCCGACCCCACCGTCACCACGGGCGTCGTCATCGGCGGCGGACTCCTCGGCCTCGAAGCGGCCGGCGCCCTGCGCACCCTCGGACTGACCACGCACGTCGTCGAGTTCGCGCCCCGCCTGATGCCCCTCCAGGTCGACGACGGCGGCGCCGCCGCGCTGCGCGCCACCATCGAGTCGATGGGCGTCGCCGTGCACACCGGAGTCGGCGCCGGCGGCGTACAGATCCACCCCGACGGTCGCGCCCAGGCGCTGCGGCTGACCAACGGCCAGGAGATCGGCGCGGACGTCGTCGTCTTCTCCGCCGGCGTGCGCCCCCGGGACCGCCTCGCCCGCGAGTGCGGACTCGCCGTCGGCGACCGCGGCGGCGTCGTCGTCGACGCCCACTGCCGCACCAGCGACCCCTACGTCTACGCCGTCGGCGAGTGCGCGCAGAGCGTCGACGGCAAGGTCTACGGGCTCGTCGCCCCCGGCTACCAGATGGCCGAGACCGTCGCCGAGGCGCTCGCCGGTGCCGGCGAACTCACCTTCACCGGAGCCGACACCTCCACCAAGCTCAAGCTGATGGGCGCCGACGTGGCCTCCTTCGGCGATCCCTTCGCCCCCGAGGGCCGCGACGGCGCCGTCTCCGTGGTCTTCTCCGACGCCCGCGAAGGCGTGTACAAGAAGCTCCTGCTCGGCCCCGACGGCGCACTGCTCGGCGGGATCCTGGTCGGCGACGCGGGCGCCTACGGCTCGCTCAAGCCGCACGCCGGGCGGGTGCTGCCCGGCCCCGCCGAGGCCTTCATCCTGCCCGCCACGGACGGCATGGCGCTGCCCGGGGCCGACGCCCTGCCCGACGACGCGGTGGTGTGCAGCTGCCACAACGTCACCAAGGGCCAGGTCCGCACCGCCGTGGCCGAGGAGTCGCTGACCGACCTCGGCGGCATCAAGAAGTGCACCAAGGCGGGCACCGGTTGCGGCGGCTGCCTCGGCACCCTGCAGGCCGTCCTCGACGCCGAGATGGCCGCGGCCGGCATCGAGAAGGCCCGCGGACTGTGCGAGCACTTCACGCTCACCCGCGCCGAGATCTACGAGAAGGTCGCCACCGAGCACATCCGCAGCTTCAGCGAGCTGCTGGAGACCCACGGCGCCGGCGGCGAAGGCTGCGCGGTCTGCAAGCCAGTCGTCGCCAACGTGCTCGGCACCCTCGCCCCCGACCTCGGCCTCGGGCACATCCTGGAGGGCGAGCAGGCCGCGCTCCAGGACTCCAACGACCTCTTCCTCGCCAACCTGCAGAAGGACGGCACCTATTCGGTCGTCCCGCGGGTCGCCGGCGGCGAGATCACCGCCGACCAGGTCATCGCCATCGGCGAGGTCGCCCGGGACTACGGTCTCTACACGAAGATCACCGGGGCCCAGCGGATCGGCCTCTTCGGCGCCCGCGCCGAACAGCTGCCCGACATCTGGCGCCGCCTCGGCGGAGCCGGCTTCGAATCGGGCCAGGCCTACGGAAAGTCCCTGCGCGCGGTCAAGTCCTGTGTCGGCGCCCGCTTCTGCCGCTTCGGGCAGGGCGACTCCATCCAGCTCGCCATCGACCTGGAGCTGCGCTACCGGGGACTGCGCACACCGCACAAGTTCAAGGGCGGGGTCTCGGGCTGCGTGCGCGAGTGCGCCGAGGCCCGCGGCAAGGACATCGGGATCATCGCCACCAGCAAGGGCTGGAACCTGTACGTCGGCGGCAACGGCGGCGCCGTCCCGCGCCACGCCGACCTGCTGGCCGCGGACCTGGCGACCGGCGAACTCTTCGCCCTGATCGACCGCTTCCTCATGTACTACGTCCGCACCGGCGAACGCCTGGAGCGCACCGCTGCGTGGGTCGAGCGGCTCGGCGGCAGCGGCGCGGGCCTGGACCACCTCAAGGCAGTGCTGATCGAGGACGAGCTCGGGATCTGCGCGGAGCTGGAGGCGCAGATGGAACGGCACGTGTCCGCCTACCAGGACGAGTGGCAGGCGGTCCTGGAGGACCCGGCGGCGCTGGAACGCTTCGGGGCGCCGGCGCGCGGCGCCGTCACCACCGACGGCGTGGACGCGGTGTCCGGCGGCGTGGACTTCGGCGCGGTCGGGGCCCTGGAGCCGGGGCGCGGGCGCGCGGTGGTGCTGCCCGACGGCAGCCGGGCGGCCGTCTTCAAGGACCGCGCGGGCACGGTGTACGCGGTCGGCGACCGGGACCCCTTCTCCGGGGCCGACGTGATCGCCAACGGCATCATGGGCACCCGGGACGGCGTCCCGGTGGTGACCTCGCCGATGCACAAGCAGGTCTTCGACCTGCGCACCGGTATCTGCCTGGACGACCCGGACGTCGCCCTGCCGGTCCTGCCGGTCCTGGCGGTCCAGGCGGAGGGGCGGGCATAGACGCCGGCCGCGGGCGGCCGTACGGCAGGTCGCGGGCGCGACCAACGCACTGTGGGCGGCGGGACCTTGTCCTGTCGCCCACGCGACGTTCTCCCCTGACGCGCGGCGGGTCGGCGAGCGGATCCTGGATAGGTCAGGACCCTCAGGACCATTCACAACGTTCAGGACACTGCCATGAGTTCCGCCACCCAGGATGCGCCCCCGGCAACGACCGGCCCGGCCCTCGCGCCCGACCCGGCGCAGTACCGGCCCGGCCGCACCATCACCGAATGGACTCCGGAGGATCCGTCCTTCTGGCAGTCCACGGGCAAGAAGGTCGCCACGCGCAACCTGTGGATCGCGGTCCCGGCGCTCCTGGTCGCCTTCGTCGTCTGGCAGGTCTGGAGCATCACGGCCACCAACCTCAAGGACGTCGGCTTCGGCTTCAGCCAGTCGCAGCTCTTCTGGCTGACGGCCGTCCCCGGCATCACGGGCGGCACCGCCCGCATCTTCTACACCTTCCTCGGCCCGATGATCGGCCAGCGCCGCTTCACCGCGCTCTCCACGATCGTCCTGATCGTGCCGCTGATCTGGCTGGGCTTCGCGGTCCAGGACGCCTCGACCTCGTACACCACGATGGTCGCGATCGCCGCGCTCTGCGGCATCGGCGGCGCCAACTTCTCCTCCTCGCTGGCCAACATCGGCTTCTTCTACCCGAAGCAGGAGAAGGGCAACGCGACCGGCATCAACGGCGGCCTGGGCAACCTGGGCGTGTCCGTGGTGCAGCTGCTCACCCCGATCCTGATCACCACCTCGGTGCTGGCGATCGGCGCGGGCCAGAAGAAGGCGAACGGATCGGAGATCTACCTCCAGAACGCGGCCTTCGTCTGGGTGCCGGTGCTGGTGGTCCTCGCGGCGGTGGCCTGGTTCGGCCAGAACGACCTGAAGGTCGCCTCCACCCCCTTCAGCAAGCAGAAGGTCATCTTCAAGCGCAAGCACAACTGGGTGATGACCTGGCTGTACGTCGGAACCTTCGGCTCCTTCATCGGCTTCGCGGCGGCCCTGCCGCTGCTGATCAAGACCACCTTCCCGGCGTACTCGGTCGCCACCTACGCCTGGATGGGCCCCGCCCTGGGCGCCCTCGCCCGCTGGGCCGGCGGCTGGATCGCCGACAAGCTGGGCGGCGCGCGGGTCACGATCCTGTCCTTCGTGGGCATGGGTGCCTCGATCATCGGTGTGATCACCTTCCTCCCGGCGGGCTCCGACACCGGCTCCTTCTACGGCTTCTTCCTCTGCTTCCTGTCGGCCTTCTTCTTCTCGGGCATCGGCAACGGCTCGACCTTCCGCCAGATCCCGGTCATCTTCCGCGGCCAGCACCTGAAGGGTCTGACCAAGGGCACCCCGCAGTACGCGGCCGCGCTCAAGCAGGCGGAGATCGAGTCCGGCGCGGTCACCGGCTTCACCGCCGCGATCGCCGCCTACGGCTTCTTCTTCATCCCGGCGATGTTCGCGAACTTCGCGGTGACCAGCGCGATGTGGGGCTTCGTGGCCTTCTACGCGAGCTGCGTGGTCGTGGCCTGGTACTTCTACGCCCGCAAGGGCGCCGAGGCCCCCAGCTAGGCCGCCGCCAGCCAGGCCCCCCGGCTTGACGCCGGCAGGGTTGAAAGACGCAGCCCTGCCCCGGAGCCCCTCGATCGGAAGGTCACGTCCGTGCTCGGCATGTTCGCGCAGCTCGCCGTCATGGTGGCGGCCATCGCCCTCGGGTCCCGCAAGGGCGGTGTGGCCATGGGCCTCTGGGGCGCCGTCGGAGTCTTCGTGCTCGCGACCTTCTTCGGGGTCACGCCCGCCGACACCTCGGGCATCGTCGACGTCATGCTGATCATCCTCGCGGTGATCATGGCCGCCGCGGCGATGGAGGCGGCCGGTGGCATCGACTACCTCGTCGGGCTCGCGGAGAAGGCGATCCGGCGCAAGCCCAGCCGGGTGGTCTTCGTGGCCCCCCTCGTCTCATGGGCCTTCACACTGGGCGCCGGCACGGCCCACGTCTTCTACCCCCTCCTCCCCGTGATCCACGACGTCGCCCGCGAGGGCGGTGTCCGCCCGGAGCGGCCCATCGCCGTCTCCTCCATCGCCGCCACCTTCGGTATCACCGCGTCCCCCGTGTCCGCCGCCATGGCCGCCATGATCGTGATGTTCGACGGCGACGGCTGGAACCTGCCGCGGATCATGGCCGTAGCCGTGCCGGCCACCCTGCTCGGCGTCATCGTCGCGGCCACCGTGCAGTCGCGGATCGGCAAGGAGCTGGGGGAGGACCCCGAGTACCTGCGCCGACTGGCCGCCGGGGAGATCGAGCCTCCCGCCGCGGCCGCCGCCGCGCCGGTCCTGCGCCCCCGGGCGCGCTGGTCGGCGTACCTCTTCATGGGCGGGGCCGTCGCGGTCGTCATCAGCGGTCTCTTCCCGGGGTTGCGCCCGGAGACGGCCAAGGGGCCGCTGTCGATGCCCGCCACCATCGAGATCCTGATGATGGCCGTGGCCGCGCTGATCCTGCTGCTGTGCCGGGTCGACGCACTGCGGATACCCGGCACGGAGGTGGCGCGGTCCGGGCTGGTCGCCGTCATCGGCGTCTTCGGCCTGTCCTGGCTGGGGCTGTCCTTCATCGGCGCCAACGAGGCCCGGATCACCGGTGCGCTCGGCGGGGTCGCGCGGGACCACCCCTGGTTCTTCGCCATCATGCTGCTGCTCCTCTCCGCGTTGCTCTTCAGTCAGGCCACGACCACCAAGGCGCTGATGCCGCTGGGAATCGCCCTCGGTATCCCGGCCCCCCTCCTCATCGCGATGTGGCCGGCCGTGAACGGCTATTTCCTCCTCCCCACCTACGGCACCTTCATCGCGGCGATCAATTTCGACCGGACCGGCACCACCCGGGTCGGCCGCTTCGTGGTGAACCACTCCTTCATGCTGCCGGGGCTGATCACGACGTGCGTCGCGGTATCCACAGGCTTCGCTCTGGTTCAGATTGTCTGACCGGTTCGAAATTCTTGTGAAAACTTTCACAAGCACACGAGGGACTTCCGGCCTGCTCAAAGTGCCAGGTCAGCGGGGATGGGTGACCCTTGAGGTTGGGGATGAAGGGACTTTCGGGCTCCAGCTCAGGACCAACGCCGCGCCAAATGATCGATCAAAAGGCGTGGAATGGAGGTAAGCAATGAGGCGACTCGGAAGGTGCGGGCGATGACTGCCACCCCTGCGGAAACCACGAAGAACGGCGAAGCCTGGAACGGCTTCAAGGGCGGTCTGTGGCGCGACGCCATCGACGTCCGCGACTTCATCCAGCAGAACTACACGCCGTACGAGGGTGACGACTCCTTCCTCGCCGGCCCCACCGAGCGCACCACCGCCGTGTGGAAGGCGATCACGGACAAGTTCCCCGAGGAGCGCGAGAAGGGCGTCTACGACGTCGCCCACGACATCCCCTCGACGATCACCGCCCACGCCCCGGGCTACATCGACCGCGACAAGGACCTGATCGTCGGCCTCCAGACGGACGCCCCGCTCAAGCGCGCGATCATGCCGAACGGCGGCTGGCGCATGGTCGCCGGCGCCCTGGAGACCTACGGCTACCCGGTCTCCGCGGAGCTGGAGAAGGTCTTCACGGAGTACCGCAAGACCCACAACGCCGGTGTCTTCGACGCCTACACCCCCGACATCCGCGCCGCCCGCAAGGCCGGCATCGTCACCGGTCTGCCCGACGCCTACGGCCGCGGCCGCATCATCGGCGACTACCGCCGCGTGGCCCTCTACGGCGTCGACCGCCTCATCGCGGTGAAGAAGGAGGAGAAGGAGGAGCTGAACGCCCTCCCCGCGGGCAACCGCTCGCTGGAAGAGACGATCCGGCTCCGCGAGGAACTCTCCGAGCAGATCCGCTCGCTCGCCGAACTGAAGGCGATGGCGGCCTCCTACGGCTGCGACATCTCCGGCCCGGCGACCAACGGCCGCGAGGCCATCCAGTGGCTGTACTTCGCCTACCTCGCCGCCGTGAAGGAGCAGAACGGCGCGGCGATGTCGCTCGGCCGCACCTCCACCTTCATCGACGTCTTCCTCCAGCGCGACATCGAGGCCGGCCTCCTGACGGAGGAGCAGGCCCAGGAGCTGGTCGACGACTTCATCATCAAGCTCCGCATCGTGCGCTTCCTGCGCACCCCCGAGTACGACGAGCTCTTCAGCGGCGACCCCACCTGGGTCACCGAGTCGATCGCGGGCATGGGCGAGGACGGCCGTCCGCTCGTCACGCGGACCTCCTTCCGCTACCTCCAGACCCTCTACAACCTCGGTCCGGCGCCCGAGCCGAACATGACGGTCTTCTGGTCGCCGCGGCTGCCGCAGGGCTTCAAGGAGTACTGCGCCCGCGTCTCGATCGACACCTCGTCGGTCCAGTACGAGTCGGACGAGCTGATGCGCCCGCGCTTCGGCGACGACACCGCCATCGCGTGCTGCGTCTCGGCGATGCCCGTCGGCAAGCAGATGCAGTTCTTCGGCGCCCGCGTGAACCTCGCCAAGACCCTGCTCTACGCGATCAACGGCGGCCGGGACGAGAAGTCCGGCGCCCAGGTCGGCCCCTCGACCGGCGCGCTCGACACCGAGGTGCTCGACTACGACGAGGTCATGGCCAAGTTCGACGAGCAGATGGAATGGCTCGCCTCGACCTACGTCCACGCCCTGAACGTCATCCACTACATGCACGACCGGTACGCCTACGAGCGCATCGAGATGGCGCTGCACGACCGTGACGTGCGCCGCACGATGGCCTGCGGCATCGCGGGCCTCTCGGTCGCCGCCGACTCGCTGGCCGCGATCAAGTACGCCAAGGTCACCCCGGTGCGCGACGAGACGGGCCTGGCCACCGACTACACCATCGAGGGCGACTACCCGGCCTTCGGCAACAACGACGACCGGGTCGACGACATCGCGGTGTGGCTGGTCGAGGAGTTCATGAAGAAGGTGCGCAAGCACCCGACCTACCGCGACGCCGAGCACACCCAGTCCGTGCTGACCATCACCTCGAACGTCGTCTACGGCAAGAAGACCGGCAACACGCCGGACGGACGCCGGGCGGGCGAGCCGTTCTCCCCGGGCGCCAACCCGATGAACGGCCGCGACACCCACGGCTACGTCACCTCCGCGCTGTCGGTCGCGAAGCTGCCGTACGAGGACGCCGAGGACGGCATCTCGCTGACCAACACGGTCACCCCCGACGGCCTGGGCCGCACCCCCGAGGAGCGGATCAAGAACCTGGCGGGCGTGCTCGACGGCTACATGGCCAGCGACGGCTTCCACATGAACGTGAATGTCCTCAACCGCGACACGCTCATGGACGCCATGGAGCACCCGGAGAACTACCCGCAGCTGACCATCCGGGTCAGCGGGTACGCGGTGAACTTCGTCCGGCTGACCCGCGCCCAGCAGATGGACGTGCTGAACCGCACCTTCCACGGCTCGCTCTAGAGCCCGCCCCGCCCGGCCGGGTCCCCACGGGATCCGGCCGGGCGCCCCCAGACCGCGCGGCCCGGGGCCGGGCTCCCCCGCACCGGCCCCGGGACCGCGCGAATCCAACCGTCGACCGCCGCACACCGGGGTCGACCGCCCCACACCAGATCAGCCCCTCGAATCTGGAGCACCTGCCATGACCGTCCTGCTCGGTACGAACATCCCCGTCGGCGCCGCCAACGCCGTCCCCTTCGCAGCCGCCCCCGTCAGCGCGGGGCAGACCCCCGCCGCCGCCGCGACCCAGCGGCCGAGCGAGGGCTCCGTGCACTCCTGGGACCTGTCGACGGGCGTGGACGGTCCCGGTACCCGCTTCGTCACCTTCCTCGCGGGGTGCCCGCTGGCCTGCCTCTACTGCCACAACCCCGACACCATGCGGATGCGCAGCGGCAAGCGGACCTCGGCCGACGACGTGATCGCCGAGGCGCGCAAGTACACCCGCTTCATCACCGCCTCCGGCGGAGGCGCCACCATCTCCGGCGGCGAGCCGCTGCTCCAGCCCGTCTTCGCGGGCGAGCTGCTGCACCGGATGAAGCACGACCTCGGGCTGCACACGGCCCTGGACACCTCCGGTTTCCTGGGGGCGCGCGCCACCGACGCGCTGCTGCGCGACGTGGACCTGGTCCTGCTGGACATCAAGTCCTGGGACCGGGAGACCTACAAGAAGGTGACCGGCCGCCCGCTGGAGCCCACCCTCGACTTCGCCCGGCGCCTGGCCGACCTCGGCAACGAGGTGCACCTGCGGTTCGTGCTGGTGCCGGGGCTGACCGACGCCCAGGAGAACATCGAGGGCGTCGCGGCCTTCGCCGCGGGCCTCGGCAACGTCTCGCGGGTCGACGTACTGCCCTTCCACAAGCTGGGAGAGAGCAAGTGGGAGGCGCTGGACATGGAGTTCTCCCTGCACGACACGCCTTCGCCCACCGCCGAGCAGGTCGCGCGGGCCAAGGCGGTCTTCGCGGCGCGGCGTCTGCTGGCCGTCTGATGGCCCGTCCCTCGTGAACGCCCATCCCTCCAATGGCCCAACGCGAGTGGGTTCATAGCGGGCCGAATATGGACATACGGCCTAGCGTGGTCCTGTGCCCGAGCCATCAGAAGTACTCGCCGAAGCGCCACCCCCCGACGAGGCGCCCCCGCCGCAGGCGCGGCCGGAGCCGCGGCCCGCGGTGGGGCGGTCCGTCACCGCCCGGGCCACGCTGGCGGGGGCGGCTGTCTCCCTGCTGCTGATCGTGGCGATCGTGCTCGGCAGCCGGCTGCTCAAGGACTTCGACTCCGCGCTGCTGCCCTACGCCGTCGCCACCGTCTTCCTGGCCTTCGGCGTCGCCTACCGCTACACCGTGTGGGTGTCCGCGCCCGGCGCGCGCCGCCTCTTCAAGAAGGGGTTCGGCAGCCTCTTCTCGGTCGCCAACTTCCGCAGGGCCCCCACCGCCCTGCCGAAGATGATCGCGACCTACCTGGGCTTCCAGAAGTTCCTCGGCGCCCGCTCGCACGCCCGCTGGGCCGCCCACCAGATGATCTTCTGGGGCTGCATCCTCGCCGCGGCGATCACCTTCCCGTTGACCTGGGGCTGGTTCACCTTCACCTCCGGCAACGCCACGGGCCCCGGCTACGAGATGCGGATCTGGGGCTTCAAGGTCCTCGGCTACGACGCGCTGAGCGTGGTGGGCTGGCTGATGTTCCACGGCCTGGACATCGCCGCCGTCCTCGTCATCCCCGGGGCCTCCTACTTCCTGTGGCGCCGGATGAAGGACCGCGGAGCCATCACCGGGCAGCGCTTCGCCTACGACCTGCTCCCGCTGATCATGCTGATCGTCATCTCCGTGACCGGGCTGCTGCTCACCTTCTCCTCGATCTTCCTGCACGGCGGCGGCTACGAGTTCCTGGCGATCCTGCACATGGTCTCGGTGGTCTTCACCCTCATCTACATCCCCTTCGGGAAGTTCTTCCACATCGTGCAGCGGCCCGCCGCCGTCGGGATGCAGCTCTTCAAGTACACCGCCCGCCAGGACGAGCAGATCTTCGCCTGCAAGCGGTGCGGGGAGCCCGTCGACACCGCCCCGTACGTCGAGAACCTGCGCGGCACGATGAAGGACCTGAACCTGAACTTCGACGCCTGGGCCGAATACTGCCCCCGCTGCAAGCGGATGCTGCGCGGCGGCGCGTACCTCAACCACGTGAAGAAGGGCTTCAAGTGAGCACGCGGCACATCCCGCTCGACCCTTCCCTCGCCCCGCCCGGCACCCGCAACTTCCGCGACGCGGGCGGCATCCCGGCCGACCAGTGGCACGCGGACCAGAACGGCGAGACCCTCGTCCCCACCCACTGCTGCTTCTGCGGCGTGCAGTGCGGGATGTACCTGCGCGTCGACAAGGGCGGCAAGGTCTTCGGCGTCGAACCGCGCAACCACGACATCAACCGGATGCGCCTGTGCCCCAAGGGCATCAACGCCTACCAGCAGGTCAACCACCCCGACCGGCTGACCGCGCCGCTGCTGCGCCGCTCCCGCGACGAACCCTTCGAGGAGGTGTCCTGGGACGAGGCGCTGGACCACACCGTCGCCGAGATCCGGCGCATCCAGGGCGCGCACGGCAACGACGCCTTCGGGCTGCTCGGCGGCGCCAGCCTGTACTCGGAGAAGACCTACCTGGTCGGCAAGTTCGCCCGGGTCGCCCTCAAGACCCGGCACGTCGACTACAACGGGCGCCTCTGCATGGTCAGCGCGGCCGGCGCGAACAAGCTCGCCTTCGGCATCGACCGGGCGGGCAACCCCTTCTCCGACATCCTGCTCACCGACTGCCTGCTGATCGCCGGGTCGAACGTGGGGGAGTGCTTCCCCGTGATGACCCAGTACGTGTGGGGCGCCCGGGACCGTGGGGCCTCGCTCATCGTGGTCGACCCGCGCGAGACGGCGATCGCGCGCACCGCCGACGTCCACGTCGCCCTCAAGCCCGGCACCGACTCGGCCTTCTTCAACGCCGTCCTGGGCGTGGTGGTCGCGGAGGGCCTGACCGACGAGGCCTTCCTCGCCGAGCACACCACCGGCTGGGCGGAGGTCAAGGCCACCGCCGCGCAGTACCCGCCCGAGCGCGCCGCCGAGATCTGCGGGATCCCCGCCTCCCAGGTCGTCCAGGTGGCCCGGATGTTCGCCGGCGCCGGCAACGCGATGGCCATGCACGCGCGCGGCGTCGAGCACCACTCGCAGGGCGTCGAGAACTGCCTGTCGATCATCAACCTCTGCACGGCCACCGGAAATCTCGGCAAGCCGGGCGCCGGCTACGGCACGATCACCGGCCAGGGCAACGGCCAGGGCGGCCGCGAGCACGGCCAGAAGTCCGACCTGCTGCCCGGCGGCCGCTCCATCATGAACGAGGAGCACCGCCGCCAGATCTGCGCGATCTGGGGCATCGAGGAATCGGAACTCCCGCGCGCCGGCACCTCCATGATGGAGATGGTCTGGCAGATGCAGCGGCGCGAGATCCGCGGTCTGATCGGCATCTGCAACAACCCCTTCGTCTCGCTCCCGAACTACGCGACGGTCAAGGAGGGCTACGACACCCTCGAATTCCACGCCCAGTTCGACTTCTTCCTCTCCGAGACCGCCGAGAACGCGCACGTCGTCTTCCCGGTCACCGTCTGGGCCGAGGACGAGGGCGTCATGGCCAACACCGAAGCCCGCGTCGTCAAGCACAACAAGGCCCAGGAGCCGCCCGCCGGGGTCCGCACGGACACCTGGGTGATGTGCGAACTGGCCCGCCGCCTCGGCGTCGGCGACAAGTTCGACTTCCCCGGCTCCCGCGAGGTGTTCGAAGAGCTGCGGATCGCCTCCGCCGGCACGGTCAACGACTACTACGGGATCACCTACGAGCGGCTGGAGGAGACCGGCGGCATCGCCTGGCCCTGCCCCACCACCGACCACCCGGGCACGCCCCGGCTGTTCGAGGGCGGCAAGACCTTCCACGCGGACGGGAAGGTGCACATGCAGGTCGTCGAATGGCATCCGCCGATGGACGCCTACACCGAGGAGTACCCGCTCTCCCTCACCACCGGCCGCACCGTCGCGCACTTCCTCTCCGGCAACCAGACCCGCAGGCTGGGAGCCCTGGTCGAGCAGACCCCGCGCCCGTGGGTGGAGGTCCACCCCTCGCACGGCTTCCGCAACGGCGATCCGGTACGGGTGGTCACCCGCCGGGGCAGCGAGGTCTTCCCGGCCCTGGTCACCGAGGCGATCCGGCCGGACACCGTCTTCATCCCCTACCACTGGCCCGTCCCGACGGCGGCGAACGCCCTGACCATCGACGCCCTGGACCCCCGCTCCAAGATCCCCGAGTACAAGGTCTGCGCCGCCCGGATCGAGTCGGCCGAGCGGGTCGACGAGGTCCCCGCCCCGCCCACGGCCCCGGGTCGCGAGTCCTACCCGGAGACCCAGGTGTCCCGCACCGACCCCCTGCCCCCCACGTCCCCCCAGGGCCGCGGCACGGCGGAGAGGAGCTGATCGCGCCATGATGGGCAGAACGATCTTCATCGACCCCGGACGCTGCATCGGCTGCCAGGCCTGCGTCTCCGCCTGCCGCGAATGCGATTCGCACCGCGGCAAGTCGATGATCCACCTGGACTACACCGACCCCGGCATGTCCGTCGCCTCCCTTCCCACGGTGTGCATGCACTGCGAGGACCCGGTCGCGCCCTGCGCCGAGGTCTGTCCCGCCGACGCGATCCTGGTGACCGCCGACGGTGTGGTGCAACAGGCCGACACCACCCGCTGCATCGGCTGCAGCAACTGCGTCAACGCCTGTCCCTTCGGGGTCCCGAAGATCGACCTCCAGGCGAAGCTCCAGATGAAGTGCAACCTCTGCTACGACCGCACCGCCTACGGCCTGGCCCCCATGTGCGCCACGGTCTGCCCCACCGGCGCCCTGTTCTACGGAACCCTGGAGGAACTCCAGGCCGAGCGCCCCGGCGTCCAGGTCGCCGATTCCTTCGCCTTCGGCGACGTGGTCGTCCAGACCGGCGTGGCGATGGTCGTGCCCGCCGACAAGGTGCAGTGGCCCGTCCCGGGCGGGCTCCCCGTCGTCGAGATCAACGGAGTGGATGTCCGATGAGCGTCACCGAACAGCCCGCTCCCGCGCCGGGCGGCGACCACGGCCCCGATACGGGGGTGGACGCCGCCGCCGAGCAGCTGCGCGACCGGATCAGCGCCGACTCGCTCACCACCCGGCGCGACTACCTGCGCATCGTCGCCACCGTCTCCGGCGGCCTGGCCATCGGCGGGGTGGGCGTCGCCGCGGGCATCCTGCACCGGCACGGCGACAACGAGACGCTGCCCAAGGCCAAGAAGGTCGCCGACCTGCTCCCGCCGGGGGAGGCCGTGGCCTTCCGCTTCCCCGGCGACGACGACCGGGCCGTGGCCGTACGCCTCAAGGACGGCAGCCTCGTCGGCTACTCCGCCGTCTGCACCCACCTGGCCTGCGCGGTGCTGTGGCGCGAGGACCGCGGCGTCGACGGGGAGCTCTACTGCCCCTGCCACGAAGGAGTCTTCGACGCCCGCACCGGTGAGGTCACCGCGGGCCCGCCGCCCCGCCCGCTCCCCAAGGTCTTCCTGAGCGAGGAGGTCGACGGGAGCATCTGGGCCGTGGCCACCGCCCGGTCCGGAGAGCCGGCCAAGGACGCCCTGTGCCGGCAGTTCGGCGACGCCCGCCCCGAGATGGCCGCCCGGTTGGGCTGCCCGGGCGGCGACCGCGCCACCGAGAGCAGGCGGACATGAGCGACCCCCAGCTGCCTCCCCCGCCCGACTACCGGCCGGGCAGCGCCCAGCCCCGGCTCAACCGGCCGGTCCGGGAGCGCTACCCCCAGATCCGCGCCACCAGCGGCTACGGCGACCCGCGCATCCGGCACACGGGTCCCGGCCCGGGAGCCGGGACCGAGCAGGAACCGGAGCGTTCCTCGAAGCTCAACGCCCGTCTCGTCCTGGCCCTCACCGTGGTGATCGGCCAGCTCTGGGCGCTGACCGTGACCGTCAACGAGTGGATGAAGGGAAACACCCACACGGCCTGGTGGGGGGCGGGATTCCTGTTCCTGTCCTTCCTGGTCGTGCTGGGTCTGTGGATCCTCGACCCGAAGGACCGATGACCATGTCCATACCCACCCCCGTCACACCGGCGCCCCGTTCGCACCGGGCCGAGAGCTACAAGCCCGGCTCGACCATCGCCGACTGGCGCCCCGAGGACGACGCCTTCTGGCAGTCCACCGGCCGCAAGGTGGCCCAGCGCAACCTGTGGATCTCGATCCCCGCGCTGATGCTCGGCTTCGTGGTCTGGCAGGTCTGGTCGGTCACCGTCGTCAAACTGGGCGACGTCGGCTTCGGCTTCTCCAAGTCCCAGCTCTTCTGGCTGACCGCCATCCCCGGCATCACCGGCGGCACCTTCCGGATCCTGTACACCTTCATCGGGCCGATCTTCGGCGAGCGGAAGTTCACCGCGCTCAGCACGCTGGTCCTGGTCGCCCCGATGCTCTGGCTGGGCTTCGCGCTCCAGGACACGGGCACCCCGTACTGGGAGCTGGCCCTGATCGCGGCGGTCTGCGGCATCGGCGGCGCCAACTTCGCGTCCTCGATGGCCAACATCGGCTTCTTCTTCCCCAAACGGGAGAAGGGCAGCGCCAACGGGCTGAACGGCGGCCTCGGCAACCTCGGCGTCAGCGTGGTCCAGCTGGTCGCCCCGCTGGTGGTCACCGCGGCCGTGCTCGGCGCACCCGCCGGCGGCCCGCAGCACGACGCCAAGAAGAACACCGACATCTGGCTCCAGAACGGCGCGTTCCTCTGGGTGCCGCTGCTGGTCATCATGGCGCTGCTCGCGTGGTTCCTGATGAACGACCTGAAGGTGGCCGCGGCCCCCTTCAGCCAGCAGAAGATCATCTTCAAGCGCAAGCACAACTGGCTGATGACCTGGCTCTACGTCGGCACCTTCGGGTCCTTCATCGGCTTCGCCGCGGGCCTGCCGCTGCTCATCAAGAACAACTTCGAGACCCAGGGCTACCAGGCCACCACCTATGCCTGGATCGGACCCTTCGTCGGCGCGATCATGCGCTGGGCCGGCGGTTGGCTCTCGGACAAGATGGGCGGCGCCAGGGTCACCATGCTCTCCTTCGTCGGCATGGCGGCCGCGCTGGTCGTGGTGATCTTCGCGCTGCCCTCCGGCGGCGACCAGGGGAGCTTCTGGACCTTCTTCATCGGCTTCCTGGTGGCCTTCTTCTTCTCCGGCCTGGGCAACGGTTCGACCTTCCGGCAGATCCCGGTCATCTTCCGGGACCAGCACGCGAAGGAGGCCGAGGGGCGGGGCCCCGAGGCGCAGGCTGCGGCCCTCAAGCAGTCCGAGATGGAGGCGGGCGCGGTCACCGGCTTCTCCTCCGCGATCGCCGCCTACGGCTTCTTCTTCATCCCGGCGATGTTCGCGAACCTCCAGGTGACGACCGCCCTGTGGATCTTCATCGGGTTCTACGCGACCTGCCTGGCCGTCTGCTGGTGGTTCTACGCCCGCAAGGGTGCCGAGGCGCCCAGCTGAGCCGCCGCGGGGGCGGCCGTACCCTTGAGGCATGAGTACCGCCCCCGCCTCCGGCCCGCAGTCGCCCCAGCCCGCCGGGACCAGGCCGAAGCCGAAGCCGAAGCTGGACTTCGGCGACCCGCTGGACCGGCAGTCCTCGGACGACACGGACCGGGGCTGGGGAGAACGGCCCCCCGCCGCGGACAGCGCGGCCGACCTGGCCCGCTTCCTCGACGAGAAGCCGCCGCACCACATCTGAGTCAGGCCGAGCCGTCCCGGCCCTGACCGGCCGCGCCCCCGCCCCGCTGGGAGACGAGCGCGTCGCGGATCTCCTTGAGGACCTCCAGCTCGCTGATCTCCATGGTCTCCTGGACGCCTTCCTTGGCCCTGCGCCGCTGCTCCTGCTTGGCGAGGTACTTCGCCATCGGCAGCACCATCAGGAAGTAGACGACGGCCGCGGTGATCAGGAAGCTGAGCGTCGCATTCAGCACCGAGCCCCACATGATCGGGATGCCGGAGACGACCTCGCCCGTCGCGTTGGTCTCGCAGGGGCTCTTCAGGCAGGACGAGTACTTGTCCAGGTCCTTCGTGCCGATCGCGCCGACCAGCGGGCTGATGATGCCCTTGACCACCGAGTTCACGATGTTCGTGAACGCCGCACCGATGACCACGGCCACCGCGAGGTCGACCACATTGCCGCGCATCAGGAAGGCTTTGAAGCCTGCCAGGAGGCCGGGGTTCTTCTCGCTCACCACTGCATCTCATTTCGCTCGTACTGCACTCGGAGCCAACCGTTCCGAAAACTACGGCAGTCCGGGCCCGGCCTGTCCAATCGGTGCGCACCATCAGGCGACTTGATCGGGTGTGTGTACGAGTCAGCATCGGGTCACGGCCAATCGCGCCACCGTGCCCGTGCCCACGAGGGCCCGCGCGGTGTCCCGGGGCACGGACAGGACCACCAGCGCCCCGGCGTCCCCCACGCCCCGCTCCCCGGGCGGCACTTCGGCGACCCGGGCCGCCTCCGCCAGCACCCGCGGCGGACCGTCCCGTTCCGCGGCCACCACGTCCACCCGGTCCCCGACCCGCAAGAGCTTGACCGTCGCCGCGTCCGCGATCCGCACCGGCGCCGAGACCAGGGGTGCGGGAACGGCCCGCCCGGCGGCGGAGGCCACCGGGGGCGGTGGTGGAGACGCGGCCCGCGAGGCCCTGGCCTCGGCCCCGGCGGCGGCGGCCAGCGCGGCCGCCGCCACGGCGAGCCCCGCGCCCACCACCCGCCGCCTGCGCCGCACCGCCCTGCGCAGCCGGTCCCCGCTCCGGCCCACCCGGAGCGGGGCGAAGGCCGGAACGGCGTGCACGGGTCCGCAGACGGTGGCAGAGCCGCGGTCGGTGGCGCTGCCGACACCGGCGGCGCCGGGGGAAGAGGAGGAGGAACGAGCGTAAGGAGAAGCGGACATGACCGTCACACCCTTCGTCAGGTGAGCCCGGACGATCTGCCCGGACCCCCCTGACGATCCGCCCGTCCGCCGGATCCCGCTCCGGCCTGTGGACGATCCCCAGGTTGTGGACAACCCCGTCACCCACACGAGCGATCCCGCCCGCCGCCGCGTTCCTGCCGCCGCGATCCGGCCCGCCGCCGCGTTCCTGCCGCCGCGATCCGGCCCGCCGCCGCGCTCCTGCCGCCGCGATCCGGCCCGCCGCCGCGCTCCCGCCCGCTACGGCAGTTCGATGCCCAGGTCCCAGCCGTCGTGCGCGTGCGTGCACAGGCAGTCGCGCGACTCCGTCGCCGGGAGGGCCGCCACCGCGTCGAAGAGGACCTCGCGCAGCCGGCCGACGTTCTCGCCGAAGACCCGCAGGACCTCGGTGTGGGACACGCCTTCGCCGGTCTCCGCGCCCGCGTCCAGGTCGGTGACCAGGGCCATCGAGGCGTAGCAGAGGCCCAGTTCGCGAGCGAGGACGGCCTCGGGGTGGCCCGTCATGCCGACCACCGACCAGCCCGCCGCCGCGTGCCAGCGGGATTCGGCGCGGGTCGAGAAGCGCGGCCCCTCGATGACGACCATGGTGCCGCCGTCCACCGGCTCCCAGTCCCGTCCCCGCGCCGCGGCCAGGGCGGCCGCGCGGCCCACGGGGCAGTACGGGTCGGCGAAGGTGGTGTGCACGACGTTCGGGACGGATCCTCCCCCAGAGCCTCCGGCCTGGGAGGTGCCCCCCGGCAGCGGCTCGCCGTCGAAGAAGGTCTGGACGCGGGACTTCGTACGGTCGACCAGCTGGTCGGGGACGAGCAGGGTGCCCGGGCCGTACTCCGGGCGCAGGCCGCCCACCGCGCAGGGGCCGAGCACCTGGCGGACGCCCACGGAGCGCAGGGCCCAGAGGTTGGCGCGGTAGTTGATCTTGTGCGGCGGGACCTTGTGGCCCCGGCCGTGGCGGGGCAGGAAGGCGACCTGGCGGCCGGCCAGCTCGCCGAGGAAGAGGGAGTCGCTGGGCTTGCCGTACGGGGTGTCCACCTCGATCTCGGTCACGTCCTCCAGGAAGGAGTAGAAGCCCGAGCCGCCGATGACACCGATCTCTGCGTTCGCCATGGCCCCACCCTAAAGGCAGCCCGCCGAACCCTCGCGGGGGGTTGTGGATCACTCGTGCGGGGGACCCGGGGAGCGGACGCACGAAGGGCCCCGCCGCCGGTGGTGACCGGTGGCGGGGCCCTTCGCTAAGCGTGGTGCTGCACGGCACGTGGTGCCGCGCGGAACGACGTCAGGCGGCGGAGGTGGTGCCGCTGCTGGAGGAACCGCTCGACGACGAGGTCGAAGTCGACGACGTCGAGGAGGACGACGAAGCCGAGGCCGCCGGAGCGGACGCGGTCGTCGAGGACGCGGGCTTGGAGGCCGGCGTGCTGCTCGACGAGGAGCCGCGGCTGTCGTTCCGGTAGAAACCGGAGCCCTTGAAGACGATGCCGACCGCGGAGAACACCTTCTTCAGGCGTCCGTCACAGCTCGGGCACACGGTCAGTGCGTCATCGGTGAACTTCTGCACGGCCTCAAGGCCCTCACCGCACTCGGTGCACTGGTACTGGTAGGTCGGCACGAATTTCCTCCTGGCACTCTCACTCAATGAGTGCTAACGACGTTCCATGGTGACGTATTCCGGCCGATCAGTCCACCGTCACCGGTACGCGGTGACCGACGACACGCTCGTTCACCCGGGCGGACGGCCCCGACGTCGACGTGTTCGAGGGGCTCTGCGACGAGCTGATGACCCGGCTCGGAGCCTTCGGCGCCAGCTTGGAGCGCAGCGCCAGCAGGGTCAGCAGCGCCAGCGCGGTGGCCGCCGCCGGGACCAGGAACCCGTACGAGGATCCGTGGGCGTCGGTCAGACGGCCCGCGACGGTCACCGCGGCGGCCTGCCCGAAGGCGACCGCTCCGGTCAGCGCCGTGAAGGCCTCGGTCCGCGAGGCGGCCGGGACCAGCTGCTCGATCATCGTGTAGCCGGTGATCAGGGCCGGGGCGATGCACAGGCCGACGACGAGGCCGAGCGCGCCGAGCAGGAAGACCGAGTTCACGGTCCACAGCACCGACGCGGCGGCGGTCAGGCCGACGTAGCCGAGGATCAGGCGCCGGCGCGGTCCGATCTTCCAGGCGATCGTGCCGCAGGCGATGCCCGCGATCATGTTGCCGCCCGCGAAGATGCCGTAGAGCAGGCCGTTCGCGCCCGGGTTGCCGATCTCCTCGGAGAAGGCGGCGAGCGAGATCAGCATGCCGCCGAAGACGGCGCCGATGCCGACGAAGGCGACGATCAGGACGCGGAGCCCCGGGAAGGACAGCGCCGAGGCGTGCTTCTCGCCACCCGCGAGGCGGGGCACCGGCTTGGGCTGGGTGCCGCGCTGCGCGGCGAAGAGCAGGCCGCCGATGAGGGTCAGGCCCGCCTCGGTGAGCAGACCGGCCGACGGGTGGACGGTGGTGCACAGGAAGGTCGCGAGCACCGGGCCGACGACGAAGGTCAGCTCGTCGGTGACGGACTCCCAGGCGGCGGCCGTCGACAGCAGCGGCGAGCCTTCGAGCTTGGCGGCCCAGCGGGCCCGGACCATCGGGCCGACCTGCGGGACCGAGGCGCCGGCCGGGACCGCCGCGAGCGCGAGGGCCCACAGCGGTGCGTCCAGCAGGGCCAGCGAGGTCAGGCCGACGACGGACGCGGCGTGCACGATGACGGTGGGGATCAGGACGGCGCTCTGGCCGCGCCGGTCGGCGAGCTTGCCGATCTGCGGGGCGAACAGCGCCATCGAGATGCCGGTGACGGTGGCGATGATGCCGGCGTCACCGAAGGAGCCGGTGGTGTGCTGGACGAGCAGGACGATGCCGATGGTGAGCATCGCGAAGGGCTGCCGTGCGGCGAAGCCGGGGATCAGGAAGCTGAGGGCACCGGGCGTGCGCAGGAGCTGGCCGTAGCCGGGGCGGGACTTCTCGGTCGTGACCGCGGATGTCACGGCCTTGCCTTTCCGCTGCCTGGTAGAACTCCCCGACTGCGGACGGTGCGGCGCCTTGTGAGCGAGTCGCACCCGTACATGTGGGAGCCCCGAGAGCTGTCCTCTTGCGCCGAACCGAGTGATACCTGGGCGCCCCACTGCGGGAGGGTGCCACGGCCGCCGAGCGGTCGCGCCAGCTCTGCGTCAGACAGAGTTGGTTCGATATGGTGTGCCTTCATGGTACAGGCACACCGCCCATCGCGCCCTGTGATTGCGGCGACATCGCATCTCTTCACCTGCGATTAACGGGAACTTCGCCTTCCGCTCCCCCTGAAAACAGGGCAGAACCAGCCACTCGGCATCGAACCTGTCCTATTTCGGACCCCGGTGGGTGACCGCGGTCGACCCACCCGTCCCGAGCCAGCCCGCCAGCTTGCCGCCCCGGGCCACCGCCCGCAGTCGGACCTCCGTGGCGTCGCGCACCGGATCCGTCGCGACCACCAGCAGCTCGTCCCCGCGCCGCAGCACGGTGGCGGGCAGCGGTACGAAGCTCTTCTCGTCCCGCACCACCAGCGTGACGGCGGCCCCGGCGGGCAGCCGCAGCTCGCTGACCTCGACGCCGTTCATCCGCGAGCCCTCGGGTATGCCGAAGGACAGCAGGTGTCCGCGCAGCCGCTCCAGCGGCGCCGATTCGATCCCGAGGTCGGCCGCCCCGGGCCCCTGGTCGCCGAGCTTGAGCGTGCGGGCCAGCCAGGGGAGCGTCGGCCCCTGCACCAGGGTGTAGACGACGACGAGCACGAAGACGATGTTGAAGACCCGGTCGCTGCCCTCGATCCCGGACACCATCGGGATGGTGGCCAAGATGATGGGGACGGCGCCGCGCAGCCCCGCCCAGGACATCAGGGCCTGCTCCTGCCACGGCAGCCGGAAGGGCAGCAGGCTCAGGAAGACCTCCAGCGGGCGCGCCACCATCGTCAGCACCAGGCCGATGATCACCGCCGGCCAGAAGTCGTTGACCAGGTCGTGCGGGGTGACGAGCAGGCCCAGCAGCACGAACATGCCGATCTGGGCGATCCAGCCGAGCCCGTCCGCGAACCCCCGGGTCGCGGGCCAGTGCGGCAGCTTCGCGTTCCCCAGCACCATCGCCGCCAGGTAGACCGCGAGGAAGCCGGAGCCGTGGGCCATCGCCCCGGCCGCGTACGCCGTCACGGCGATCGCCATCACGGCGATCGGGTAGAGGCCGGAGGCGGGGAGCGCCACGTGCCGCAGGCCGTAGGCCCCGAGGAAGCCCACGGTCAGGCCGATCGCGACGCCGATGGCGAGTTCGAGGGCGATCTTCCCGAGCAGTACGTACCAGTCGTCCACCGGCCCGACCGTGGCGAAGGCGACGACGAGGATCACCACGGGGGCGTCGTTGAAGCCGGACTCGGCTTCCAGGACGCCGGTCACCCGCGCGGGCAAGGGCACCTTGCGCAGGACGGAGAAGACGGCGGCGGCGTCCGTCGAGGAGACGACGGCTCCGATCAGCAGCGCCTGGCGCCACTCCAACCCCACCAGGTAGTGCGCCCCGGCGGCCGTGACGCCCACGCTGACCGCGACGCCGACCAGCGAGAGCACGATCGCGGCGGGCAGGGCCGGCTTGATCTCTTTCCACTTCGTGCCCAGACCACCCTCGGCGAGGATCACCACGAGGGCCGCGTAGCCGATGACCTGCGTCAGCTCCGCATTGTCGAAGACGACGTTGCCGATGCCGTCCTGGCCTATCGCGATGCCTATGCCGAGGTAGATGAGCAGACTGGGGAGCCCGCTGCGCGAGGAGATGCGCACCGCCGCGACGGCTATGAGCAGCACGAGCGAGCAGACCAGCAGAAGCTCATTGAGCTGGTGGACAGTCAGCGGGCGATCCTTCCCTCGGAGCGCCTGCCGGATCGTTGCTCCGGCGGCAAGTACTTCGTTACCTTACCTAATATTTGACGATTTCTTGACGGTCTACTCACATTGTGAAACGGCCATCGCCCCTGCTGCCAGCCGCCGGGACCCCTCGCGGATCACTCCCGGGCGCCCTGCGCCTATGGTTGCTCCAGCACTCCAGGACCACCCTGCCCCGCGAAGGACAGCGATGCCCGCCAAAGAATCCGCCCCTTCCGTCAAGAAGAAGGGACGACGCGCCCGTCTGATCGTGCTCACGCTGGTGCTGGCGCTCGTCGCGGGCCTTGGCTACGGGGCGTACTGGAGCGCGGACACGCTGCGCGCTTCCTACCCGCAGACGACCGGCACCCTCAAGCTCGCCGGACTCACCGCGCCCGTAGAGGTCAAGCGCGATGCCAAGGGCATCCCGCAGCTCTACGCCGACACCGACCAGGACCTCTTCCGCGCGCAGGGCTTCGTGCACGCGCAGGACCGGTTCTGGGAGATGGACGTACGCCGCCACATGACCTCCGGCCGTCTCTCCGAGATGTTCGGGGCCGGCCAGGTCGAGACCGACGCCTTCCTGCGCACGCTGGGCTGGCGGCAGGTCGCGCAGAGCGAGTACGACACCAAGCTCTCACCCGAGACGAAGAAGTACCTCCAGGCCTACGCCGACGGGGTCAACGAGTACCTCAAGGGCAAGTCCGGCAAGGACCTCTCCGTCGAGCACGCCGCCCTCAAGCTGAGCGACGACTACAAGCCCGAGCAGTGGACCCCGGTCGACTCCGTGGCCTGGCTCAAGGCGATGGCCTGGGACCTGCGCGGCAACATGCAGGAAGAGATCGACCGCTCGCTGATGACCGGCAAGCTCACGCAGGCCCAGATCGACGAGCTGTACCCGCCGTACCCCTTCGACCGGAACAAGTCGATCGTCGACGGCGGCAAGGTCGACGGCGGCAAGTTCACCACCCAGGGCGGCTCGGGCACGGCCTCGACCTCCGGCACGGGCTCGACGTCCGGCACGGGTACCGGCACCGGCACCGGCACCGGCACGGGCACGGGTACCGGCACCGGATCCACCTCCTCCGGCCCCGCCGCCAACGGATCGAACACCTCCGCCAACACCAGCGCCGTGGACAACACCACCGTCCAGGGCGCCAGCGCGGGCCTGCGCAACCAGCTCACCTCGCTGGCCTCGACCCTGGACCAGATCCCCGCCCTGCTCGGTCCCAACGGCAGCGGCATCGGATCGAACTCCTGGGTCATCGGGGGCAAGTACACGACCACCGGCAAGCCGCTGCTCGCGAACGACCCGCACCTGGCCCCGCAGCTGCCCTCGGTCTGGTACCAGATGGGCCTGCACTGCCGGACGGCCTCGGCGTCCTGCCAGTACGACGTGGCCGGCTTCTCCTTCTCCGGCATGCCCGGCGTGGTCATCGGCCACAACGCCGACATCGCCTGGGGCATGACGAACCTCGGCGCCGACGTGACCGACCTCTACCTGGAGCAGATCAAGCCCGAGGGCTACGTCTACGACGGCAAGGTGCTCCCCTTCACCACCCGCGAAGAGGTCATCAAGATCGCGGGCGGCACCTCGAAGAAGATCACCGTACGGACCACGAACAACGGTCCGCTGGTCTCCGACCGCAGCGACGAGCTGGGCACCGTCGGCGCCCGCGCCCCGGTCGGCGGCACGGCCCCCGACCGCGGCAACGGCTACGGCGTCGCCCTGCGCTGGACCGCCCTGGACGCGGGCAAGTCGATGGACGCCGTCTTCAAGATGAACCGGGCGAAGGACTGGCCGAGCTTCCGGGCCGCCGCCGCCGACTTCGAGGTCCCGTCCCAGAACCTGATCTACGCCGACAACAAGGGCGCGACGGGCAACATCGGCTACCAGGCCCCGGGCAAGATCCCGCTGCGCACCACGGGCGACGGTCGGATGCCGGCGCCGGGCTGGGACTCGAAGTACGGCTGGAAGGGCTACGTCCCGCAGAACGAGCTGCCCTCCGAGTTCAATCCGCAGCGCGGCTACGTCGTCACCGCCAACCAGGCGGTCATCGAGAGCGGCACCGGCGCGGGCAAGTACCCGTACACGCTGACCACCGACTGGGGCTACGGCGCCCGCAGCCAGCGGATCAACGACCTCATCGAGGCGAAGATCAAGGACAGCGGCAAGATCTCCACCGACGACATGCGCACCATGCAGACGGACAACAGCAGCGAGATCGCCACGCTGCTCGCCCCCATGCTGACCAAGATCCCCGTCTCGGACCCGGACGTGCGTTCCGCCCAGAAGCTGCTGGAGGGCTGGAACTACACGCAGGAGCCCGACTCGGCGGCGGCCGCCTACTTCAACGCGGTCTGGCGCAACATCCTCAAGCTGTCCTTCGGCGACAAGATGCCGAAGGAGCTGCGGGTCAAGGGCAGCTGCATGAACGTCAAGGGCAACGGCACGGGCCCGGCGGACGACCTCGCCACGGTGGTCCGCGAGTGCGGCGAGCGCGACTCGGACTCGGCGCAGCCCGACGGCGGCGACCGTTGGTTCGAGGTGGTCCGCAAGCTGGTCAAGGACGAGAAGTCCGCCTGGTGGCAGTCGCCCGCCCTGTACTCGGACAAGGCGACCACCACCCGCGACGAGCTCTTCGCGCGGGCCATGAAGGACGCCCGCTGGGAGCTGACGGCCAAGCTCGGCAAGGACCAGTCCAGCTGGAGCTGGGGCCGGCTGCACCAGCTGACGCTGAAGAACCAGACGATCGGCACCGAGGGCCCCGGCTTCATGAAGTGGCTGCTCAACCGCGGTCCCTGGAACCTGGGCGGCGGCGAGGCCACGGTCAACGCCACCGGCTGGAACGCCTCCAGCGGCTACGACGTGACCTGGGTCCCCTCGATGCGCATGGTCGTGAACCTCAACGACCTCGACAAGTCGAAGTGGATCAACCTCACCGGCGCCTCGGGCCACGCGTACGCCGACCACTACACCGACCAGACGGACATGTGGGCCAAGGGCGAGCTGCTGGACTGGGCCTTCGGCAAGGAGGCGGTCGCCAAGGCGACGGTCGAGACGCTGACGCTCAAGCCGTGAAGCCCTTCTCGGGGCCCCTTCTAAAGGGCTCCTTCTAGGGGCGCAAGCGGCGCACCCCCGACGGGGTGACCACGGCGTGCACGGGGTGGTCGTGCGGTTCCTCCGGGACCCGCGCGACCACCTCTTCGTCGTAGAGGAGCACGACCAGCGCCGGATGGGCGTCCGCGCGCTCCAGCCGGGCGAGCACCCGGTCGTACGAGCCCCCGCCGCGCCCCAGCCGCATCCCGCGCCCGTCCACCGCGAGCCCGGGCAGCAGCACCGCGTCCGCGCCGGTGACCGCGTCGGGACCCAGCCGCGGGCCGGCCGGCTCCAGCAGGGTCATCTTCCCGGCGCGGGCGGCCGCGGCCAGGCTCGCGGGGCCCTCGTACGCGGCCCAGTCGAGGTCGTTGTCCGGGAGCAGGACGGGCAGCAGCACGCGGACCCCGCGCCCGCGCAGCGCGTCGAGCAGGTCCCGGGTGCCGGGTTCGGAGCCGATGGAGACGTACGCGGCCACGGAGCCGGCGTCGGCCAGCTCGGGCAGGTCGAGCGCCCGCTCGGCCAGCGCGCGGGCCGACCTGCGCAGGGTCTCGTCGGGCAGGGCGCGGCGGGCGGCCAGAAGTGAGCGCCGCAACTCCGCTTTATTGGAACGGTTCTGTACCACAGCTGGTTCTCAGACCCTTCTATTTCAGGACAAGTGCGGAACAATTCACCCGGGTGTTCGCAAGACGTTCAGAGCCACCGACTATCGTTCTGCCCATGACTCAGTTGCACCCCGTGATCAAGAAGGCCGTCATCCCGGCCGCGGGCCTCGGCACTCGCTTCCTCCCGGCGACGAAGGCCACCCCGAAGGAAATGCTCCCGGTTGTGGACAAGCCGGCCATCCAGTACGTGGTCGAAGAGGCAGTCGCGGCCGGTCTCGACGACGTCCTCATGATCACTGGGCGTAACAAGCGGCCCCTGGAGGACCACTTCGACCGCAACTACGAGCTGGAGTCGGCCCTGATCGCCAAGGGCGACGACGACCGGCTCAAGAAGGTCCAGGAGTCCAGTGACCTGGCCACCATGCACTACGTCCGGCAGGGCGACCCGCGCGGACTCGGTCACGCCGTGCTGTGCGCCGCCCCGCACGTGGGCGACGAGCCCTTCGCCGTCCTCCTCGGCGACGACCTGATCGACCCGCGCGACCCGCTCCTCCAGCAGATGGTCGACCTCCAGCAGCGCACCGGCGGCACCGTCATCGCGCTCATGGAGGTGGACCCCCGGTCCATCCACCTCTACGGCTGCGCCGCCGTGGAGAAGACCGGCGACGACGACATCGTCAAGATCACCGGCCTCGTCGAGAAGCCGGACGCGGACGAAGCGCCCAGCAACTACGCGATCATCGGCCGGTACGTCCTCAGCCCCGCGATCTTCGACATACTGCGGGAGACCGAGCCGGGCCGCGGTGGGGAGATCCAGCTCACCGACGCCCTGCAGAAGCTGGCCGCCGACGAGTCCATCGGCGGCCCGGTGCACGGCGTGGTCTTCCGGGGCCGTCGCTACGACACCGGGGACCGCGGGGACTACCTGCGGGCCATCGTCCGCCTCGCGTGCGAGCGCGAGGACCTGGGCCCGGAGTTCCGCACCTGGCTTCACAGTTACGTCACGGAGGAGATGTAGCACCTTGACCAGTTCAGCACCGCAGGCCACCGACCAGCAGCGTCTGTGGTCGGTCGACGAGCACCTCGCGGACGTCCTCGCCGCGATCCGACCGCTGGAGCCGATCGAGCTCCAGCTGCTGGACGCCCAGGGCTGTGTCCTGGTCGAGGACGTCACCGTGCCCGTCGCCCTCCCGCCCTTCGACAACAGCTCCATGGACGGGTACGCCGTCCGTGTGGCCGACGTCCAGGGTGCGGGCGAGGAGTTCCCCGCGGTGCTGACGGTCATCGGGGACGTCGCGGCGGGCAGCGGGAAGCTGCCCACCGTGGGCCCCGGCGAGGCCGCCCGGATCATGACCGGTGCCCCGCTGCCCCCGGGCGCGGAGGCCGTCGTACCGGTCGAGTGGACCGACGGCGGTACGGGTGGCGGCGCGGCCGCGGGGATGACCCCGGCCAGCGAGGCCCCCGAGGGCGCGCGCGGCGAGGTCCGGGTCCACCGGGCCGCCGAGGCCCGCGCCCACGTCCGTGCGCGCGGCAGCGACGTACAGGCGGGCGACCTCGCGCTGCGCGCCGGGACCGTGCTCGGCCCGCCGCAGATCGCCCTGCTGGCCGCCATCGGACGCGGCACCGTCCGGGTGCGCCCGCGCGCCCGGGTCGTCGTCATGTCCACCGGCAGCGAGCTGGTCCAGCCCGGCGAACCGCTGACCGAGGGCCGGATCTACGACTCCAACAGCTTCGCGCTGGCCGCCGCGGCCCGGGACGCCGGAGCCATCGCCTACCGGGTCGGCGCGGTCGCCGACGACGCCGACACCCTGCGTTCGACCATCGAGGACCAGCTCATCCGGGCGGACATGATCGTCACGACGGGCGGCGTCAGCGTCGGCGCGTACGACGTGGTGAAGGAAGCCCTGACGTCCGTGTCCACCGGCAGCGCGGGCGTCGACGGCGTGGACGGCGCTGCCGGCGAGGGCGACGTCGACGCCACCCGGGTCGACTTCCGCAAGCTGGCCATGCAGCCCGGCAAGCCGCAGGGCTTCGGCACGGTCGGCCCCGACGCGACCCCGCTGCTCGCGCTGCCCGGCAACCCGGTGTCCTCGTACGTCTCCTTCGAACTCTTCGTCCGGCCGGCGATCCGGGCCCTGATGGGCCTGCCCGCGGCGGACCCGCACCGCCCGGTGGTCCGCGCGGTGCTCGAAGCCGACGAGGCGCTGCGCTCGCCGGGTGGGCGCCGCCAGTTCCTGCGCGGCAAGCACGACCCGGAGCGGGGGACCGTGAGCCCGGTCGGCGGATCGGGCTCGCACCTGATCGCGGCGCTCGCGCACGCGGACTCCCTGATGGTGGTGCCGGAGGACGTCACCTCGGTGGAGCCCGGCAGCGAGCTGGAAGTGGTCCTGCTCGGCTGAACCCCGCCCGGTGCGGGTAGCGTGTTGCACCACACAGGCCCTTGCGGGGCCCGGACGGGAGCGGCACGCACTTATGAGCACGCAGAGCAGGCTGACGCACATCGACGAGGCCGGCGCGGCCCGCATGGTCGACGTCTCGGAGAAGGACGTCACGACGCGGACGGCCCGCGCGAGCGGACGGGTGCTCGTCTCGCCCCGGGTGATCGAACTGCTGCGGGGCGAGGGCGTGCCCAAGGGCGACGCCCTGGCCACCGCGCGGATCGCCGGGATCATGGGGGCCAAGCGCACCCCGGACCTGATCCCGCTGTGCCACCCCCTCGCCGTCTCGGGCGTCAAGGTCGACCTGTCGGTGACGGACGACGCCGTGGAGATCCTGGCCACCGTCAAGACCACCGACCGCACGGGCGTCGAGATGGAGGCGCTGACGGCCGTCGCGGTCGCCGGACTCACCGTGATCGACATGGTCAAGGCCGTCGACAAGGGCGCGGTCATCACCGACGTCCGGGTGGAGGAGAAGACCGGCGGCAAGTCCGGCGACTGGAACCGCGCGTGAACCCCCCGCGCGGCGGCGAGGTCCACAGTCACAGTCACAGCCACGGCCCGGTCGCGGACGTCTCCGGCGCGCCGGAGGGCGAGCGGGCGCCGTTGCGCGCCCTGGTCGTCACCGCCTCCAACCGCGCCTCGCGGGGCGTGTACGCCGACAAGGGCGGCCCGTTGCTCGCGGACGCCCTGGCCCGGCTCGGCTTCGCGGTGGACGGCCCGCGCGTGGTGCCCGACGGCGACCCCGTCGAACAGGCCCTGCGCGAGGGCGTGGCCGCCGGGTACGACGTCATCCTCACCACCGGCGGCACCGGGATCTCGCCCACCGACCGGACCCCGGACGCCACCGCTCGGGTCCTGGACTACGAGATCCCCGGCATCCCGCAGGCGATCCGCGCCGAGGGCCTGGCGAAGGTGCCGACCGCGGCCCTGTCCCGGGGCCTGGCGGGCGTCGCCGGGCACACGCTGATCGTCAACCTGCCGGGCTCGACCGGCGGCGTACGGGACGGCCTGAGCGTCCTGGACCGCATCCTGCTCCACGCCGTCGACCAGATCCGGGGCGGCGACCATCCCAGACCCGGGAGCCCGAGCTGAACGGACCCACCTGGCCGGTGGTGCTGGCGGACGGCGATGTCACGCTCCGGCCGATAAAAGTCCGTGACCAGCGTGCCTGGCGCGAGGTGAACCGGCGCAACCGCGAGTGGCTGCGGCCGTGGGAGGCCACCATTCCGCCGGCCGCGCCCTGGGGCCCGGCCGTGCAGCGGCCGACGTACCGCCAGATGGTCCGCCACCTGCGGGCCGAGGCGAACGCGGGCCGGATGCTGCCCTTCGTCATCGAGTACCAGGGCCGCCTCGTCGGGCAGCTGACGGTCGCCGGCATCACCTGGGGCTCCATGTGCGCCGGCCACGTCGGCTACTGGGTGGACCGCGACGTGGCCGGGCGGGGCGTCATGCCGACCGCGGTGGCGCTGGCGGTGGACCACTGCTTCCGCCAGGTCGGGCTGCACCGCGTCGAGGTGTGCATCCGGCCCGAGAACGGGCCGAGCCGGCGGGTCGTGGAGAAGCTCGGCTTCCGCGAGGAGGGCATGCGGCCGCGCTACCTGCACATCGACGGCGCGTGGCGGGACCACCTCGTCTTCGCGCTGACGGCGGAGGAGGTGCGGGACGGATTGCTGAACCGCTGGCACCGCGAACGTCACGGGCACGCTCCGCCGCAGAAATAGCGCCGGCGCCGGGCGGTCAATGGTCGCCATTGGCAACCAAGACCCGCTTATTCGAATAAGGGTTCGAATAAACGCCGGAGTTTCCATAACCTGATCCGAAGAATCACAAAAAAAGTCCGTGATATCAGCCGGATCGTGCGACACACCGGCCCAATTGGCGGATGCCTCCGGCCGTACCCCTCTACGGTGTGGGGTGTGAGCAGCAGCGGCCTCATCTACGCAGTCATCGTGGGGGCCTGGGCCGCCTACTTGGTGCCCATGTGGCTCCGGAGGCAGGACGAGCTGAACGAGGCCCGTCCGACGGAACGCTTCTCCACCGCCATCCGGCTGCTTTCCGGCCGGGCGGGAATGGAGCGCCGTTACGCCAAGGAGCTGCGTGAGCGCGGTGACGAGGAGGCGGAAGCCCGGCACCACGCGGACCCGGACGCCGCGACGGAGAAAGTGAATTCCGTCGACGCCGACGCCCGGGTCAATGCCGTGCCCAGAACCAGGGCGGAACCGCGGAGCGCGACCGCCGAACGGGCGGACCGCGCCGAGCGCGCCCGGCGCGAACAGCGCCTCCAGGTCCTCGCCCGGCGCCGGCGCACCACCGCGATGCTCTTCCTCGTCTTCACCCTCGGCGCGGTCGTCGCCGCCGTCGGCGGGCTGCGCTACCTCTGGGCCCCGGCGGTCCCCGCGATCCTGCTGAGCGCGTACATCGTGCACCTGCGGGTGCAGGAGCGGCGGCGGTTCGTCTTCACCATGGACCGGCGCCGCGCCGAGACCGCCGCCCGGCGGCTGCGCGAGAACCGCCCCCGGCGCCGCGAACCCGAGGCCGCCGCGGGCTCCGAACCGGACCCCGCGCCACCGGTCTCTCCGCAGGAGGCCGGCCGGCGCGCCCTGGTCGAGCAGACCGACCACGCGGAGTGGGTGGACCAGCAGCGCGAGCGTGAGCGGGGCCCGGCGCGCGGCGACAGTTGGGAGCCGGTCCCGGTCCCGCTGCCGACGTACGTGACGGCCCCCGTGGCCCCGCGGGCCACCGGCCCGGCGTCCCCGGACGCCTGGAGCTCCTCGCGCTCCAGCGCGGCGGAGCCGACGGAACCCCGCCTGCGCGCCCAGCAGCCGCACCAGCAGACGGCGCCCCACGCGGCCGTCCCGGACCCGCGCGCGGACCAGAGGGCGACCCCGCCGACCCCGCGCCGCAGCCGCGACCGCGGCCGCACTCCGCTCTTCGACCAGTACGAGGGCGACGACCGCCCGCGCGCCGCGAACGAGTGACGTGACCTGCGGGACAACGGATTTCCGTGCACCCCGGATGGGATGCTAATGTTTCACACGTCGCAAGGGCCTGTGGCGCAGTCTGGTAGCGCACCTCGTTCGCATCGAGGGGGTCTGGGGTTCAAATCCCCACAGGTCCACAAACGACAGTTCGCGGGTTGCTCCCGAGAACGTCATGAGATCCCGTCCGGTCGAAAGACCGGGCGGGATCTCGGCGTTTGTGGCCGAGATCCCGGTGAGCCGCGATGCGGCGGAGCCGTGCAGGTGGTGGCTGACCCCGCCGGCGAAGCCGGAGTTGACCTCGGGCGCGGGTAACGGGCCCTCGGCGAGGCGCACTCGGCGTACGTGTGCCGGGAGCACAGGCGGGGGCAGGGTCTAGGTCGTGCGGTACGTCACCGGGAGTTCGACCAGGCCGCGGGCGCGGGTGGACGGGCGCCACCGGGGGTGCGGGGCGGCCAGGCGCAGCTCGGGGAAGCGGTCGAGGAGGGCGGCCAGGGCGATCTCGGTCTCGGCGCGCGCGAGGGGGGCGCCCAGGCAGTAGTGGATGCCGTGCCCCAGGGCCAGGTGGCCGGAGGCGTCCCGGTCGATGTCGAGCGCGTCGGGGCCCTCGAAGCGCGCGGGGTCGCGGTTGGCGGCGGCCAGGGACAGCAGGACCGTCTCGCCCGCGGGGACGGTGGTGCCTCCGATGGACACGTCGGTGGTCGGGAAGCGGCGGATCGCGACGAGCGCCGGCCCTTCGTGGCGCGCGAGTTCCTCCACGGCCGCCGGGAGCTTCGACGGGTCCCGGCGCAGCCGGGCCAGCTGCTCGGGGTGGCTCAGGAGGGAGTGGACCGCGTTGCCGATGAGCTGGACGGTGTTCTCGTAGCCGGCGATGAGGATCAGGAAGGCGAGCGAGACCAACTCGTCCTCGCTCAGCCGGTCCCCGTCGGTGTCCCGGACGGCGATCAGGTCGGACAGCAGGTCGTCGGCGGGGTGGCGGCGCTTGTGCGCGACGAGTTCGACGAAGAAGGCCAGCATCGCCCCCACCGCCTCCTTGGCGGCCGCGGGGCGGGCGGGGTCCGGGGCGACGAGCGCGTCGGTCCAGGCGCGGAAGTCCGTGCGCCGCTCCTCGGGCACGCCGAGCAGTTCGCAGATGACGGTGATCGGTAGCGGCGCCGCGTAGGCCGGGATCAGGTCCGCGGTGCCGTGCGGGCCGAGGGCGTCGAGGAGGCGGTCGGCGGTCCGGCGGACGGGGGCCCGTAGCTCCGCGACCCGGCGGGGGCCGAAGGCCCGGCCCACGAGCTTGCGCAGGCGGGTGTGGTCGGGCGGATCCATGTTCAGCAGGTTGGCGTCGAGGGCGGGCGGCAGCGAGAAGCCCTGGTAGCCGCCGCCCGTGGAGCTCTTCTTGTCGAGGGAGAGGCGCGGATCCGCGAGCGCCGCGCGCACGTCGTCGTAGCGCGTGACCAGCCAGACGGGTCTGCCGCCGGGCCCGGGGCCGGGAACGCGGTGCACCGGGGCCGCGTCGCGCAGGTGCCGGTTGGTGACGTGCGGATCGCCGACGGACTCGCCCTGGAGGTTCATGCAACCCACCCTAGGGCGGCCCGGATCGGGGCCGGAGTCCGGCTCCGGCGGGTGCGGGCGGTCAGCCGCACTGCCAGGTGAAGGCGGCGCGGTCGAAGCGGCGGGCGGCGAGGTCTTCGGGGCGGATCATCCAGTACAGGGCGCCGCAGTCGCCCCACATCATGTCGGCGGCGTCCTCGCTGTCGAACTGGGCCAGCAGCACCCAGCGCTCGACCTCGTCGGGCATCCGCGGGTCGTCCCAGGCGGCTCCGTCGCCCAGGGCGGCGTGGGCGACCTCCATCTCCACCGGGTTCTGCACGGCGTGCGCGTGGCCGCCGATCTGGTGGCCGACGTCGCCGTCGAAGTCCCAGATCGCGTCCAGGAACGGCTCCTTGCACACCGGGTGGTCGTACGCCTTGCCGAAGGCGGCCCGCGGGGCGAAGGCCCGCTGGGCCCTGGGGTGCCAGGGTTCGGTGGCGGTCATCGTCGGCCGGGCCGTCAGGTGCACGACGGGGTACGCGCTCAGCCCGGGCGGGGCCGGGCGCTCCACGGCATCGGCGTCGGCGGGGACGTGGAGCACGCGGGCGCCCGCCTGGCTGTCCGGGTCGTCGGCCAGGACCAGGGCGTCGCCGTCGTCCAACTGGCCGTCGAAGTAGAAGAACAGCAGGGTCCCGTCGGTGGGGAGCGCGATGTCGAGGCCGTCGGCGGGCAGCCCCGCGCAGTCGACGGAGGCGACGAAGGACAGCGGTCCGTGCCCCTCCCAGGTCGGCCATTCGACTCCGGCCGGGAGCAGCGGCAGTCCGCCGAGGCGGCCGATGGCGGCGTCGCCCGTGCCGACCGCCGCTTCGAGGCGCACCCCGGGGCGCAACAGTTCCATCCATCGGTCGGCCACGTCGGCGGGGAGGTGCTGCTGGGTGAGGTCGCGGAAGGCCGCGGTGGTTCCGTGCGTCATGGTTCGATCATGGCGTAGGGCACTGACAGGGGGGTGGGGGCGCGGGGGCGCTGGGCGCCTTCGGGGCTCCGCCCCGGACCCCGCGCCTCAAACGCCGGCGGGGCTGGATGTGGCTCGGCGGGGGTGGGAATGGGTCAGGGGGTCAGGGGCTTGGTCATGCAGCGGCTTGAGTCGTAGGTGCGGTAGTGGCCGAACTTGGTGGGGGCCGGGGTGTAGCCCTCCGAGGAGTAGAGGGCGATGGCTTCCGGCTGCTGGTCGCCCGTTTCCAGGACCATGCGGACGCGGCCCGCGGTGCGGGCGTCCGATTCGAGGGTGGCGAGGATGTGGCGGGCCAGGCCCAGGCCGCGGGCTTCGGGTATGACGTACATCCGCTTCAGCTCGGCGTCGCCGTCCGCGTAGCCCTCCTCGTTCTCGTCCATGGCGCGCCAGCCGCCGCTCGCGACGGGGGCGCCCTGGGCGTCGTAGGCGAGGAGGTAGAGGCCGTTCGGCGGGGCGAACATGGCCGGGTCGAGGGGCGTGGCGTCGCCGTCGCCCTCGTAGCGCGCCTGGTACTCGAGCTGGACCTGGTCGTTGAGCTTGACCGCGTCCGGGTGGTCGTACGGCACGGCGCGGAGCTGGATCCCGTGAGGCATTCGGACATCGTAAGGCCGTCGCACGCGGGGGTACGCTGGTGACCGTTTTGTTGTCGTGGGGGCGCGATGTTGTGGAGCTGAGCCTTGATCACTGTGACGTCCGTGAACGTGAACGGAATCCGCGCCGCCGCCAAGAAGGGGTTCGGGGAGTGGCTCGCCGGATCCGGCGCCGACGTGGTCTGCCTCCAGGAGGTCAGGGCCGAGGAGGGCCAGATTCCGGAGGAGGTGCGCCGGCCCGAGGGATGGCACACCGTCTTCGCGCCGGCCGCCGCGAAGGGGCGGGCGGGGGTCGCGCTGTACACGCGGCGCGCGCCCGAGCGCGTACAGGTCGGCTTCGGGAGCGATGAGTTCGACGCGGCCGGGCGGTACCTGGAGATCGACCTCCCCGGCGTCACCGTCGCCAGCCTCTACCTGCCGTCGGGCGAGGCCGGGACCGAGAAGCAGGACGAGAAGTACCGCTTCATGGCCGAGTTCCACACCTACCTCGTCGCGCTCAAGGAGCGCGCCGCCGCCGAGGGGCGCGAGGTGTTGGTCTGCGGGGACTGGAACATCTGCCACCGCGAGGCCGACCTGAAGAACTGGAAGACCAACCGGAAGAACGCGGGCTTCCTCCCCGAGGAGCGCGAGTGGCTCGGGCAGGTCTACGACCAGGCCGGATACGTGGACGTGGTGCGCGCGCTGCAGCCCGAGGGCGAGGGACCGTACTCCTGGTGGTCCTACCGCGGGCGGGCCTTCGACAACGACGCGGGCTGGCGGATCGACCTGCACGTGGCCACGCCGGGGCTGGCGGAGCGGGCCGTCAAGGCGTTCGTCGAGCGCGCCGAGACCCACCCCGAGCGGTGGTCGGACCACGCCCCCGTGACCGTCGTCTACGAGCTGGGCGCGCTGGGCTGAGCCGCGGGGGCCCGCGCCCCCCGGTGCTCCCGGGCCGCCATCAGGCGGTCCATGGCCATCGTCAGCTCCGCCTCGACCACGCTCTTGGCGAGCGGACGCAGGCGCTCCGCGGCCCCCTCGGGCAGGTGGGCCTCCATCAGCTCGGTGAACAGCACGGCCAGGTCGTCCGCGTGGGCGCGCACCCGGCGGCCCGTCTCCAGCACGGCGGCCAGCGGGATGCCCTCGCGGACCAGGGCCGAGGAGACGTCGAGCAGGTTGCGGCTGACGTGGACGATCTCGTCCCCGTCGGTGGCGAGGTAGCCGAGGTCCAGGGAGGCCGCCAGGTTCTCCGGGGTGACCTCGCCCTCGAAGTAGTCGGCCAGCGCCTGCGGGGTGAGGCGGACCGGGGTCTCCTGGGACCAGCCCATGCCGAGCAGTTCGCCGAGCTGGCTGACGTCGCGGCCGTTCTCGAAGGCCGCCGTCAGCTCCGCGATGCCGCCGAGGGTGTGGCCGCGCTCCAGGAGGGCGGCGATGGTGCGCAGCCGGGCCAGATGGTGGTCGTCGTACCAGGCGATGCGGCCCTCGCGGCGCGGCGGCGGGAGGAGCTTGCGCTCGCGGTAGAAGCGCAGGGTGCGCACGGTGATGCCGGCCGCCTCGGCCAGTTCCTCCGTGCGGTACTCGCGCGCCGGCTCCGTACGCTCCGCCGGGTCGCCGCAGTCCGCCCGGCCCGCCGGGTCGGCCGCCGGGTCTGCCTCTCGCGCCTCTTTGTCCGCCACAGGCGCACCCTAAGGCGTACCGGGGGTAACTTTCCCTTCGCGCCCCCTACCCATGAGTACGGAGCTGCTCTACGCTCCAACCGTGCCAGTGATTGCTGGCGCGATTGCGGGGTGCAGGCTGTGAGTGAAGCGGAAGCGGAAGCGGAGGCGGCGGGCATGGGCGGACACGCGGATGAGCGTGAGCACGTAAGGGTGGCGGTGGTCGGGTCCGGTTTCGGCGGGCTCGGAGCGGCCGTCCGGCTCCGGCGCGAGGGGGTCACGGACTTCGTGGTCCTGGAGCGCGCGGACTCGGTGGGCGGGACCTGGCGCGACAACGAGTACCCGGGGTGCGCCTGCGACGTGCCCTCGCACCTCTACTCCTTCTCCTTCGCCCCCAACCCCGACTGGCCGCGCACCTTCTCCGGCCAGCCGCACATCCGGGCCTACCTGGAGCACGTCGCGGACACCTTCGGCCTGCGCCCGCACCTGCGGCTGAACACCGAGGTCGAGATGATGCGCTGGGACGCCGAGGCGCTGCGGTGGGAGATCGAGACCTCGAAGGGCGGCTTCACCGCCGACGTGGTGGTCTCCGCGACCGGACCGCTCTCCGACCCGAAGACGCCGGAGGTGCCGGGGCTCGCCGGCTTCCCCGGCAAGGTCTTCCACTCCGCGCGCTGGGACCACGACTACGACCTGCGCGGCAAGCGCGTCGCGATGATCGGGACCGGGGCCTCGGCCATCCAGATCGTGCCCGCCATCGCGCCCGACGTGGAGCGCCTCACCCTCTTCCAGCGCACCCCGCCGTGGGTGATGCCGCGCACCGACCGCGCCATCAGTGCCGGGGAGCGCTGGCTGCACCGCCAACTGCCCTTCACCCGCGCCGCGCGCCGCGGCCTGCTGTGGGGCATCCGCGAGCTCCAGGTCGGCGCCTTCACCAAGCACCCGAACCGGCTCGGCCTGATCGAATCCCTGGCCAAGGCCAATATGGCCCGCTCCATCAAGGACCCGGCGCTGCGGGCCAAGCTGACCCCGTCGTACCGCATCGGCTGCAAGCGGATCCTGCTGTCGAGCGAGTACTACCCGGCGCTGGCCAGGCCGAACGTGGACCTCGTGGCCTCGGGGCTCAAGGAGATCCGCGGCTCGGTGCTGGTCGCGGCCGACGGTACGGAGACCGAGGTCGACGCGATCGTCTTCGGTACGGGCTTCCACGTCACGGACATGCCGATCGCGGACCGCGTGGTCGGCGTCGAGGGCAGGACGCTGGCGGTGGAGTGGAAGGACGGGATGCAGTCGCTGCGCGGGGCGACCGCGGCGGGCTTCCCGAACTGGATGACGATCATCGGGCCGAACACCGGGCTCGGCAACAGCTCGATGATCCTGATGATCGAGTCGCAGCTGAACTACCTCGCCGACTACGTCCGTCAGCTCGGCCTCCTCACGCCGGGCGGCCGGGGCGCGAGTGGCGGCGCGGGCGGGCGCACCGCGCTCGCCGCACGCCCCTCCGCCGTGCACGCCTGGAACCGGCGCGTGCAGGACCGGATGAAGCGGACCGTGTGGAACACCGGCGGCTGCACCAGCTGGTACCTCGACGCGAACGGGCGCAACACCACCGTGTGGCCGGGGACGACGGCCGAGTTCCGGCGCGAGACGCGGCGGGTGGACCTCGCCGAGTACGAGGTGCTGCGCGGCCGGGTCACGGGGGGCGGGCCCGCCCCCGCCCACGACGCTGCCGCGGAAGCCGTGACCGTGGGCGCCGAAGAGGGCGCCGCGTGAGCGCCCGGCGCACGCCCCACGTCACCACCGGGCCGTACGCGCCCCCGGCGGCGCGGCGGACCCTGGAGGTCGTCTCCGCCGACGGCTCCCGGCTGCACGTCGAGGTGCACGGGGAGGAGGGCGCCCCCGCCGTGGTCCTGGCCCACGGCTGGACCTGCTCCACCGCCTTCTGGGCCGCGCAGGTCCGCGCCCTGGCCGCCACCCACCGGGTGATCGTCTACGACCAGCGGGGCCACGGCCGCAGCCCGGCCCCCCGGGCCTACGGCACGGGGGCGCTCGCCGACGACCTGGTCGCCGTCCTCGCGGCCACCTTGGCCCCCGGGGAGCGCGCGGTGGTCGCCGGGCACTCGATGGGCGGGATGACGGTCATGGCCGCCGCCGGGCGGCCGGAGTTCGACGAGCGGGTCGCCGCCGCGCTGCTGTGCAGCACGGGCAGCTCCCGGCTGGTCGAGGAGGCGTTGGTGGTGCCGCTGCGCGCCGGGCGCACTCGGACCCGGATGACCGGCGCGGTCCTCGGCTCGCGCGCCCCCCTGGGGCCGGTCACGCCGGTGGGCCTGAAGGTGCTCAAGTACGCCACGATGGGCCCAGGTTCGGCCCCGGACCGGGTCGAGGCGTGCGCCCGGATCGTGCACGGCTGTCCCACCGGGGTGCGGCACGGGTGGTCGCAGGTGCTCCACGGGCTGGACCTGGACGACCGGCTCGCGCACCTCACCGTGCCGACCGCGGTCATCGGTGGCACGGCCGACCGGCTCACCCCGGTCGTGCACGCCCGCGGGCTGGCCGCCGCGCTGCCGCACTGCGTCGGGCTCACCGAGCTGACCGGCATGGGCCACATGACCCCGATCGAGGCCCCCGAGGCCGTCACGCGCGTCATCCGGGAGCTGGCCGCGCGCTACCTCGCCGGGCCGACCGCGACGGCCACCCCCGGCACGGCCCCCAACGCGGCCCCGAGTACGGCCCCGAGCGCGGCCGTCAGCACGTCCCCGAGCACGACTTCGCGCACGAAGGACACGAAGGAGAAGACGCCGTGAGCGAGTCCAGGAGTCTGGAAGGCCAGGTCGCCGTCGTCACCGGCGCCGCCCGCGGCGTCGGCGAGCTGCTGGCCCGCAAGCTGTCCGCGCGCGGGGCCCGGGTCGCGCTGGTGGGTCTGGAGCCGGATGCCCTCAAGGAGGTCGCCGACCGGCTGCACACCGACAGCGACCACTGGTACGCCGACGTCACCGACCACGAGGCGATGGCCCGGGTGGCCCAGGAGGTCAAGCAGCGCTTCGGCAAGGTGGACATCGTCGTCGCCAACGCCGGGGTCGCGGCGGGCGGTCCCTTCGCCGACTCCGACCCGGACGCCTGGCGCCGGGTGATCGAGGTCAACCTGATCGGCGGGGCCGTCACGGCCCGCGCGTTCCTGCCGGTGCTGGTGGAGAGCCGGGGGTACTTCCTCCAGATCGCCTCGCTCGCCGCGATCACCCCCGCCCCGATGATGACGGCGTACTGCGCCTCCAAGTCCGGGGTCGAGGCCTTCGCGCACTGCCTGCGCGCCGAGGTCGGCTACAAGGGCGTCAAGGTGGGCGTCGGCTACCTGTCCTGGACCGACACCGACATGGTGCGCGGGGCCGATCAGGACGAGGTCATGCGGGAGCTGCGCCAGCGACTGCCGTGGCCGTCGAACCGCACGTACCCGCTCGGGCCCGCCGTCGACCGGATCGTCGCCGGCATCGAGCGGCGCTCGGCGCACGTGTACGCGCAGTGGTGGCTGCGGGGGATGCAGGGCGTGCGCGGCTACCTGCCGGGGCTGATCGCCTCGGTCGGGCAGCGCGAGATGAAGCGGTTCGAGCCGCGGCTGGCCGGTGTGTCGCGGGGGCTGGTGGGCGCGGGCGGAGCCGCGGACGAGCAGGAACGCACCAAGCGCGTCTGATCGGGAGGGGCGCGACCCGTGGACGGTCGGGTCGCGCCCCTCGGCCGGTGGATGCCGTGCTCGGTGCTCGGTGCTCAGCGCGCCGTGCTCAGCGCTCGGAGGCCTCTTCGTAGGGCTGGTCGAAGGCCGTGCGCGCCCGTTCCTTCGCCCGCTCGGAGGCCTGGGCCGCTCGCTGGGAGCCTTCGTCCTGCGGCTCCTGCGCGGCTGCCCCGGCCCGCTCGGCCAGCTCCTTCGCCTTGTCCTGGAACTGCTCTCTGATTCCCATGCGAAACAGACTTCCATGGCCGGATATACCGCGCATTTCGATCAACCGTCCGACCGGGGCGGCAGTTGCGGACGGCGTCGGTCCGGTACGTCCGCGTAGCCGGGCGGCACGGCCGCCGGGTCCTGTTCCAGCAGTTCCAGCGCCAGGTGCACCGCGTCGTCGAGCTGTGCGTACCGCCCCTCCGCCCAGTCGAGCGGGGTGCGCAGGATCGCCAGGTCCGGTTCCACGCCGTGGTTCTCCACCGACCAGCCGTACTCCGGGAACCAGGCCGCGTTCATCGGGACCGTGATCACCGTGCCGTCCCCGAGGGTGTGACGGCCGGTCATGCCGACCACCCCGCCCCAGGTGCGCTGGCCGACCACCGGTCCCAGGCCCAGGAGTTTGAAGGCCGCGGTGATCATGTCGCCGTCCGACGAGGTCGCCTCGTCGGCGAGCGCGACGATGGGACCGCGCGGCGCGTTCGAGGCGTACGAGACGGGCTGGGCGTTGCGGGTCAGGTCCCAGCCCAGGATCGAGCGGGTCAGCTTCTCCACCACCAGCTCGCTGATGTGCCCGCCCGCATTGCCGCGGACGTCCACGAGGAGGGCGGGCCGGGACACCTCCAGGCGCAGGTCCCGGTTGAACTGCGCCCACCCGGAGCCGCCCATGTCGGGGATGTGCAGGTAGCCGCACTTGCCGCCGCTCAGCTCACGCACCACCGCGCGGCGCTTGGCCACCCAGTCCTGGTAGCGCAGCGGTCGTTCGTCGATGAGCGGGACGATCGCGACCCGGCGGGAGCGGCCCTCGCCCTCGGCGGGTTGGAAGGTCAGCTCGACCGTGGTCCCGCCCGCGGCGGACAGCAGCGGATAGGGTCCGGCCAGCGGGTCCACCGGCCGGCCGTCCACGTGGGTGAGCACCGCGCCCTCGCGGATCCCGGTGCCCGCCAGGGGCGAGCGGGCCTTGGAGTCGGAGGAGTCGCCGGGCAGGATCCGGGCGACCACCCAGGCGCCGTCCCGGGGCACCAGGTCGGCGCCCAGCAGCCCGATGGCGCGCTGGTAGTGCGGCGGGCCCTCGTTGCGGCGGGCGGGGGCGACGTAGGCGTGCGAGGTGCCCAGCTCGCCGAGGACCTCGCGCAGGAGGTCGGCGAACTCGTCGGGGGACGCCACGCTTTCGACCAGGGACCGGTACTGGCGCAGGATGCCGTCCCAGTCGATCCCGCACATCTTCGGTTCCCAGAAGTAGGCGCGGATGATCCGCCCGGCCTCCTCGAAGGCCTGGCGCCACTCGGCGGCCGGGTCCACCTCATGCAGGATCCGGCGCAGGTCGAGGTAGACCGTCGAGTCGCTGTCCCCCGACTCCGTCGCGGGGACGGCGCGCAGGTCCCCGTCGTCATTGACGACGAGGCGGGTCCCGTCGCCGCTGACGGCGAACCAGTCCAGCCCGGAGGCCAGTTCGGTCTTGCGCGCCTTGGTGATGTCGAAGTGCTCCAGCGTCGGTTTCCCGCTGGTGTCGGCGGGATTGGCGAAGGTCTCGCCGAGCGCGCCGGAGATGGGCCAGCGCAACCACACCAGCCCGCCACCACTCACCGGGTACAGGGCGGAGTACTTGGAGGCGGTCACCGGGAAGGGCGTGACCCGGCTCTCCAAGCCTTCCACCTCCACCGTCACCGCCCCGTCACCCGCATCGGCGTCCCCCTCGACCGGATCGAGTCCGCCCGCCGCCGGGCGCCCGTCCGGCGACAGCGCGAAGGGCGAGGGGGTCGCCGAGGACAGCGGCACCAGGTACGGGCGGCAGCCCAGCGGGAAGGACAGGTCCCCGGTGTGCACGTCGTAGACCGGGTCGAAGCCGCGCCACGAGAGGAACGCCAGGTAGCGCCCGTCCCGGGTGAAGACCGGATTCTCGTCCTCGAAGCGGCCGTTGGTGACGTCGACGATGGTCCGCCCGCCGGGACCGGAGATCCGGGCCATCTTGATCTGCCGCAGCGAGCGCCCGATGCCCGGGTGCGACCAGGTCAGCCAGCACCCGTCGGGGGAGAAGGCGAGGTCGGTCACCGGCCCGTTGATCGACCGGATCAGCTCGGTGACCTCCCCGTTGGACTCCTCCGTAGCGTCGATGAGCAGGACCCGACCGTCGTTGGAGGCGATCGCGAGCCGTTCCCCGTCCGGGTCCGACACCAGCTCCAGCACGCGCCCGAGCGCGCCCGAGGCGAGCCGGCGCGGCTCCCGCTCGCCGCTGGCCCGGGGCAGGTAGGCGATCTCGACAGCGTCCTCGCCCTCCGCGTCGGTGACGTAGGCGACCTGGCCGCCGCTGCCCAGCATCTCCGGCATCCGCACCCGCACGCCGGGGGTGTCGGCGATGGTGCGCGCGGGCCCGTCGCGGTGGGTGAGCCAGTACAGGCTGCCGCGCACCACGACCGCGCTGGCCCGCCCGGTGGCGTCGACGGAGAGGGAGTCGACGTGGCTGGCCGCCGGGACCTGGTAGGTGCGCCGCCCCGCGCGCGGGCCGCCGAGGCGCACTTCCAGCTTGCGCGGTACGGAGCCGGGCGCGAGGGAGTCGACGAGCCAGAGGTCGCCCGCGCACTGGTAGACGACGCGGGTCCCGTCGCTGGAGGCGTGGCGCGCGTAGAACTGCGCGTGGTCGGTGTGTCGGCGCAGCCCGGTGCCGTCGGGCAGGCAGGAGTACAGGTTGCCGATTCCCTCGTGGTCGGAGAGGAAGGCGATCCGGCCGTCCACGAACATCGGGGAGTCGAGGTGGCCCTCGATGCCCTCCAGCAGCCGCTCGCCGTGCAGCCACAGCCGTCCGGTGGCGCCGCCGCGGTAACGCTTCCAGGCGGCGGGTTCGTGCGGGGGCTTGCCGGTCAGCAGCAGGGTCCGGCGCTCGCCGCCGTCCGCCTCCTGGACGGCGATGTCGGACACCGGGCCCCAGGGCAGGCGGCCGCCCGGGCTGCCGTCGGTCGGCAGGCTGTAGGCCCAGGCGAAGTACGAGAAGGGCTGGCCGTGGGAGGAGACGGCCAGGATGTCGCTGCGGCCGTCCTTGTCGGGCGGGGTCCAGCCGCAGACCCGGGTGTCGGTGGAGCCCCAGTGGGTCAGGCGGCGCGCGGGACCGCCGTCGACGGGGGCGAGGTGGATCTCGGGGTCGAGGCTGCGCCAAGTGGTGAAGGCGATGTGGCGGCCGTCCGGGGAGAAGCGGGGGTGGCCGACCCGGGTCCGGTCGACGGTGATCCGCCAGGCCCGGCCGACCGGTTCTCCAGGAGGAACCAAGGGCGCCACCCAAAGATCGTCCTCAGCGGCGAAACACAGCATGTCGTCGTGCAGGTGCGGGAACCGGAGGTACGCGACGTCGTGACTCACCCCCCAATGCTTTCCGCGCCGAGGGGGCCCGGCAACTCGGGCCCGGCACCTCGTACAGGTGATCCGCGCGTGACGCACACCACTGGCTAAGCGAAACGGAACGGTTTCGTTTCGCTAGCGACGCGGGTATCGTCTGTGGAGTACGAGGTGTGTCCGTTCGGGAAGCGACCGGTGGAAGGACGTGGAAATGACCGAAGAGGTCTTGTCACGGCGCAGCCGGATCACCCCCGAGCGGGAGGCCGAGCTGCACGGAGCGGTCCTGGACCTGCTCCGCGAGGTCGGTTACGAAGCGCTCACGATGGACGCCGTCGCGGCGCGCACCAAGTCCAGCAAGGCCACCCTCTACCGCCAGTGGGGGAGCAAGCCGGAGCTGGTCGCCAAGGCCCTGCGGTGCACCCAGCCGGTCTCGCTGCGGGACATCGACACGGGCAGCCTGCGCGGCGACTTCGCCGTCATGATCGAGAACTCCGACGACGCCCAGATGGCGAAGGACACCGCGCTGATGCGCGGGCTGGCGCACGCGGTCCACGAGAGTCCCGAGCTCCACAAGGCACTGCGCGAACTGCTCGTCGACCCGGAGATCAGTGGTCTCCAGTCGATGTTGCAGCGGTCGGTGGACCGGGGCGAGATCGCTCCCGACTGTCCGGCGCTCGACTTCGTACCCCACATGCTCATCGGGGCGTTCATCGCGCTCCCGCTGATCGAGGACCGGTCGGTGGACCGGGTCTTCCTCGCCGACTTCATCGATGCCGTGGTGTTCCCCGCCCTCGGCGTCTGAGCCAACCCTCTCGACCCTCTCGGCCCTTTCGACCCCATTTCGCTGCTCCTGACACGCCGCTCTCGTCGTCGGGCCGGCTCATCACGCCCTGATCCATCACGGATCCATCCCACGACCCGAACGGGAGAACCGCCGACGTGGCCACCTTCCTCTACCGGCTCGGCCGGGGCGCCTTCCGGCGCCGCCGCTTCGTCGCCCTCGCCTGGGTGGCATTGCTCTTCGTCGCCATCTTCGGCGCGGCCACCGCGGCCGCGCCGACCTCCGGATCCTTCTCGATACCCGGAACGGAGGCCCAGCGGGCCTTCGACCTGCTCGACCAGCGCTTCCCCGGCATGTCCGCCGACGGCGCCACCGCCCGCGTGGTGATCAAGGCCCCGGCGGGCCAGAAGGTCGGCGACCCCGCGAACAAGACCGAGGTCGAGAAGATCGTCTCGGGGCTGAAGTCCGGGGCGGGCGCCGACCAGATCGCCTCGGTCACCGACCCGTTCCAGGCGCAGGCCGTCAGCCAGGACGGCTCCACCGCCTACATCAGCACGAAGTACAAGGTCAGCGGCATGGAGCTGACCGACAAGACCCGTGACGCGCTGAAGGAGTCCGGCAAGGACGCCCAGGCCCACGGATTGACCGTCGAGATCGGCGGCGACGCGCTGATGACGGCGCCCGAGACCGGTTCCGGCGAGATCGTCGGCGTCGTCATCGCGGCGATCGTCCTGGTCATCACCTTCGGCTCGTTGATCGCGGCCGGGCTGCCGCTGCTGACCGCGCTGATCGGCGTGGGCATCGGCGTCTCCTCGATCACCGCGCTCGCCAACGTGCTGGACCTCGGCTCCACCACCTCCACGCTCGCGATGATGATCGGCCTCGCGGTCGGCATCGACTACGCGCTCTTCATCGTCTCCCGCTACCGGGTGGAGCTGGCCGAGGGCCACGAGCGCGACGAGGCCGCCGGCCGGGCCGCCGGAACCGCGGGCTCCGCGGTCGTCTTCGCCGGTCTGACCGTGGTCATCGCCCTCGTGGGGCTGGCCGTCGTCAACATCCCGATGCTCACCAAGATGGGCTTCGCGGCCGCCGCGACCGTGGTGATCGCGGTCCTCGTGGCGCTCACGCTGGTCCCGGCCATCCTCGGCTTCGCGGGTCGCAAGGTGCTGCCCGCCGGTACGAGGAGCAAGCTCTTCGGCAAGGGCAAGCCGGCCCGCAAGGCCGCCGACGGCGGCGTCGAGGAGCGGCCGAACGGTGGCACCCGCTGGGCCCGCTTCGTCCTGCGCCGCCCGATCATGGTGCTGCTGGCCGGTGTGATCGGCCTCGGCGCGATCGCGATCCCGGCGAGCAGCCTGGAGATGGGCCTGCCCGACGACGGCGCCCAGCCGGTCTCCACCACCCAGCGCAAGGCCTACGACCTGCTCTCCGACGGCTTCGGTCCGGGCTTCAACGGCCCGCTGATGGTCGTCGTCAACGGCGGCCAGAGCCTCGCCGACAGCACGGTCGAGCGGATCAAGAAGCTCGACGGGGTCGTCGCGGTCACCAAGCCCGTCCTGAACGAGGCCGGCGACGCCGCGGTCATCACGGTCATCCCGCAGGACCGCCCGTCCTCCGCGAAGACCGAGGACCTGGTCCACGAGATCCGCGCGGGCAGCGGTGAGAACGTCTACGTCACCGGCGCGACCGCGATGAACATCGACTTCTCGCAGAAGATGAACGACGCGCTGCTGCCGTACCTGGCGCTGGTCGTCGGCCTCGCCTTCCTGCTGCTGATGCTCGTCTTCCGCTCGATCCTGGTCCCGCTCAAGGCGGCCCTCGGCTTCCTGCTGTCGGTCGTCGCGGCCCTCGGCGCGGTCGTCGCGGTCTTCCAGTGGGGCTGGCTCGGCTCGCTCTTCGGGGTGGAGCAGACCGGTCCGATCATGTCGATGATGCCGATCTTCATGGTGGGCGTGGTCTTCGGTCTGGCCATGGACTACGAGGTCTTCCTGGTCACCCGGATGCGCGAGGCGTACGTCCACGGCGAGCGTCCCGGCCAGGCCGTCGTGACCGGCTTCCAGTACAGCGCGCGGGTCGTCGTGGCCGCGGCCGTCATCATGATCGCCGTGTTCTCCGGCTTCATCGGGGCCAGCGAGCAGATGATCAAGATGATCGGCTTCGGCCTCGCGATCGCGGTGTTCTTCGACGCCTTCGTGGTCCGCATGGCCATCGTCCCGGCCGTACTGGCCCTGCTCGGCCACAAGGCCTGGTGGCTGCCGGCCTGGCTGGACCGGATCCTGCCCAACGTGGACGTGGAGGGCGAGAGCCTGCGCAAGCACCTCGCCGGTTCCACCGCCGCCGAGGGCCCGGACGCGGACCGCGAGCTGGTCAAGGTCTGAGTCCCGGGCCGGGCCGGTCCCGCACCGGCCCCGCCACGAACGGCCCGGCCCCGCACCCCCCCCCCGGGGGTGGGGGGGGGGGGTTCTTGGTTGAGACGATGTGGTGGGGGGGGGGGGATC
>NZ_JBVHUE010000004.1:163557-168195 GCF_055565515.1 Streptomyces sp. NPDC028419 | reverse complement strand
CGTTCCCCTCCCCCCCCCCCCCCCCCCCCCCCCCCCCCCCCCCCCCCCCCCACCCCCCCCCCCCCCCCCCCCCCCCGCCCTCCCCCCCCCCCCCGGGCCTTCGGCGTAAACCGGCGCGGTGCGCGGGGGCCTATCGGGTGAGGGGCGCGTACGTACGGCGCAGGAAGCGGCGCAGCGCCGCGATGTCGAACTGGACCACCGCGACCCCTTCGGGCGAGTGGAACTCGACGACCGCCTGCACCCGCCCGCACGGCCAGACGCGGACGTCGCCGCTGCCGGTCGGGGCCTGGAGGCCGGCCTCCAGCAGGGCGCGGGGGAAGACCCACTCGTTGTCGGTGCCCTCGGGGGAGAGGTCCGCGGGGAAGACGATCCGGACGGCCAGGGGTTCGTCGGGGGCGAAGCGCAGGGCGACGGGGATCTTGCGGTAGAGGGGATCGTCGGTGATCACGCGTGCGGTGACCCGTACCTCGACGGGGGCGTCGGGCGTGGCGACGGCGGTCGCGCGGGGATTCTCGGCGGTGGCAGACATCGACCGGTCTCCTCAAAAGCGGAACATATGCGTCCGTATTCACCCCAGAGTCGCATATTCCGACGAACATGCGAGACGCCTTTTGTGGTGCGCACGCTCTTGCCAACCATTTGCAACTGGGCACTACTCTTGAAAGGTTCTCGAACGGCCGAGGGATCCGGCCGTTCACCGCAAGATCACCGCAGGAAGCGGAGCAGCGCCCATGCATGTGCCCGACGGCTTCATCAACGCCCCCGTCTCGATAGCCGCCGCAGTCGCCGCCGCGGGCGCCGTCGCCGTCAGCCTGCGCGGAGCCCGCCGGGAGCTGGACGAGCGCACCGCGCCGCTCGCCGGGCTCGTCGCCGCCTTCATCTTCTCCGTCCAGATGCTCAACTTCCCGGTCGCCGCCGGTACCAGCGGCCACCTCCTGGGCGGTGCGCTCGCCGCGGTCCTCGTCGGCCCCTACACCGGGGTGCTCTGCGTCTCGGTGGTGCTGCTGATGCAGGGCCTCCTCTTCGCCGACGGCGGCCTGACCGCACTCGGCGTGAACGTCATGAACATGGCCGTGGTCACGGTGATCGTCGCCTACGCCGTCTTCCGCGGCCTGGTCAAGATCCTCCCCGACACCCGCCGCTCGGTGACCGCGGCCGCCTTCACCGGCGCGCTCCTCTCGGTCCCGGCCGCCGCCGGCATGTTCACCCTGCTCTACGCGCTGGGCGGCACCACGGACGTGCCCGTCACCAAGGTCTTCACCGCGATGGTCGGCGTCCACGTCCTGATCGGCATCGGCGAGGCGGCGATCACCGCGCTCACCGTCGGCGCCGTGCTCGCCGTCCGCCCCGACCTGGTCCACGGCGCCGGCTCCCTGGTCACCCCGCTCAAGCTGCGCGTGGACGGTCGACTCGTCGACGCGCCCGCCGCCGCCCCGGTCCGGACCCCGGCCCCGGCCGCGGCCCGCTCGGTCACCAAGATCTGGGCGGCCGGCCTGGTCACCGCCCTGCTGCTGGCCGGGTTCGTCTCCTTCTACGCCTCCTCCAGCCCCGACGGCCTGGAGAAGGTCGCCGCCGACCAGGGCATCGACCAGAAGGTCACGGAGCACGCCGCCGCGGACTCCCCGCTCGCCGACTACGGCGTCAAGGACATCAGCGACGCGCGCCTCTCCGGCGGCCTCGCCGGGGTCATCGGCGTCGGCGCGACCGTGGCGGTCGGCTCCGGCGTCTTCTGGGCCGTCCGCCGCCGCCGGGCCGGGGACCACGGGGCCGACGGCCACGGCGCCGACGACCGCGCCGCCGCGTCCGCGGCGCTCTGACATGGGCGCGGGCCACGCCCACAAGCTCTTCCGGCACGGGCACACCTCCGTCCACGCGCTGCCGCCGCACTGCAAGCTCGCCGCCGCGTTCTGCTTCGTCGTGGTCGTGGTGTCCACCCCGCGCGAGGCGGTGTGGGCCTTCGGCCTCTACGCCGTCCTGCTCGCGGGGGTGGCCGCGGCGGCCAGGATCCCCGCCGGCTTCCTCCTCAAGCGGATGCTGATCGAGGTCCCCTTCGTCGCCTTCGCCGTCCTGATGCCCTTCGTGGCCCAGGGCGAGCGGGTCGAGGTGCTCGGCATGTCGCTGAGCGTCTCGGGCCTGTGGGGCGCGTGGAACGTCCTGGCCAAGGGCACCCTCGGCGTCGCCGCGTCCGTCCTGCTCGCCTCCACCACCGAGCTGCGGGCCCTGCTGCTGGGACTCCAGCAGCTCAAGCTGCCGCCCCTGCTGGTCCAGATCGCGTCGTTCATGATCCGCTACGGCGACGTGATCAGCGACGAACTGCGCCGGATGTCGATCGCCCGCCGCTCCCGCGGCTTCGAGGCGAGCGGCGTACGGCACTGGGGCGTGCTCGCCAAGACCGCGGGCGCGCTCTTCATCCGCTCCTACGAGCGCGGCGAGCGCGTCTACCTGGCGATGGTCAGCCGCGGCTACGCCGGTTCCATGCCGGTGATCGACGAGGTGAGCGCCACCCGCGCCCAGTGGGCGTACGCGGCCGTGCTCCCGGTGACGGCCCTGGCCGTCTGTCTGATGGGATGGACCCTGTGACCCCAGCCGCTGCCGCCCCCGCCGCGTCCGTCCCCTCCCTCGAGGTGACGGGCCTCGCCTACGCCTATCCCGACGGGCACCAGGCCCTCTTCGGGGTCGACCTGACCGTCGGGCGCGGGGAGCGCGTCGCGCTGCTCGGGCCCAACGGCGCGGGCAAGACCACGCTCGTCCTGCACCTCAACGGCATCCTGACCGGCGGGGTCGGCTCCGTCACCGTCGCCGGGCTGCCCGTGCGGAAGCGGAACTTCGCCGAGATCCGGCGCCGGGTCGGGATCGTCTTCCAGGACCCCGACGACCAGCTCTTCATGCCGACCGTGCGCGAGGACGTCGCCTTCGGACCGGCCGCCGCCGGACTGCGCGGCGCGGCGTTGGAGACCCGGGTGCGGGGCGCCCTGGAACAGGTCGGCATGGCCGACTTCGCCGACCGCCCGCCGCACCACCTCTCCTTCGGGCAGCGCCGCCGGGTCGCCGTCGCGACCGTGCTGGCCATGGAGCCGGAGATCCTGGTCCTGGACGAGCCCTCGTCCAATCTGGACCCGGCCTCGCGGCGCGAGCTGGCCGACGTCCTGCGCTCGTTGGACGTCACCGTGCTGATGGTCACCCACGACCTGCCGTACGCCCTCGAACTGTGCTCCCGCGCCGTGATCCTCAGCGAGGGGGTCATCGCGGCCGACGGGCGCACCCAGGACCTCCTGTGCGACGAGGAGCTGATGCGGGCGCACCGGCTGGAGCTGCCCTTCGGCTTCGACCCGCGCTCGGTGTCCGTGGCCTGAGGGGTCCGTGGCATAAGCACGGATGCTCGGGCGTTGCACCGCTCGTGAACATTCAGGGTGAGGTGGCGGACGGCTTCGAACCGGTCCGGGACGCTTTCGTGCGCAACTTCGAGGCGCTCGGGGATCGGGGTGCGGCCGTCGCCGTCTACCGCGACGGCCGCAAGGTCGTCGACCTGTGGGGCGGTGTCCGGGACGCCGACGCCACCGGAGCGGACGCGGCCCCTTGGGAGCGGGACACCGCGCAGATCGTCCGCTCCGCGACCAAGGGCGTCGCCGCCGCCGTTCCGCTGCTCCTGCACCAGCGTGGGCTGCTCGACCTGGACGCGCCGGTGGCGGAGTACTGGCCGGAGTTCAAGGCGGGGGGCAAGGAGCGGGCCCTGGTCCGCGACCTGCTCTCGCACCGTACGGGCATACCGGCGCTGGACCGCCCGCTGAGCCCCGCCGAGGCCACCGACGGGAGTTCGGGGCCGCGGGCCGTCGCCGAGCAGAGCGCCTTCTGGGCGCCCGGTACGGAGCACGGCTACCACCCCCACACCTTCAGCTGGCTGCTCGGCGAGCTGGTGCTGCGGGTCACCGGGGCCTCGTTGGGCAAGTGGCTGGCCGAGGAGGTCACCGGGCCGCTCGGGCTGGACTTCTGGATCGGGCTGCCGGAGGCGGCGGCGCACCGGGTGGGGCGGAGCGCGGTGCTGGAGGCGCCGCGGACCACGGGCGGGCTGCGGACCCGGCCCAAGCGGAACGTCTCCGAGGCCTACGCCGATCCGGGCTCCCTCACGCGGCGCGCGTTCGCCGCGATCAGCCCGCTGCCGGACGAGAACGACCCCGGGTACCGGGCGGCCGAGCTGCCCGGGTCCACGGGGATCGGTACGGCCCGGGCGCTGGCCGGCTTCTACGCGGCCACGCTCGGGGAGGTGGAGGGGCGGGGGCGGTTGTTCGCCCCGGAGACGGTGGCGTTGGCCGGGCGGGAGATGTCCGCGGGGCCGGACCGGGTGCTGGTGGTCGACACGCGCTTCGGGCCGGGGTACATGCTGCACGGGCCGGCGTCGCCGCTGCTGTCCCCGGCGTCCTTCGGGCACCCCGGGCGGGGCGGCTCCCTGGGCTTCGCGGACCCCGAGGCGGGCATCGCCTTCGGCTACGTCACGAACGCCCTGGCCGCCTCGGTAACGGCCGACCCCCGCCCCCAGGCCCTCCTCCGAGCCCTCCGCTCGACCCTGTAGCCCCGCCTCAATCGCCGGCGGGGCTGGGTTTGTCGGGCCCCGGGTCGGCCCCATCAAGCCTGCCCGGCGTT
>NZ_JBVHUE010000004.1:41038-163459 GCF_055565515.1 Streptomyces sp. NPDC028419 | reverse complement strand
TTTGAGGGCACCTGCCCGGAGGGCGTGCGGTCCGCACCCGGAGGCTCTGCGCGAGGCCGCGCCTCAAACGCCGGCGGGGCTGGATTGGGGGCTCCGGCTGAGGCCGCGCCTCAATCGCCGGCGGGGCTGGGTTTGTCGGGCCCTGGGTTGGCCTTATCAAGCCTGCCCGGCGTTTGAGGGCACCTGCCCGGAGGGCGTGCGGTCCGCACCCGGAGGCTCTGCGCGAGGCCGCGCCTCAAACGCCGGCGGGGCTGGATTGGGGGCTCCGCCCGGGGCCGCGCCTCAAGCGCCGGCGGGGCTGGGTTTGTCGGGCCCTGGGTTGGTCCTATCAAGCCTGCCCGGCGTTTGAGGGCGCCCCCCGTCGGGGGTCAGTCGGCGTTGAGGACGTGGGCTACCAGGGGGCCCGCCGCGTCGGTGCCGTGGCCGCCGGATTGGACCATGGCCGCGGCGGCCACGTCGTTGCTGAAGCCGGTGAACCAGCTGTCCGGGGCACCCGCGCCGTCGACCTCGGCCGAGCCGGTCTTGGCCCCCTTGTCCCCGCCGACCGAGGACATCACCCCGGCCGCGGTCCCACTGGCCGCGGTCTGCCGCATCATCTGGACCAGCTGGCGCGAGGTCCCGGACCGCATCTGCCGCTCGGCCCGGGCCAGTACGCGCGACCCGACCCCCTCCTCGACGATCACCGGCTGGCGGAACACCCCCGTCTTCGCCGTCGCCGTGACGGAGGCGATGTTCAGCGGGCTCATCCGCACCCGGCCCTGGCCGATGTACGCGGCGGCCGCCTCGGGCCCCGAGGCCGCCGGCACGTCACCGTCGAAGACCGGGACGCCCGCCTTCCACTCCAGCCCGAGCCCGAAGACCTGGCGCGCCTCGTCCGCCAGCGCGGACTCGTCCCCGACGGCCTTCATCTGGCCGATGAAGGCCGTGTTGCACGACACGGCGAAGTCGGTCGCGAAGCTCGCCCCCTTGAGCTCCATGTGCTCCAGGTTGTGGAAGGACCGGCCGCCCCCGGAGACGGTCTTGGGACACTCCACCGGCTTGTCCGCGCTCACCACACCCCGGTCGATCAGCATCGCCGCCGTCAGGACCTTCAGCGTGGACCCGGGCGCCCGGGTGCCGAGGAGGGCCGCGTCGAAGCCGTCCGCGCGGTTGTTGGCGACCGCCAGGACGTGCCCCGTGCTCGGCTGGACCGCGACCACCGAGGACTCCGGGTAGGCCGCGACCGCCTTCTCGGCGGCCGCCTGCACGTCCGCGTCGAGCACCGTCTTCAGCAGGCCGGGCTCGCCCTCGGCCAGCGTGAGCAGGACCCGCTTGGGCGCGTCCCGCGCGGCCGGTTCGATCCAGGTCTCGACGCCGGGCTTGCCGCCCACCGTCTGCCCGTAGGTCTTCCGCAGCTGCTCCAGCACCGGCTTCAGCGAGGGGTACTTCTGCGCCGTCAGCTCCTGGCCGTCCCGGTCCACCGCCTTGAGCGGCGCCGCCGCGGCCGCGCCCGTGCGCAGCTTCTCGTCCCGCTGGAGCTGCGGGTGGAGCACCGAGGGCTGCCAGTCGACGAGCGCCTTCCCGGTGGTCAGCCCGCGGACCACGGTCAGCTTGGACTCGTAGGCGAGGGGCTTGGTGACCCCCTCGAAGGTGACCTCGGCCGCGACCGTGAAGGGGACGGTGGTCCCCGTCGGCGTGCCCGGGGTGATGACGGCCTTCGACACGAACGCCTTGGTCTTGAACTCGCCCACCGCGGGCTGCGCGAGCGCCGGATTGTTCGTCAGGTCCGCCGCGGCCCGCTCGTCCCCGGCCGCCCACGCCGCCAGGAACGCCTTGGCCGCCGCGGCGGTCTCCGCGGCGTCGGGCGGCCCGGTCCGGCGCTCCGTCCGGGTCGCCGTTCCCCCGCCCGCCGAACCGCCGTCCTCCCCGCCGACCAGCGTGTACACCCCGTACCCGGCCGCCCCGACCATGGTCAGGAACACCCCGCCGACGATGGCACCCTTCGCCGCCCCGTTCATACAGCCCCTCCCCAGGAGTCACTCGTGTCTGAACATGCTCAAGGGGTGGGACCCGACTGTCCAGCCGCATCCGGCCGCGTCCGGCCGCGCTAGACCCAGGTGTCCAGCCACATGCGGCCGCGCCAGGAGTCCATCGGGATGGACTGGCCCGTGTAGATGGGCCAGAAGTAGATGAAGTTCCAGACGATCAGCAGGACCAGGACACCCGCCCCGATCGCGCCCACCGCCCGCCGGCGTTCCGATGATCCCGCGGGCCCCAGCATCGCCCCGATCATCATCGCCACCGCCAGGCACAGGTACGGGACGAAGACGACGGCGTAGAAGTAGAAGATGGTCCGCTCCTGGTAGTTGAACCAGGGCAGCAGACCCGCGGCCAGCGCGCAGGCGATCGCGCCGGCCCGCCAGTCGCGACGCAGCAGCCAGCGCCACAGCACGTACAGCAGGGCGAAGCAGCCCGCCCACCACAGCAGCGGGGTGCCCATCGCCAGGACCTCGCGGGCGCACTTGCCCGCCGCGGTCGTCGGGCAGCCGTCGGTGCCGGGGGCGGGGGACTCGTAGTAGTACGAGACCGGGCGGCCCAGGACCAGCCAGCTCCAGGGGTTGGACTGGTAGGTGTGGCCCGAGGTCAGGCCGACGTGGAAGTCGTAGACGGCCGTCTCGTAGTGCCACAGGCTGCGCAGCCACTCCGGCAGGAAGGACATGGAGCTGCCCTGGTCCTGGGTGCGCGCCCAGTCGCGGAAGTAGCCGCCCTTGCCGTTGTCCGGGCTCAGGATCCAGCCCGTCCAGGAGGCCAGGTACACCGCGACCGCCACCGGCACCGTGGAGAGGAAGCCGGGCAGCGCGTCCCGGCGCAGCATCGACGCGTACGGGGTGCCCGCGCCCGCGACGCGGCGCGCGGAGGCGTCCCACAGCACGGTCAGCACGCCGAAGAAGGCGAGGACGATCAGGCCGTTCCACTTGGTGCCGAAGGCCAGGCCGAGGCTGACCCCGGCGAGGATCCGGTACGGGCGCCAGCCCAGCTTCAGCGTCTCGGCGATCCGTGGATCGGGCCGGGTGCGGCCCTCGTCGTCCACCGGGAGCGCCGCCGCGAGTCTGGCCCGGGCCTTGTCACGGTCGATCAGCAGCGCCCCGAAGGCGGCGAGCACGAAGAACATCAGCACCAGGTCGAGCAGCGCGGTCCGGCTCATCACCAGGTGCAGGCCGTCCACCGCCAGCAGGGCGCCCGCCAGGCACCCCAGGAAGGTGGAGCGGAACAGCCGCCGCCCGATCCGGCACAGCATCAGCACCGACAGCGTGCCGAGCAGCGCGGTCATGAAGCGCCAGCCGAAGGGGTCGAAGCCGAACATCCACTCGCCGAGCCCGATCACCCACTTGCCGACGGGCGGGTGCACGACGTACCCCGGGTCGCTCGGCAGCACGACCCCGTCCGGGTTCGCCAGGATCGCCTTGTCGATGTCCTTGGGCCAGTTGGCCTCGTAGCCCTGCTGGATCGTGGCCCAGGCGTCCTTCGCGTAGTACGTCTCGTCGAATATCACCGCCTTCGGGGTGCCCAGGTGCACGAAGCGCAGCACCCCGGCCACCAGCGCCACCAGCAGCGGACCGGCCCACGCCAGCACCCGCAGCCAGGTCGCGACCGCGGCGGCGGGCACGCCGAGCGCCGTCCACAGCGCCACCGAGGGCTGCGCGTACGGCGGCACCAGGCGGCTGCGGACGTCGGCGCGCGGGGCCGCGCCGCCGCCCGGGCCGCCCGGCGGGGCGTAGCCGAAGCCGCGCAGTCGGCGCAGCCAGGTCGGCGGCTCGTTCTCGCCGCCACCGGGCGGCGCGGGCGGGGCCCCGGCGGGGCTGGGTTGCGGCGTCGCGGTACTGGTCACCGGGTCATCGTAGGGAACAGCCCTGTGCGAACCCCAGTAACGGGGGCGACCGGTTCGATCAAGGGGGGAGTGGCCGGGGCCCGGGGCCCCGGGCTGAGAGGATGTGCGGGTGACCACTGCGCAGCCCCGAGGTACCGAAGCCACCCACCCGACCACCGACGCGGCGGGCGTGCTCGTCCTCGCCGGCACCCCGATCGGGGACCTCGCGGACGCGCCGCCCCGGCTCGCCACCGAGCTGGAGCGCGCCGACGTGATCGCCGCCGAGGACACCCGGCGGCTGCGCCGCCTGACCCAGGGCCTCGGCGTGCACACCACCGGTCGCGTCCTGTCCTACTTCGAGGGCAACGAGTCCGCGCGCACCCCCGAACTGGTCGAGGCGCTCCTCGCCGGCTCCCGGGTCCTCCTCGTGACGGACGCGGGCATGCCGTCGGTGTCCGACCCGGGCTACCGGCTGGTCGCCGCCGCCGTGGAGAAGGACATCAAGGTGACGGCCGTGCCCGGCCCCTCCGCCGTCCTGACCGCGCTGGCCATGTCCGGGCTGCCGGTGGACCGCTTCTGCTTCGAGGGCTTCCTGCCGCGCAAGGCCGGCGAGCGCCTCGGCCGGCTGCGCGAGGTCGAGGGGGAGCGCCGCACCCTCGTCTACTTCGAGGCCCCGCACCGCCTCGACGACACCCTGGCCGCGATGGCCGAGGTCTTCGGCCCCGACCGGCGGGCCGCCGTCTGCCGCGAGCTGACCAAGACCTACGAAGAGGTCAAGCGGGGCGGCCTGGCCGCGCTCGCCGAATGGGCGGCCGAGGGCGTCCGTGGCGAGATCACGGTGGTCGTCGAGGGCGCGCCCGCCGCGGCGCCCGGTGACGTCGACGCCGATGAGCTGGTGCGCAGGGTGCGGGTGAGGGAGGAGGCGGGGGAGCGGCGCAAGGAGGCCATCGCGGCCGTCGCCGCCGAGGCCGGCGTACCCAAGCGCGAGGTGTTCGACGCGGTGGTCGCGGCAAAGAATGCGGCACAAAAGGTGCCGTAGGTCGGTAAAGAGCTAGGCTGAAAAGCAAAGCTCAGACCGGGCACAGGGCGTTTTGGGCATGCCTTGCCCAAAGGCCGTCCAACACTGGACAGGGCCTGATGCGCTCCCGCCGGAACAGGCGTCCACTGGTGAGTGAACTACCAGCGGACAAGAGGAGCTGGCATGAGTGAGATCGCAGACACCCCGGTTCCCGCGGCCCCGCCGGTCGCGACCGCACCGACCGTCGCCGCCGTCAGGACCACCCCGCCGCCCGTACGCACCGCTCGCGAGGCGTACTCCTTCGCCTGCATGAAGTGCGGGTACGGCTGGGAGCAGGCGTACGAGATCGAGCACCACGTGGACGGCAGGGGCCAGCCGTTCATCGTCTACACGGTCAAGGGCGGCGAACGGGTCCCGTCCCCGCTGTCCAACCCCACCTGCATGAACTGCGGTGGGCACGTGGTGCGGATCATGCGGGAGGGACAGGTGTCCTCGGTCCTCGGCATGCTCGACCAGCTCCACCACCATCACCACCATCACCGGATGCCGGAGCCGCGCAAGGGCTCCCGGTTGCACGACGCCCCCGGGCCGGTCGCGATCGACCCCGACGCGCGGGACGCGAGCGAGGGCAGGGGCCTGCTGGGCCGCCTGTGGCGACGCATCCGCGGGGCCTGAGCCGCGCGGCGGGCCCGACCCGGCGGGGGGAGTGCGGCCGGTCATAAGATCGGCCGCATGAGTGCCAGCCCCGCCACCCCGTCCAGCTCCCGCCGCAAAGACGACGACCGGGACACCCCGCCGCCGCTCCCGGAGCCCCTCCGGGTCGCGGTGGCGGACTCCCACACCCACCTCGACATGCAGCGCGGCACCGTCGAGGAGGCGCTGCGCAAGGCCGCCTCCGTGGGCGTCACCACGGTGGTGCAGGTCGGTTGCGACGTGAAGGGCTCGCGCTGGGCGGCCGAGACCGCCGCCGCGTACGAGAACATCCACGCGGCCGTCGCCCTTCACCCGAACGAAGCCCCCCGCATCGTCCACGGGGACCCCGACGGCTGGTCCCGTCAGGGCGCCCGTCCCGGCGGCGGCGAGGCGGCCCTGGACGAGGCCCTCGGTGAGATCGAGGCGCTGGCCGCCCTCGACCACGTCAAGGCGGTCGGCGAGACCGGCCTCGATTACTTCCGCACCGGACCCGAGGGCATGGCCGCGCAGGAGCGTTCCTTCCGCGCGCACATCGAGATCGCCAAGCGCCGGGGCAAGGCGCTCGTCATCCACGACCGCGAGGCCCACGACGACGTCCTGCGCGTGCTGCGGGAGGAGGGCGCGCCCGAGCGGACCGTCTTCCACTGCTACTCCGGCGACGCCGAGATGGCCCGCGAGTGCGCGGCCGCCGGCTACTACATGTCCTTCGCCGGGACGGTCACCTTCAAGAACGCGGCGGCGCTGCGGGAAGCGGTCGCGGTCGCCCCGATCGAGCTGCTGCTGGTCGAGACGGACGCGCCGTACCTGACCCCCGCGCCGTACCGCGGACGGCCCAACGCGCCGTACCTGATTCCGCTCACGGTCCGTGCGATGGCCGCCGCCCGCGGCATCGACGAAGACACGATGGCCACCGCACTGGCGGCGAACACGGCCCGCGCCTTCGCCTACTGACGGCCCGCGGGCCCCGCCCCCGGCGACACGCTGGGTAGCGGGTCGACTTTGTTGCGTGACGAACGCTCCGCTAGGGTGCCGTGCCCGAACCAACGGGACCGGACCAGTGGAGCGAGCGTCGTGAGCGATACCCAGGGCGGCCACCGCCGTGGTGGCCGGGACGAGCCGGACGCCGCGGCCCCCGCGGGCTGGCTGGACTCGGCGCTGTCCGCCGACCCGACCCCCGCCCCGGACGAGCGGGACGCGGCCGTCCCGGCCCCGCGCGCCGGTGAGCGGCGGGCCGCGCGCCGGCGCAAGGCCGACGGCCCCACGGGGCGCCGGGCCCGCGGCCGGTCCCCCCTGCCGCCGCCGGCGGGCGCCGTCGGAACGGCCTGGCCGGAGGGCGACGACGCCGGGGGCGCGGGCGTTCAGGGTTCCGACGACGGCGCCTTCGGCCCGGAGCTCGCCCTGGCCCTGGACCTGGAGCTCGACCTCGTCGAACTCGAACGCGACCTCGACCGCGACTTCGAACGCTCCCTGGGCCACGACCTCGAACGCGACCTCGACAGCGCCTTCGGCCCCGGCCCCGGTATCGGCCTCGGTACCGGCCCCGGTACCGACCTCGCCTCCGACCCCGGGCGCGGCTTCGCGCGCGACCCCGGCTTCGGCCCGGGCCACGGCTTCGGCTCGGACCCCGCCTTCGGCCGCGGCCCCGGCCTGGACCTCGGCCCCGGCTTCGACCCGAGCCCGGCCCCGACCCCCGGCTTCGACCTGGACCCCGGCTTCGGCCAAGGCCCGGCCCCCGGCCCCGGCTTCGCCCCGGCCCCAGCCCCCGCCCCCGGGGGCTGGCCCGAGCCGCTGCTCCCCGGGCCCGCCCGGCCGGACGACGCGGGCGCCCCGCCCCCGGCCGAGCCCGGCGGATCCCGGCGGGCCGGGCGCGGCGGGGCCACCGCCACCCGGGCGCGCCGGGGCACCAAGGCCGGGCGCGGCACCGCCAGCTGGCGCCGGATCGTCCCGCAGGCCCTGGTCGTCGCCTTCCTCGCCGGCGGCACCTCCGCCTTCGTCGCCGCCGACAAGGCGGTCCGCCTCACCGTGGACGGCGTGCCCCGCACCCTGCACACCTTCGCCGACGACGTCGACGAACTGCTCGACGCGGAGGGCCTGGGCGTCGGCGCCCACGACCTCGTCGCCCCGGCCCGCGCCACCGCCCTCGACGACGGCGCCGAGGTCGTCGTCCGCTACGGCCGCCCCCTCCAGCTCACCCTCGACGGCCAGCGGCGCCAGGTGTGGACCACCGCCGCCACCGTGGACGGCGCGCTGCGCCAGCTCGGCGTCCGCGCGGAGGGCGCCTACCTCTCCGCCCCGCGCGGCACCCCCGTACCGCGCCGCGGCCTCACCCTGAACGTGCGCACCGAACGCAGCGTCACCTTCATGGCCGACGGCCGCGAACGCACCATCCGCACCAACGCCGCCACCGTCCAGGAGGCCCTGGACCAGGCCGGGATCACCCTGCACGCCCAGGACACCACCTCCGTGCCGGCCGCCTCCTTCCCCCGCGACGGCCAGACCGTCACCGTGCTGCGCATCACCGGCACCCGCGAGGTCCGCGAGGAGCGCATCCCGTTCGAGATCGAGAAGGTGAAGGATCCGGAGCAGTTCGCCGGGACCGAGGTCGTCGAGCGGGTCGGGCGGCCCGGCGCCCGCCGGGTCACCTACAGCCTGCGCACCGTCAACGGGGTCCGGCAAAAGCCCCGCCGGATCGCCGAGGAGACCCTGCGCGAGCCGGTCACGCAGCTGGTCAAGGTCGGCACCCGGCCGCTGCCCAACTCGGTGGCCGGGGCCGACGGCCTGGACTGGGGCGCGCTGGCCCAGTGCGAGTCCGGCGGGCGGGCCGCGGCCACCGACGCGTCCGGCACCTACGGCGGGCTCTACCAGTTCGACGTCCAGACCTGGCAGAGCCTCGGCGGCACCGGCCGCGCCCAGGAGGCGTCCGGTGCGGAGCAGACCTACCGGGCCAAGAAGCTCTACGTGCAGCGGGGGGCGAGTCCGTGGCCGCACTGCGGCCGTAGGCTTTACCGGTGAGCACCGCAGAGCACGACACCGCAGAGCACGGCAACGAGAAGCACGACGGCGAGCAGTCGCCCGAGGTCACCCCGGCGCAGGGGGGCGACGCGCTGTTCGGCGCGGCCGACATCCGGGAGCTGGCGACCGTACTCGGGGTCCGGCCGACGAAGCAGAAGGGGCAGAACTTCGTCATCGACGCCAACACCGTGCGCCGGATCGTGCGCACGGCCGAGGTGCGGCCCGACGACGTCGTCGTCGAGGTCGGTCCGGGCCTGGGCTCGCTGACGCTGGCGCTGCTGGAGGCCGCGGACCGGGTCATCGCCGTCGAGATCGACGACGTGCTGGCGGCCGCGCTGCCCGCGACGGTCGGGGCCCGGATGCCCGCGCGCGCGGACCGCTTCGCGCTGGTGCACTCCGACGCGATGCTCGTGAAGGAACTGCCCGGCCCGGCGCCGACCGCGCTGGTCGCCAACCTGCCGTACAACGTGGCCGTGCCGGTGCTGCTGACGATGCTCGACCGCTTCCCGACCATCGAGCGGACGCTGGTCATGGTGCAGGCGGAGGTCGCCGACCGGCTGGCCGCCAAGCCCGGCAACAAGGTCTACGGCGTGCCCTCGGTCAAGGCCGCCTGGTACTGCGACGTCAAGCGCGCCGGGTCCATCGGGCGCAACGTCTTCTGGCCCGCGCCGAACGTCGACTCCGGCCTGGTCTCCCTGGTCCGCCGGGCCGAGCCGGTCAAGACGACCGCCTCCAAGCGCGAGGTCTTCGCCGTGGTCGACGCCGCCTTCGCGCAGCGCCGCAAGACGCTGCGGGCCGCGCTGTCCGGCTGGGCCGGATCCGCCGCGGGCGCCGAGAGCGCGCTGGTCGCGGCCGGGATCTCGCCGCAGGCCCGGGGCGAGGGGCTCACCGTCGAGGAGTTCGCGCGGATCGCGGAGCACAAGCCGGTGCACGAACAGGCGGCGCTGTGAGCGCCGAGGGCGCGGCGGCCGGCGTCACGGTCCGGGTCCCCGCGAAGGTCAACGTGCAGCTGGCGGTGGGCGCGGCCCGCCCCGACGGCTTCCACGACCTGGCCAACGTCTTCCTCGCCGTCTCCCTCTACGACGAGGTCACGGTCACCCCGGCCGACGCACTCACCGTCACCTGCTCCGGTCCCGACGCCGACCAGGTCCCCCTGGACCGGACGAACCTGGCGGCGCGGGCCGCCGAGCTGCTCGCCGCCCGGCACGGCCTGGACCCGGCCGTCCACATCCACATCGCCAAGAACATCCCCGTCGCGGGCGGCATGGCGGGCGGCAGCGCGGACGGCGCGGGCGCCCTCCTCGCCTGTGACCTGCTGTGGGGCCTGGAGAGCACGCCGGCCGAGCTGCTGGAGATCTGCGCCGAGCTCGGCAGCGACGTCCCCTTCAGCCTGGTCGGCGGCGCCGCGCTCGGCACCGGACGCGGCGAGCAGCTCGCCCCGCTGGAGTCCGGGATCTTCCACTGGGTCTTCGCCGTGGCGGACGGCGGCCTGTCGACCCCGGCGGTGTTCCGCGAGTTCGACCGGCTGGCGGATGAGGCGGGTACGGCCATCCCCGTGCCCGAGGCCTCGCCGCGGCTGCTGGCCGCGCTGGCCGCCGGGGACCCGGACGCGCTGGCCGCCACCGTGGTCAACGACCTCCAGCCGGCGGCGCTCTCGCTGCGCCCGCAGCTGGGGCGGACGCTGGACGCGGGCCTGGGGGCCGGGGCGCTGGCCGCCCTCGTCTCGGGCTCCGGGCCGACGACCGCCTTCCTGGTGCGCGACCCCGAGTCCGCGGCGAAGGTCGCCGAGGCGCTGGCCGCCTCCGGCACCTGCCGGACCACCCGCGTGGCCACCTCCCCGGCCCCGGGCGCCACCCGGCACTGAGCCCGACCGGCCGCGCGGGGGCCCGTACGGACTCCGGCCCGGCCCCCGCGCACCCGCACGGCCGCTCGGGCAGCGGTCGGCCCCGGCCGGGAAGGTTAGGGTGGGGGGCTGATCCACCCCTTTCCCTGGAGCGCGTCTGATGGCCGTCAATCTGGTCAATGTCGAGGCAGTCAGCAAGGTGTACGGCACCCGTACCCTGCTCGACGGCATCTCCCTCGGCGTGTCCGAGGGGGACCGGATCGGCGTCGTCGGGCGCAACGGCGACGGCAAGACCACCCTCATCCGGATGCTCGCGAAGCTGGAGGAGCCCGACACCGGTCGGGTCACCCAGAACGGCGGACTGCGGATGGGCGTGCTCACGCAGCACGACTCCCTGGACCCCGCCGCCACCATCCGCCACGAGATCATCGGCGACATGGCCGACCACGAGTGGGCGGGCAACGCGAAGATCCGCGACGTGCTGACCGGCCTCTTCGGCGGCCTGGACCTGCCCGGCTTCCAGCACGGCCTGGACACCGTCATCGGCCCGCTCTCCGGTGGCGAGCGCCGCCGGATCGCGCTCGCGCAGCTCCTGATCGCCGACCAGGACCTGCTCGTCCTCGACGAGCCCACCAACCACCTCGACGTCGAGGGCATCTCCTGGCTGGCCCAGCACCTGCAGAGCCGCCGCTCCGCGCTCGTCTGCGTGACCCACGACCGCTGGTTCCTCGACCAGGTCTGCACCCGCATGTGGGACGTGCAGCGCGGTGACGTGCACGAGTACGAGGGCGGCTACAGCGACTACGTCTTCGCCCGCGCCGAGCGCGACCGGATCGCCGCCACCGAGGAGTCCAAGCGGCAGAACCTGATGCGCAAGGAGCTGGCCTGGCTGCGGCGCGGCGCCCCGGCCCGCACCTCCAAGCCGCGCTACCGCATCGAGGCGGCCAATGAGCTGATCGCCGACGTGCCGCCGCCGCGCGACACCAGCGAGCTGATGAAGTTCGCCAACGCCCGCCTGGGCAAGACGGTCTTCGACATGGAGGACGTCACCGTCCAGGCCGGCCCCAAGACCCTGCTCCAGCACCTGACCTGGCACCTCGGCCCCGGCGACCGGGTCGGCCTGGTCGGCGTCAACGGCGCGGGCAAGACCTCGCTGCTGCGCGCGCTCGCCACGGCCGCCCGCACCCAGGGCGACGAGCAGCCCGCGGCCGGCAAGGTGACCGTCGGCAAGACGGTCCGGCTCGCCTACCTCTCGCAGGAGGTCGGCGAACTCGACCCGTCCCTGCGGGTGCTGGAGGCCGTACAGCGCGTGCGCGACCGGGTCGACCTCGGCAAGGGCCGCGAGATGACCGCGGGCCAGCTGTGCGAGCAGTTCGGCTTCACCAAGGAGAAGCAGTGGACGCCGGTCGGCGACCTCTCCGGTGGCGAGCGCCGCCGGCTGCAGATCCTGCGCCTGCTGATGGACGAGCCCAACGTGCTCTTCCTCGACGAGCCCACCAACGACCTCGACATCGAGACCCTGACCCAGCTGGAGGACCTCCTCGACGGCTGGCCCGGGTCGATGATCGTGATCTCCCACGACCGGTTCTTCATCGAGCGCACCACCGACACCGTGATGGCGCTGCTCGGCGATCAGAGCCTGCGGATGCTGCCGCGCGGCCTGGACGAGTACCTGGAGCGCCGGCAGCGGATGATCGCCGAGGCGACGCCCGCGCCCGCCCCGGCCGCGGCCAAGGAGAAGACCTCCTCGGGCGACGCCCGCGCCGCGAAGAAGGAGCTCCAGAAGATCGAGCGCCAGCTCAACAAGATGTCGGACCGCGAGACGAACCTGCACGCGCAGATCGCTCAGCACGCCACCGACTTCGACAAGGTCGCCAAGCTCGACACGGAGCTGCGCGAACTCATCTCAGACCGGGACGAGTTGGAAATGCGTTGGCTGGAGCTGGCCGAGGACGCGTAGGTTCCGCCTCGGTCGGGCACCAACTGGCCGGATAACGACCACGTCACGGGCCGGTCCTCCCTTGGGCACAGGGGCTGGACCGGCCCGTCCTGCGTGTGTTCACAGTGATAGAAAGGGCATCCCCCCACGCCCGACCGACCCCGAAGGTACCGCTGATGACCGAGCCGCCGAGTCCGCCGACGCCGCCGAACCAGCCAGCCGTACCTCCCGGTTACGGGCACCTGCCCGGCCCGCCGCCGCCCTCCGCGTACGGCTTCCCGCCGCAGGGCGACAACCCGTACGCGCAGCCGCAGCAGGGGCAGCCCGGTCAGCAGCCGCAGCAGCCCGGTCAGCAGCCGCCGGCGCCGCAGGGCCCGTACGGTCAGCAGCCGCAGCCCGGATACGGCTATCCGCAGCCCCCGACCGCGCCGCTCGGGATGCCGCCCACCGGGCCGACGCCGCCCCGCGGCCGGACGCAGTTGCTGGTGACCGCCTCCGTGGTCGTCACGCTGGTGCTCGGCACCGGCGCGTACTTCGCCTTCGCCGGCGGTGACGGCGACGGCAAGAAGCCGGCCGCGGCGGGCAGCTCCGCGCCCGTGACCCAGCCCTCCGGCTCGCCCTCCGTCGACAAGGGCGACGGCAAGGGCGGCAACGGCATGAGCGACGCCGACCTCAACTCCGGCCGCAAGCCCGGCGAGGGCAAGGTGTTGTGGCTGAAGACCAACGCCACCGAACTGCCCGGCGGCGGCGGGGACGCCACGGGCCAGTGGATCGTGGGCGACACCGTCGTCAAGTCCCTCTTCAAGTCGCTCATCGGCTACGGCGTGGCGGACGGCAAGCAGAAGTGGAAGCTCGACTTCCCCGCCAAGGTCTGCAGCACCCCCTACCAGACCACCACCGACGGCAAGGTCGTCGTGGCCTTCATGAACGGCGAGTCCGAGCAGGCGAGCTGCAACCAGCTCAAGATGGTCGACCTCAAGACGGGGCAGGGGGGCTGGACGAAGGAGATCCCCAAGGAGGGGATGTTCGACATCATGGTCACCCCCAGCCTCGCCATCACCGGTGACACCGTCACCGCCAGCCGCGTCGGCGCCGCCAGCGCCTTCAAGGTGAGCACCGGGGACCGGCTGTTCGGCTCCAACGTCCCCGAGGGCTGCTCGCCCGGCTCCTACGCGGCCGGTCAGGGCAAGGTCGTCGCCGTCGCCACCTGCGCCGACGGCATCGAGGAGCTCCAGGGCACCGACCCGGTCAGCGGCCAGAAGAGCTGGACGTACCGCTTCCCGCAGGGCTGGAAGGTCAGCAAGGTCTACTCGGTCAACCCGCTCGTCGTCGACGTCAAGGAGCGCGACAAGAGCCTGCGCTCCATCATGGTCCTCGGCCCCGACGGCAAGCAACGCTCGCAGCTCACCGGCGAGGGCCAGTTCACGCCCCGCTGCGACGACCCGATCGTCGACCGGCCGCTCCAGGACTGCTGGGGCATCGTCGTCGACGCGGGCTCCGACACGATCGTCCTGCCGACCGAGGGCGCCTCCAACGAGCTGGTCGCCTTCGACATGGGCACCGGCAAGGCCAAGTGGCGCACCCCGGCCGGCGACAAGCGCGTCCTCGTCCCGCTGAAGGCCGAGGGCGGCAAGCTCTACGCCTACGACAGCGCGGCGGACAAGGCCACCGGCGGCGAGGTCATCTCGGTCCCGCTCGGCGGCGGCAAGCCCACCACGGTGCTGCACAACCCGTCCGGGCCCGCCGCGCCGCTGGAGAACTCCTTCTACACCCCGCAGATCGCCTTCGCGGACGGGCGGCTCTTCATGTCCTCCACGCACATCACCGGCGAGGGCAAGGACGAGAAGTTCCTGATGGTCTTCGGCAAGTGACCGTGTCCGCGTCCGTAGTCCCGTCGTCCACCCGGCCGCCCATGAGAGGCAGTAGCACCCGATGAGTACCCCGCCGCCCCCGCCGAACCAGCCCCCGTCGGGCGGCTTCGGCGCGCCCCAGGACCCGCCGTCGGGCGGCTTCGCGCCGCCGCCGGCCGCGCCGCCCGCCCCGCCGGCGCCCCCGCAGCAGCCGCCGGGCCCGGCCTACGGCTACCCGCAGCAGCAGCCGCAGCCCGGTTACGGCTACCCGCAGGCGGCGCCGGCCGCGCCCGCCTACGTCCCGTCCGCGAGCGGTGGCAGCGGTGGCGGCGGCAGCAACGACCTGCGCAACCAGCTCCTCATCGTGGTCGCCGCGCTCGTGGCCATCGCCCTGATCGTGGGCGGCGGCTTCTGGTACGTCTCCGGCGACGACGACGGCGGCGGCAAGAAGGACGTCGCCAACGGCCCGACCGACGGCAAGAGCCCCGGCCCGGGCGGCGACGGCGACAAGCCCGGTGGCGGGGTCGCCACCGAGAAGCCCCAGGCGAACACCAAGGCCAAGACCCTGGTCAACCTCGCGCAGCCGCAGGTCGCCGACCTCGCGCACGTCGAGGGCTCCTGGGTCACCGACACGCTCTACGCGAAGTCCGACGTCGCCAAGGTCGTCGGCTACGACCTGAACACCGGCGCCCAGAAGTGGTCCATCGCGCTCCCGGCCGAGCTGTGCGGGGCCACCGCGCACATCAGCGGTGGCAAGAGCGCGATCCTCTTCAAGGAAGCACTGGCCAGCGACGCCAACAAGTACCCCCGCTGCAACCAGATCGGCGTCATCGACCTGAACGCGGGCAAGCTGGCCTGGTCGACCACCATCAAGTCCGCCACCAGCGGTGACAAGCCGGTGGAGTTCAAGGAGGTCACCCTCAGCGGCAACACCGTCGCCGCGGGCGGCCTCCAGGGCGGCGCGGGCTGGAACCTCGCCGACGGCAAGAACCTGTGGCCCGCCAAGGTCGACGGCGAAGGCTGCTACGACCTCGGCTACGCCGGCGGCCCGGCCCTCGCGGTCATCCGCAAGTGCGGCCCGTACGGCAGCCAGTACCTGCTCGCCCAGAACCTCGACCCGACGACCGGGGCGCCCAAGTCCTCGTACAAGATGTCGCAGGGCATCGACTACGCGGCGATCGTCTCCACCAAGCCGCTGGTCGTCGGCGCCGACGTCGGCGACGCGGCCAAGGGCGGCAGCGGGGTCAGCGACCTCTTCGTGATCGACGACGCGGGCGCGCTGAAGACCCGCATCCCGGTCTCCTCCGGCAACTACTCGGTCCGCTGCGACGGGCTGTTGGTCGAGGGCTGCAAGAAGATGGTCGTCGGCAACGGCAAGGTCTACCTGCCGTCCGTCGAGCACCAGGGCAAGGACCAGTACGGCCGGACCAACGAGCTGCTGTCCTTCGACCTGAACACCGGCAAGCAGACCACCGACCGGGCCGACGCGGGCGAGCAGTACACGATCATGCCGCTGCGCATGGACGGGCCGAACGTCATCGCCTACAAGCTGCCCCCCTACAACAAGGGCGGCCAGGTCGTCAGCATCGACACCGCGACGATGAAGGAAACACTCCTCATGGAGATGCCGGAGGACAAGAACATCCGGCGCCCCGAGACCAGCATGTCCGCGAACGGGGCCGAGTTCCGCTACCACAACGGGCGGTTCTTCATCTCCCAGACGCTGATCAGCAAGCCCTACTCGGCGACCGCCGACCCGTCCTACCTCTTCGTGTCCTTCACGACGGGCTGACCCGGCACCACCCGCCCCGCCCCACCACGCCCGCCCCCCGGAAGCCGTTCTCCGGGGGGCTTCGGCATGCCGGCGGGCGCGGCGGAGCGGGGGAGTCCCGGGGCCGGGCTACCGTGGCGAAGGTGACGGGAAGCGACGCCGAGCGGCTGTGGTCCGGGTCCATGCCGGAGGCTTACGAGCGGTACCTCGTGCCGGTGCTCTTCCGGCCCTTCGCCGCGGACCTCGCCGCCCGGGCGGCGGCGCTGCGGCCCCGGCGGATCCTCGAACTGGCCGCGGGCACCGGGGTGCTGACATCGGACCTGCTCACCGCGGCGCCGTCGGCCGAGGTGACGGCCACCGACCTGAACGAGGCCATGGTCGGCTTCGGGTCGTCCCGGGCGCCGGGGGCGCAGTGGCGCCAAGCCGACGCGCAGCGGCTGCCGTTCCCCGACGGGGGCTTCGACCTGGTGGTCTGCCAGTTCGGCGTGATGTTCTTCCCCGACCGGGTGGCGGCCTTCACCGAGGTCCGCCGGGTGCTGGCCCCCGGCGGGCGCTTCCTGTTCAACACCTGGGGCCCGATCGCCGCGCACGCCTTCGACGCCGCGGTGCAGGCCGGGCTGGAGCGGGCCTTCCCGGACGACCCGCCGCGGTTCCTCCCCACGGTCCCGCACGGCTACGCCGACCCCGCCGTCGTGGCCGCCGACCTGGTGGCCGCCGGGTTCGCCGTCGAGGAGGAGCGGGAGCTGACCCTGGCGGGCCGGGCCGCCTCGGCCGCCGACGTCGCCACCGGCTTCCTCACCGGGACCCCGGTGCGCGGGGCCGTCGAGGAGCGCGGCGGCGGCGCGGAGGCCCGGGCCGTCATCATCGAGGAAACCACGACCCGCCTGGGCCCGGGCCCGGTCGTCGCCCCCATGACGGCATACGTCTTCACGGGCGCGGCCTGACCCCCGGGCCGATGTCAAGGCTCTTGGGGTCAGGGCCCACTGACGGGGGCTTCTGTTCCGTATCCACCTCGCGGCGTCGAACAAGCGTGTAGCTTGCCGGGGCAGAAGGGTCGGGGGTGAGCGCCGCAATGGGCGTACGGGTCATGGTCGTTGACGATCACCGGCTGTTGGCCGAGGCGCTCGCCTCGGCGTTGAAGCTGCGGGGGCACCGGGTGCTGGCCGCGGCCGCGCCGGCCGCCGGGGCGGCCGAGTTGGTGATCAGCCGCGCCCCGGAGGTCTGTCTGCTGGGCACCGCCACCCCCGCCGAGCCGGGGATCTTCGAGCCCATCGTGCGGATCCGGCGCGAGAGACCGCAGATCGCCGTGGTCGTGCTGGGCCCGGTGCCCAGTCCGCGCGGGATCGCCGCCGCCTTCGCCGCGGGCGCGTGCGGGTACGTACGCCAGGACGAGCGGATCGAGGGCGTCGAGCGGGCCCTGGCCAAGGCGCGGGCCGGGGAGGCGGCGGTGTCGCCGCAGCTGCTCCAGAGCGCCTTCGCGGAACTCCTCAACCCCACCGCCGCGCCGGACGACGAGGGCAGCAGGCTGCTCGGGCTGCTCACCCCGCGCGAGGTGGAGGTCCTGGTCCGGGTCGCCGAGGGCGAGGACACCCGGCTGATCGCGGCCGGCATGGCGATCGCGCCGAGCACCGCGCGCACGCACGTCCAGCGGGTGCTGATGAAGCTCGGCGTGGGCTCCCGGCTGGAGGCGGCCGCGCTGGCCGCCCGTACCGGCCTGTTGGACCGCGCGGCCCGCGGCTAGCGACGGGGCACGATTTCCCCACGGGCGCGGACATGCGGTAAGCCAGGGGGGAACGGGTCGCGCGTGTGTGCGGCCGTGCGACTTCGAGAGGTAGTAGGCGAGTGAGCAAGTACCTGGTCACCGGTGGCGCCGGATACGTGGGCAGCGTCGTCGCGGCCCATCTGCTGGAGGCCGGACACGAGGTCACCATCCTCGACGACCTCTCCACCGGCTTCGAGGCGGGCGTGCCGCAGGGCGCCACCCTCGTCCACGGCCGGATCCAGGACGCCGCCCGCCACCTCGACGCCTCCTTCGACGCGGTGCTGCACTTCGCGGCCTTCTCGCAGGTCGGCGAGTCCGTGGTCAACCCCGGCAAGTACTGGGACAACAACGTCGGCGGCACGCTCGCGCTGCTCACCGCGATGCGCGAGGCCGGGGTGAAGAAGCTCGTCTTCTCCTCCACCGCCGCGACCTACGGCGAGCCCACCGAGGGGCTGCTGACGGAGGAGTCGGTGACCAAGCCGACCAACCCCTACGGCGCCTCCAAGCTGGCCGTCGACCACATGATCAGCGGCGAGTGCGCGGCGCACGGGCTGACCGCGGTCTCGCTGCGCTACTTCAACGTGGCCGGTGCCTACAAGGAGTTCGGCGAGCGCCACGACCCCGAGACCCACCTGATCCCGCTGGTGCTCCAGGTCGCCCTCGGGCAGCGCGAGTCGATCTCGGTGTTCGGCGAGGACTACCCGACCCCGGACGGCACCTGCGTGCGCGACTACATCCACGTCGCCGACCTCGCGGAGGCGCACCTGGCCGCGGTGGCCGTGCCCGCCTCGGGCGAGCACCTGATCTGCAACCTGGGCAACGGCAGCGGCTTCTCGGTGCGCGAGGTCATCGACACCGTCCGCAAGGTGACCGGGCACCCGATCCCGGAGGTCGTGGCCCCGCGCCGGGCCGGCGACCCGGCGGTCCTGGTGGCCTCCGCGGCCAACGCCAAGGAGCGCCTCGGCTGGACCCCCTCCCGCGCGGACCTCGCGGGCATCGTCGCGGACGCCTGGGCCTTCGCCCAGCGCTGAGGCGCCGCAGGCCCCACCCGTACGCCCCGCACGAGAGCCGTCACCGCGCCCCGCGGTGGCGGCTTTCAGGTGTGCGGCGGCGGCCGGGGCCGTCGTATGGTGGATCGATCCCCGCGCCGAGGTACCGGTGGCGGCGACCGGATTCCCCGTTCCTTCCGTAGTGATCTCGAGGTGACTTCTTATCAACCAGGCCGTGTAGTCGTCCGTGTTCCCCGCGTGCTGTCGTGTCGCACGTGTTCGGGGGCGGACGTCGCGCTGGTCTGAGTTGCGTCACCCCCCGTGTTCTTTCCGTCTTTCCCGGGTGCAGCTCTGCCGTCTGCCCCGGGCTCCGGTGTCTTCCGGCCGCCCCGGTGAGGCTGTCGGCGGAGCTCCCCGATTCCTTCGGATCAGGAGTCCCCCGCCGTGTCTTCCTCCGCGCTCGGCCATGAGCCGCAGCACGCCACCCCGCTCCCTCCGGCCGCCTGGATCGCCCTCCTGGTGCTGCTGGGCGCCGAGCTGATGGACATGATCGACCAGTCGGTCGTCCTGACCGCGCTGCCCGCCATCCAGGAGTCGACCGGCGCCGGGCCGGACGCGGTGCAGTGGCTGTCCACCGGCTACTCACTGCCCATCGCCGTCGGGCTGATCACAGGCGGTCGCCTCGGCGACCTCTACGGTCGGCGCAGGATGCTCCTGACGGGCACCGTCGTGTTCACCGCGGCCTCGCTGCTGTGCGGCCTCGCCGTCGGACCCGGCGTGCTGATCGGCGCCCGCGCCTTCCAGGGTGTGGCAGTGGCCGTCATGATCCCGCAGATCCTCGCCACCCTCCACGTCACCTTCGAGGGGCAGAGCCGGGGCAAGGTGTTCGGCCTGTACGGGGTCGTCATGTCGCTCGCCAACGTCCTGGGCCCGGTGATGGGCGGCCTGTTGACCGAGGCGGACCTCTTCGGGCTGTCCTGGCGGCCGATCTTCCTGGTCAACGTGCCCGTCGGCCTCGCCGTGCTCCTCCTGGGACGCCGCTTCATCCCCGAGTCGACGGTGCGGAAGGCCGACCGGATCGACCTGACCGGCATGCTGCTGTCCTCGCTGGCCATCGTCCTGATCGTCCTCCCGCTCACCGAGGGCCACCTGCGTCACTGGCCGCTGTGGTGCTTCGTCCTGCTCGCCGCGGGCCTCCTCGTCCTGGCCGTCTTCCTCCGCCAGCAGCGGCGCAAGCAGGGCGACGCCCCGCTCGTGGCCCTGTCCCTGTTCCGGGACCGGCGGTTCTCCGGCGGCTCGGCCGCGCAGCTGACGCACGGCCTGCTGTGCGGGCTGTTCTTCATGACCTGGACCCTCTACCTCCAGCACGGACTGGGCATGAGCCCCTTCCACGCCGCCCTGGCCTTCGTGCTGCTCTCCGTCGGCGAGCTGGCCGGCGCGACGGTCACGACGAGGAGCGGCGGGCGCTTCGCCCGCCGCCTGCCGCAGGCCGGAGCCCTCGTCGCGCTCGCCTCGATGGCCGGCTACGGGCTCCTGATCGCCGCGGGCCACGGGGGACCGACCCTGCTGGCGATGACCGCTCCGGTGGTACTGATCGGCTTCGGCCTCGGCATGGTCAGCGGCCCGCTCGCGGACATGTCCCTCTCCGCGGTCCCGCACGAGGACGCCGGATCGGCCTCGGGCCTGTTCAACACCGTCATGCACCTGGGCATCGCGCTGGGCACCGCGCTGACCGCCCCGGTGTTCTTCGCCACCACCAGCGGCTCGCCCGACGCCGGCCTCCACCGCGACGCGTTCCTCGGCGTGCTGTGGTGGGTCGGCGGCCTCCTCGCCCTGATGTGGGCCCTGATGTTCCGCTTGCCCCGGCACGCCGACCACCGGAGCGAGTGAACGGCTCCCCGCGAAGCGGAAACACCAGGGGCACAGGGGGCGCGGGGGAGGGCGTCGCGCGCCGGGGCGGAGCGCTGTGCGCGGGCGCCCGGCGTGCGCGCGCTGCGTGAAATGCCCCCGTGCACCTGCCCGTGGCAAGGGCAGAAGCGGAAACGGGATTCCGGCCCGGAGGAACGGGCGTTTTCAAGCCACGCATGGGCTCCTCACAGGCCGCCGCACCGGAAAATGCCTCGAAAAACTTCTGCTATTCGGCCAACCACGAGCGGCCCCCGGCCCTACGCTGATGCGTGACACCGGTGGGGGCCGGTGTTGATTCAGGGGTCGAGACGAGTCGGGTACGACGTCCGCTCCGGGGTAGTGCAGAGGTGTCACGGCGGCGGCCGCGGCAGCTGCGGATCACCCGGTCCGGGCGCCGTACCCGCAGTTGTCCGTTCCCCGACCCTTGGGGGTTCTGTGGTTCGTATCCGGGTTCTCGTGGTGGACGATCACCGCATCTTCGCCGAGTCGCTCGCCGCCGCGCTCGCGGCCGAGCCGGACGTGGACGTGTCCGCGGCCGGCAGCGGCCCCGCCGCGCTGCGCTGCCTCGAACGGGGCGTCAGCGAGGGGCGCCGCTTCGACGTGTTGCTCGTCGACGCCGATCTCAGTGGGGCTCCCGGCGCCACCGGGGCGTTCCCCGCGCAGCGGGAGCACGGCACCGGTGCTCCACCGGGCGACGGGATCGCGCTGGTCGCGGCCGTGCGCACGGCGCATCCGGGGGTCCGTACGGTCGTCCTCGCCGAGCGCGACGAACCGCGCCGGGCCGCCCACGCGCTGCAGGCCGGGGCGTCCGGCTGGGTGGCGAAGGACTGCTCGCTGTCGCGGCTGCTCGCCGTGGTCCGCGGGGTCCTGCGCGAGGAGACCCACCTGCCGCCCGCCCTGCTCACCGGCGTGCTGCGGGAGTTGACCCAGGCCCGCAAGCACCGCACCGACAGCGAACGCCTGGTGGAGTCCTTGACCCCGCGCGAACACGAGGTGCTGCGCTGCATGGTGGCGGGCCTGGGCCGCAAGGACGTCGCGGCGCGGCTGTTCCTGTCCCCGCACACGGTGCGCACCCACATGCAGAACGTGCTGGGCAAGCTCGGGGTGCACTCCACCCTGGCGGCCGTGGCGCTGGCCCGGCGCGCGGGCGTGCGGCCCGCGGACCTAGCCGGGGATGTTGTCGAACGGAGCGGTCAACTGGCGTAGCAGCGAGGCCAGGTCGCCGCGCTCGGACCGGGACAGCTGGGCCAGGATCGCCCGCTCCTGGGCGAGCAGCCCGGCGAGTGCCTGGTCGGCGCGGTCGCGCCCCTCGGGGGTCAGCCGGACCAGGACGCCGCGCCGGTCGTTGGGGTCGGGCAGTCGCTCGACCAGGCCCTTCTTCGCGAGCCGGTCGATCCGGTTGGTCATGGTGCCCGAGGTGACCAGGGTCTGCGTCAGCAGCTGCCCGGGGGAGAGCTGGTAGGGCGCGCCCGCCCGGCGCAGCGACGTCAGGACGTCGAACTCCCACGGCTCCAGGCTGTGCTCGGCGAAAGCGAGCCTGCGGGCCCGGTCCAGGTGGCGCGCGAGCCGGCTCACGCGGCTGAGCACCTCGAGCGGTTCCACGTCGAGGTCAGGGCGCTCGCGCCGCCATGCCGCGACCAATCGGTCGACCTCGTCCTCCATGCCGATCAGTGTAAGGGGTATGTCGACGTGAAGTCTCTTGACATTAAGTCTCTCGATGGAGAGCTTCTCGCGATCAAGTCTCTTGACATCAAGATATATCCGGAGTGACCATGGGGAATGGAGCGGCCGGAACCCAGACGCTTCCACCCGCACCATCCGCAGGGAGGCTCGATCATGCATTCCGACACCGCGGCCAAGGGCGCCGCACCCGCCCCGACGTGGGACCCGCAGCAGTACCTGCGCCACGCGGACCACCGCGCCCGCCCCTTCCTGGACCTGCTCGGTCGCATCCAGGCGCTCCCCACCGCGCCCGGCCGCCCCGCCCGCATCGCCGACCTCGGCTGCGGCCCCGGCAACGTCACCGCCCTGCTCGCCGATCGCTGGCCCGACGCCGCGATCACCGGCTTCGACCTCTCCCCGGAGATGCTCCGGCGCGCCACCGAGGAGTACGCGGGACCCACCCCCGGCGGCGGCTCCCTCGACTTCGCCCCCGCCGACCTGACGGACTGGCTCCCCGAACAGACTTACGACCTGATCGTCTCCAACGCCGCCCTGCAATGGGTGCCCGGCCACCCCGGCTCACTCGCCGCCTGGATCAACGGACTGCGCCCCGGCGGCACCTTCGCCTTCCAGGTCCCCGGCAACTTCACCGCGCCCAGCCACGCCCTGCTGCACGCCCTGTGCGACACCCCGCGCTGGCGCTCCCGGCTCTCCGGGCTCGGCGCCGGCCACAGCCACGTCCTCGAACCCGCCGAGTACCTGGAGCGCTTCACCGGGCTCGGCTGCGCCGTCGACGTCTGGGAGACCACGTACTACCAGCTCCTCACCGGCCCCGACCCGGTCCTCGACTGGGTCAAGGGGACCGCGCTGCGGCCCGTCCTGACCGCCCTCGGCGACGACCGGGTGGCCGTGGAGGAGTTCCTCGCCGCCTACCGCGACCTGCTGCGCGCCGCCTACCCGGCCGGTCCGCGCGGCACCGTCTTCCCGTTCCGCCGCATCTTCGCCATCGCCCGCAAGGAGAACTGACCCCGTGCTCAGCGCCGTCGACCACGTCCAGCTCGCCGCACCGCCCGGTTCCGAGGACGCGCTGCGCGCGTACTACGGGAACGTGCTCGGCATGACCGAGATCCCCAAGCCGCCCGTCCTCGCGGCGCGCGGCGGCTGCTGGTTCGCAGCCGGCCCCGTCCAGCTCCACCTGGGCGTCGAGGAGGACTTCCGCCCGGCCCGCAAGGCCCATCCGGGACTGCGCGTCACCGGCATAGCGGCCTACGCGGAGCGCCTCGCGGCCCGCGGCGCCACCGTCGTCTGGAACGACGACCTGCCCGGGCACCGGCGCTTCTACTCCGAGGACCCCGTCGGCAACCGACTGGAGTTCCTGGAGCCCGACCCCGCGCACTGAGGCCCCGGGCCCGCGCGGACGCCCGTACGGCCTCCACGACACGCAGCGGCGCCCCGCCACCGGTGAATCCCGGTGGCGGGGCGCCGCCGCGCGTACCTCGCGGGTCGTCAGCTCTTGCGGTGGCCCACCAGGCGCGGCTTCGACTCCAGCTTGTCCAGGCCGTGCCAGGCCAGGTTGACCAGGTGCGCCGCGACCTCCGCCTTCTTCGGCTTGCGCACGTCCAGCCACCACTGCCCGGTCAGCGCGACCATCCCGACCAGCGCCTGCGCGTACAGCGGCGCCAGCTTGGGATCGAAGCCGCGCGCCTTGAACTCAAGGCCCAGGATGTCCTCGACCTGCGTCGCGATGTCGCTGATCAGCGAGGCGAAGGTGCCCGTCGACTGGGCCACCGGCGAATCGCGGACCAGGATCCGGAAGCCGTCCGTGTACGACTCGATGTAGTCCAGCAGCGCGAAGGCGGCCTGCTCCAGCAGCTCCCGCGGGTGCCCGGCCGTCAGCGCGCCCGTCACCCCGTCCAGCAGCTGGCGCATCTCGCGGTCCACGACGACCGCGTACAGGCCCTCCTTGCCGCCGAAGTGCTCGTAGACCACCGGCTTGGACACCCCGGCCTTGGCCGCGATCTCCTCCACCGACGTGCCTTCGAAGCCCTTCTCCGCGAACAGCGTGCGACCGATCTCCAGCAGTTGCTGACGCCGCTCGGCGCCCGTCATCCGGACCCGACGGCTACGCCGGGGTTTGTCGCTGCTGGGGGTACCGCCGTCGATCGCCACGTCACCCATCATGCCGCGCTCGACGCCTTTTCCTTGCGCCGGCCATCGATGCGGGACGCCGACGGCCAGCGGACGTCACTCGCCCAGCCCGCCAGCTCGAACCAACGGATCAGCCGGGCGCTGGAGTCGACCTGCCCGCGCAACACGCCGTGGCGCGCCGACGTCGGGTCGGCGTGGTGCAGGTTGTGCCAGGACTCGCCGCAGGACAGGACGGCCAGCCACCACACGTTGCCCGAACGGTCGCGGGACTTGAAGGGGCGCTTGCCCACCGCGTGGCAGATCGAGTTGATGGACCACGTCACGTGGTGCAGCAGCGCCACCCGGACCAGGGAGCCCCAGAAGAACGCGGTGAAGGCGCCCCACCAGGACATCGTGACCAGACCGCCCACCAGCGGCGGGATCGCCAGCGAGAGCATCGTCCAGTAGATGAAGTCGCGCGAGATCCGGCGGATCGCCGGGTCCTTGATCAGGTCCGGGGCGTACTTCGCCTGGTTGGTCTGCTCCTCGTCGAAGAGCCAGCCGATGTGGGCCCACCACAGGCCCTTCATCAGGGCCGGGAGCGACTCGCCGAAGCGCCACGGCGAGTGCGGGTCGCCCTCGTGGTCGGAGTACTTGTGGTGCTTGCGGTGGTCGGCCACCCAGCGCACCAGCGGCCCCTCCACCGCCATCGAGCCCATGACGGCCAGCGCGATCCGCAGCGGGCGCTTCGCCTTGAAGGAGCCGTGCGTGAAGTAGCGGTGGAAACCGATGGTGATCCCGTGGCAGGCCAGGAAGTACATGAACACCATCAGGCCCAGGTCCAGCCAGCTCACCCCGCCCCAGGCGAAGGCCAGCGGGATCGCCGCCAGCACCGCCAGGAAGGGCACGGTGATGAAGAGCAGCAGCGCGATCTGTTCGACGGACCTCTTGTTCTCGCCGCCGAGCGTGGCGGAGGGGTGGGGTGATCCGGAGTCCGCCGAGGCGTCCTCGATCAGATCGGGGCTTACGGTCATGGGGTCCCCTGGGGGGTGAAGGAGTCGGCAGGAGCCCGGCTACGGACCCGTAACCTACGGCAACGTAAGTATGGCAAAGGTGAGCCCCGCGGCAAGAGCGGCGCCGCTGGCGCCCCCCGCGGCGGGACCGGATCGCGAGACGGAGTCGAGCGGAGCGCCGGACACCTGGCCCGGACACCTATCCTGGTGTCGTCGGACAGCGCGGTCCGCACGGGCAGCCGAGCTGCGCGACAGGCAGGGGTACCCCCGGACTGCCGTCCGGGCACGCACCGCCGTGCGCACTCCGGCGGCCCCCGCCCCAGTAGCGCTCGAAACACTGCAAGGAGCCGCACCTGTGAGCAGTGCTGACCAGGCCCCCGTCACCCCGGCCACGGTTACAACAGCAGAGATGGCCAACGCGGAGCTGCGCGCGGACATCCGCCGCCTCGGCGACCTCCTCGGCGAAACCCTCGTACGCCAGGAGGGCCAGGACCTCCTCGACCTGGTCGAACGCGTCCGTGCCCTCACCCGCACGGACGGCGAAGCCGCCGCCTCCCTCCTCGGCGACACCGACCTGGAGACCGCCGCCAAGCTGGTGCGCGCCTTCTCCACCTACTTCCACCTCGCCAACGTCACCGAGCAGGTGCACCGCGGCAAGGAACTGCGCGCCCACCGCGCCGCCGAGGGCAGCCTCCTGGCCCGTACCGCGGACATGCTCAAGGACGCCGACCCCGAGCACCTGCGCGAGACGGTCAAGAACCTCAACGTGCGCCCCGTCTTCACCGCGCACCCCACCGAAGCCGCGCGCCGCAGCGTCCTCAACAAGCTGCGCCGCATCGCCGCCCTGCTGGAGGAGCCCGTCACCGGCGCCGGTGACCGGCGCCGCCACGACCTGCGCCTCGCCGAGAACATCGACCTCGTCTGGCAGACCGACGAGCTGCGCGTGGTGCGCCCCGAGCCCGCCGACGAAGCCCGCAACGCGATCTACTACCTCGACGAACTCCACGCCGGAGCCGTCGGTGACGTCCTGGAGGACCTCGCCGCCGAACTCCAGCGCGTCGGCGTCGAGCTCCCCCCGGGCACCCGGCCCCTCACCTTCGGCACCTGGATCGGCGGTGACCGCGACGGCAACCCCAACGTCACCCCCGAGGTCACCCGCGACGTCCTGATCCTCCAGCACGAGCACGGCATCACCGACGCCCTCGAACTGGTCGACTTCCTGCGCGGCCTCCTCTCCAACTCCATCCGCTACACCGGAGCCACCGAGGAGCTGCTGACCTCCCTCCAGGCCGACCTCGAACGCCTGCCGGAGATCAGCCCCCGCTACAAGCGCCTCAACGCCGAGGAGCCCTACCGGCTCAAGGCCACCTGCATCCGGCAGAAGCTGGTCAACACCCGCGAGCGCCTCGCCAAGGGCACCGCGCACGAGGACGGCCGCGACTACCTCGGCACCGCCGAGCTGCTGACCGACCTCACGCTGATCCAGACCTCGCTGCGCGAGCACCGCGGCGCGCTCTTCGCCGACGGCCGCATGGACCGCACCATCCGCACGCTGGCCGCCTTCGGCCTCCAGCTGGCCACCATGGACGTGCGCGAGCACGCCGACGCCCACCACCACGCCCTCGGTCAGCTCTTCGACCGGCTCGGCGAGGAGTCGTGGCGCTACGCGGACATGCCCCGCGACTACCGGCAGAAGCTCCTCGCCAAGGAACTCCGCTCGCGGCGCCCGCTCGCGCCCACCCCGGCGCCCCTGGACGCCGCCGGCCACAAGACCCTCGGGGTCTTCGGCGCGATCAAGGACGCCTTCGAGAAGTTCGGCCCCGAGGTCATCGAGTCCTACATCATCTCGATGTGCCAGGGCGCCGACGACGTCTTCGCCGCGGCCGTCCTGGCCCGCGAAGCCGGCCTCATCGACCTGCACGCGGGCTGGGCCAAGATCGGCATCGTCCCGCTGCTGGAGACCACCGACGAGCTGCGCGCCGCCGACGTCATCCTCGACGAGATGCTCGCCGACCCCTCCTACCGGCGGCTCGTCTCGCTGCGCGGCGAGGTCCAGGAGGTCATGCTCGGCTACTCCGACTCCTCCAAGTTCGGCGGCATCACCACCAGCCAGTGGGAGATCCACCGCGCCCAGCGCCGACTGCGCGACGTGGCCCACCGCTACGGCGTGCGGCTGCGCCTCTTCCACGGCCGCGGCGGCACCGTCGGCCGCGGCGGCGGCCCCTCGCACGACGCGATCCTCGCCCAGCCCTGGGGCACGCTGGAGGGCGAGATCAAGGTCACCGAGCAGGGCGAGGTCATCTCCGACAAGTACCTCGTCCCCTCGCTGGCCCGCGAGAACCTCGAACTGACCGTCGCCGCGACCCTGCAGGCCTCCGCCCTGCACACCGCGCCCCGCCAGTCCGACGAGGCCCTCGCCCGCTGGGACGCGGCCATGGACACGGTCTCGGACGCCGCCCACGGCGCCTACCGCGCCCTGGTCGAGGACCCCGACCTGCCGTCGTACTTCTTCGCGGCCACCCCCGTCGACCAGCTCGCCGACCTCCACCTCGGCTCCCGGCCCTCGCGCCGCCCCGACTCCGGAGCGGGCCTGGACGGGCTGCGCGCCATCCCGTGGGTCTTCGGCTGGACCCAGTCCCGCCAGATCGTCCCCGGCTGGTACGGCGTCGGCTCCGGTCTCAAGGCGCTGCGCGAGGCCGGCCAGGACGACGTGCTCGCGGAGATGGGCCAGAAGTGGCACTTCTTCCGCAACTTCCTCTCCAACGTCGAGATGACGCTGGCCAAGACGGACCTGCGGATCGCCCGCCACTACGTCGACACGCTCGTCCCCGAGCACCTCAAGCACGTCTTCGCCCGGATCGAGGCCGAGCACGAGCTGACCGTCCGCGAGGTCCTGAGGGTCACCGGCGGCGACACGCTGCTCGCCTCCCAGCCCGTGCTCCAGCAGACCTTCGAGGTCCGCGACGCCTACCTGGACCCGATCTCCTACCTCCAGGTCTCGCTGCTGGCCCGCCAGCGCGCGGCGGCCGAGCGCGGCGAGGAAGCCGACCCGCTGCTCGCCCGGGCCCTGCTGCTCACGGTCAACGGCGTCGCCGCCGGCCTGCGCAACACCGGCTGAGCACGCCCGTACGCACGACGGGGCCCCCACCGGATCCGATCCGGTGGGGGCCCCGCCCGTTCACCTCAGGAGTTGTACGTCGACTGCGCCCGCTCCAGGCCCTCCTGGAGCAGGCACTCCACCGCGTCCGCCGACCGGTCCACGAACCAGTCCAGCTCCTTGCGCTCGGTGGAGGAGAAGTCCTTCAGCACGAAGTCGGCCACCTGCATCCGGCCCGGCGGACGACCGATGCCGCAGCGCACCCGGTGGTAGTCCGGGCCCATCGACTTCGTCATCGACTTCAGGCCGTTGTGCCCGTTGTCCCCGCCGCCCAGCTTGAGCCGCAGCGTCGGGTAGTCGATGTCCAGCTCGTCGTGGACCGCCACGATCCGGTCCAGCGGCACCTTGTAGAAGTCGCGCAGCGCCGTCACCGGCCCGCCCGACAGGTTCATGAAGGACATCGGCTTCGCCAGCACCACGCGCTGGTTCAGCGGCCCCGGCGGGCCGATCCGCCCCTCCACGACCTGCGCCCGCGCCTTGTGCGCCTTGAACTTCCCGCGCATCCGCTCCGCGAGCAGGTCGACCACCATGAACCCGATGTTGTGCCGGTTGCCCGCGTACTCGGCGCCCGGGTTGCCCAGACCCACGATCAGCCAGGGCGCCGTGTCCTGCGACATCAAAAGCTCCTTCGAGGTCCCTCAACGAAACGACCGCCGTCCCGCTCCAGTGGAGCCGGACGGCGGTCGGTCAGCAACTGACGAGCGGGGAGGCTCAGGCCTCGGTGCTCTCGGCGGCCGGCTCCTCGGCCTGCGCGCCGATGACCTGCAGGACGGCGATGTCGCCGTCGACGGCCAGGGTGGTGCCCGCCGGGAGGACCAGGTCCTTGGCGTGGATGGTGGCACCGGCCTCCAGGCCCGCGATCGAGACGGTGACCTCGGTCGGGATGTGGGTGGCCTCGGCCTCGACGGAGATGGTGTTCTGGAGGGTCTCCAGCATGTTGCCGCCCGGGGCCAGGTCGCCCTCGGTGACGATCGCGACGTCGACGGTGACCTTCTCGCCCTTCTTGACGATCAGGAAGTCGACGTGGGAGATCGAGCGCTTCAGCGGGTGCTTCTGCACGGCCTTCGGGATGACCAGCTCGGAGCCGCCGTCGGCGATGTCCAGGGTGAGCAGGACGTTCGCGGTGCGCAGCGCCAGCTGCAGGGCGTGGGCCTCGACGTCGACGTGCTTCGGCTCGGTGCCGTGGCCGTAGATGACGCCGGGGACGAAGCCGTCGCGACGGGCCTGGCGGGAAGCGCCCTTGCCGAAGTCGGTGCGGGTCTTGGCGGAAAGCTTGAGGTCAGCCATGTTCACTCCTCGTGCGATGACGGAATTGGACTCGAACGTCACCCGGCCGAAATCACGGCCTGCTACGAAGAGCGCGTCGATAACGGAGCACCGGAACCCGTTCGAAAACAGGTACGGCCTCCCTCGCCGAGCAACTCGAAGAGTGTACCCGGCGGGGAGGCCGCGCCCCAAAAGGATCTACTGCTGCTCTTCGAACAGGCTGGTGACCGAGCCGTCCTCGAAGACCTCGCGCACGGCGCGGGCGATCATCGGGGCGATGGACAGCACCGTGATCTTGTCCAGCTCCAGGTCCGAGGGGTCCGGCAGCGTGTTCGTGAACACGAACTCGCTGACCTTCGAGTTCTTCAGACGGTCCGCGGCCGGGCCCGACAGGATGCCGTGCGTGGCCGTCACGATGACGTCCTCGGCGCCGTGCGCGAAGAGCGCGTCGGCGGCGGCGCAGATGGTGCCACCGGTGTCGATCATGTCGTCGACCAGGACGCAGACGCGGCCCTTGACCTCACCGACGACCTCGTGGACGGTCACCTGGTTGGCGACGTCCTTGTCGCGGCGCTTGTGCACGATCGCCAGCGGCGCGTCGAGGCGGTCGCACCAGCGGTCGGCGACGCGCACGCGGCCGGCGTCCGGCGAGACGATCGTCAGCTTGGAACGGTCCACCTTGGCGCCGACGTAGTCCGCGAGGACCGACAGGGCGGAGAGGTGGTCGACCGGGCCGTCGAAGAAGCCCTGGATCTGGTCGGTGTGCAGGTCGACCGTGAGGATGCGGTCGGCACCCGCGGTCTTCAGCAGGTCCGCGACCAGGCGGGCCGAGATCGGCTCGCGGCCCTTGTGCTTCTTGTCCTGACGGGCGTAGCCGTAGGACGGCACGATCACGGTGATCGAGCGGGCCGACGCGCGCTTCAGCGCGTCGATCATGATCAGCTGCTCCATGATCCACTTGTTGATCGGAGCCGTGTGGCTCTGGATCAGGAAGCAGTCCGCGCCACGAGCCGACTCCTGGAAGCGGACGTAGATCTCGCCGTTCGCGAAGTCGAAAGCCTTGGTCGGCACGAGGCCGACACCGAGCTGGTGCGCGACCTCCTCGGCCAGCTCGGGGTGGGCGCGGCCGGAGAAGAGCATCAGCTTCTTCTCGCCGGTCGTCTTGATCCCGGTCACAGCACAGTCTCCTCAGACGTGTTGAAAGCTGCTCGCCCCCATGTGCGTCCGTCCCGCACACGGTGAGCCAGCCGAATTGCGTGCACCTATCACGGTACGCCGTCGCGGGCGCACCTGTTTCCGGTCAGTTCACCCTCAGGCCTTGTCGGAGCCCTCCTGGGCTCCCGACTGGGCCGCCTGAGCCGCGGCGCTTCCCGGACGCTTGCGGGCCACCCAGCCCTCGATATTCCGCTGCTGGCCACGGGCCACGGCCAGTGCGCCGGGCGGAACGTCCTTCGTGATCACCGATCCGGCCGCCGTGTAGGCGCCGTCCCCGATGGTGACGGGAGCCACAAACATGTTGTCGGAGCCCGTCTTGCAGTGTGAGCCGACGACCGTGTGGTGCTTGTGCTCGCCGTCGTAGTTCACGAAGACGCTCGCGGCGCCGATGTTCGTGTACTCGCCGATGGTCGCGTCGCCGACGTAGGAGAGGTGCGGCACCTTGGTGCCCTCGCCGATCGTGGCGTTCTTCATCTCGACGTAGGTGCCGGCCTTGGACTTCACCCCGAGGTTGGTGCCCGGACGCAGGTAGGCGAACGGCCCCACCGAGGCGGCGGCCCCGATCACGGCCGTGTCCGCCACCGTGTTGTCCACGCGGGCGCCCGCGCCCACCGTGGTGTCCTTCAGGCGGGTGTTGGGGCCGACCTCGGCGCCCTCGGCGAGGTGCGTGGCACCGAGGAGCTGGGTCCCCGGGTGCACGATCGCGTCCTGGCCGAAGGTCACGGTCACGTCGACGAAGGTGGAGGTCGGGTCGATCACCGTCACGCCCGCGAGCATCGCCCGCTCCAGCAGGCGCGCGTTGAGCAGGGCGCGGGCCTCGGCCAGCTGCACCCGGTTGTTGATCCCGAGGATCTCGCGGTGGTCCGGGCCGACGGCCGCGCCGACGCGGTGCCCGCTCGTGCGCAGGATCTCCAGGACGTCGGTGAGGTACTCCTCGCCCTGGCTGTTGTTCGTGCGGACCTTGCCGAGCGCGTCGCTGAGCAGCGCCCCGTCGAAGGCGAAGACCCCGGAGTTGATCTCCAGGATCGCGCGCTGGGCGTCGGTGGCGTCCTTGTGCTCGACGATGGCGGTGACGGCGCCGGTGGCCGCGTCGCGGATGATCCGCCCGTAGCCGGTGGAGTCGGGGACCTCGGCCGTCAGCACGGTGACGGCGTTGCCGTCGGCCTCGTGCGTGGCGGTCAGCCGGGCCAGGGTCTCGCCGGTCAGCAGCGGGGTGTCGCCGCAGACGACGACGACCGTGCCGCTGATCTCCCCGCCGAGCTCTTCGAGGCCCATGCGGACGGCGTGCCCGGTGCCGTTCTGCTCGTGCTGGACGGCGGTGCGGACGGCGGCGTCGACGGTGGCGAGGTGGGCGGTGACCTGCTCGCGGGCGTGGCCGACGACCACGACGAGGTGCGCGGGGTCCAGCTCGCGCGAGGCGGCGACGACGTGACCGACGAGGGTCCGCCCGCAGATCTCGTGCAGAACCTTGGGGGTCGCGGACTTCATGCGGGTGCCTTCCCCCGCTGCGAGTACGACGACGGCTGCCGGGCGATTGGCGCTCACGGATGGGCCCTTCGGCTTCGGGTGCTGGACCCGAGGAAGGATACCGGGGGGTGGGGGGCCGTAAACGAACGCGGGTCCCGACCGAGGAGGTCAGGACCCGTACGTGTGCAGCTCCCCCGCCAGGACTCGAACCCGGACATAAGGCACCAAAAGCCTCAGTGCTGCCAATTACACCACAGGGGATGGTCAATCAACCCAAACCTGGACATTCCTGCTTTAGCCCCGATCTGTGCCGCCCCTACTATGCCGCACCGGACGGCCTGCGTGCGACGGTAAATGGGAGCACTTCGTGCCCGGTTCGCACCGGGGCCCGAGCCCCTGACCCGGCGGGGAGGACCCGAAGGGATTTGCGCGGGTACGCGCGGGGGGCCGTGCGTAGGCTGGCCGTATGACCTTGACGGGGGAAGAGCGGGGCGGGGCCGGGCGGGACGGGCCGTGGTGGTGGGAGCGGCGGCGGGAGGCCGCGCTGGACGTGGGGCTCGGCGTGGTGTCGGCCGTCGAGTGCGGGTTCGAGGGGGTGCCCTTCGCGCGCGAGGCGGGGGTGCCCGCGGTGCTCGGGGTGTTGCTCGGGGTGTTCGTCGGGGGTGCGCTCGTGGCGCGCCGGCGCTGGCCCGTGGCCGTGGTGGTGCTCGGGATCGCGATCACGCCGGCGGCGATGGGGTTCCTGCTGGGCGTGGTGGGCCTGTACACGCTGGCGGCCTCCGAGGCGCCGCGCCGGGTGACCGGGGTGCTGGGGTCGATGTCGCTGGTGGGGACCTTCGTCGTCACCTACGTGCGCACGCGCGGGGACGTCGAGGGCGAGGGGTTCCTCGTCGTCGTGCTGTCGGTGTTCATGGCGGTGGCCCTGACCGTGCCGCCGGTGCTGTTCGGTCTGTACCTGGGGGCCCGGCGGCGGCTGATGGAGAGCCTCCAGGAGCGGGCGGACTCGCTGGAGCGGGAGCTGTCGCTGCTGGCGGACCGGGCGGAGGAGCGGGCCGAGTGGGCCCGTACGGAGGAGCGCACCCGGATCGCGCGCGAGATGCACGACGTGGTGGCCCACCGGGTGTCGCTGATGGTGGTGCACGCGGCGGCCCTGGAGGCGGTGGCGGTGAAGGACCCGGCGAAGGCCGTGCGCAACGCCGCGCTGGTGGGTGACATGGGGCGCCAGGCGTTGACGGAGCTGCGGGAGATGCTCGGGGTGCTACGGGCCTCCTCGCCGGCGCCCGCGCCGGCGCCGGCCCCGGCCCTGGCCGCGGCGGTGGAGGACGGGCCCTCGCTCGGCGAGCTGGAGGCGCTGGTCGGGCAGTCCCGGGCGGCCGGGATGGTGGTGGCCTTCGAGGTGCACGGGGAGCCGGCGGGGGCGGCCGCGGGGTACGCGGCCGAGGTGGAGCAGACGGCGTACCGGGTGGTGCAGGAGGCGCTGACCAACTGCCACAAGCACGCGCCGGGCGCGCGGGTCGTCGTACGGCTCGCGCACCGGGACGGCGAGGTGGCCATGCAGGTGGAGAACGGGCCGTGCGGCACGGGGGCGACCGAGCCGGGGCTGCCCAGTGGGGGGAACGGGCTGGTGGGGATGCGGGAGCGGGTGTCGGGGCTGGGCGGTGTCTTCGTCTCCGGCCCCACGGAGGCGGGCGGCTTCCGCGTCTCGGCGGTCCTCCCGACCGACGCCTCGATCGCCGGCGGGGCCGGAAGGTCCAGCCTGCCCGGCTGATGCGGCCCGGCCCGGGGCCACCCCGGCCCCGCCGGCGGGGCTTGACGTGGCCTGGCCTGGGGCCACCCCCGGCCTGCCCGGCTGATGTGGCCTGGCCCGGGGCCACCCCGGCCCCGCCCGCGGGGCTTGATGGCCCGGCTCGGGGCCAACCCAGCCCGCCCGGCGTTTGAGGGCCCGCCGGAGGCCCCGCGGGTGGGGGTCGGGCGTCTGCCGGTCTGTTGCCGGGCGCGCCCGGGTGGGCCCTCCGGGGGCGCCTCAAACGCCGGCGGGGCTTGATTGGGCCCGGCCCGGGCCCACCCCCGGCCTGCCCGGCTGATGTGGCCTGGCCCGGGGCCACCCCGGCCCCGCCGGCGGGGCTTGACGTGGCCAACCCAGCCTGCCCGGCGTTTGAGGGCCCGCCGGAGGCCTCGTGGGTGGGGTCGGGCGTCTGCCGGTCTGTTGCCGGGCGCGTCCGGGTGGGCGCTTTGGGGGAGGGGGTCGTCAGCCTGTGGTGAGGCGGGTGGGTTGGAGGCCGGTGAGGAGGGCGGTGAGGGCTTCGTCGATGCTCGCGCCGAGGTACCAGTCGCCGGTGTGGTCGACGCAGTAGACGCGGCCCTCGGCGTCGACGGCGAGGTGCGAGGCCCCGTCGGCCTCGGTGCCGAGGGGGCAGAGCCGGGTGGACAGGGCGCGGCCCAGGTCGGCGAAGGTGCGGGCGAGGTGCAGCCCGGTGAGGGGGTCGATGCGGACGGTCGTGGGGGCTATCTGACGGCCCGGCCCGGGGGCGGTGACGGTGAGGCCGCCGAATTCGGCCCAGGCCTCGACGGCGGCGGGGAAGACCGTGTGCCGGTGGCCGGCGGGGGTGGTGTGGTCGCGCAGGGAGTCGGCCCAGTACTCGGCCTGTTTGATGTCCCAGCGGCCGGGCTGCCACCCGGCGGTGCGCAGCGCGGTGTCGACGGCCTGCGGGAAGCGGGTCGCCGAGGAGCGGTCGTAGGAGGCTGAGGGCGTCATCGGCGTGGGGTCAGGCCTTCTCGGGGGCGGGTGCGGTGAGGTCGACGGCCCGGACGCCGAAGTGGGCGAGCATCGCGTCGCAGGAGCGGCACGGGGGTGCGTAACTGCCGTGCAGGGGGTCGCCCGCCTCGCGGATGCGGCTGGCGGTGATCTTGGCGTGCTTGAGCGAGCGGCGGGCCTCGTTCGGGGTCAGCGGCTTGCGCGAGGCGCGGCGGCTGCGACCGTCCTCGACGGCCGCGAGGTGGCGCGAGAGCAGGATCGCCTCCGGACACCGGCCGGTGAAACGTTCGCGCTGGCCGCTCGTGAGGGTGTCGAGGAAGTCCTGGACGAGGTGGTGCAGCACGGGCGGCTGGTCGGCCTTGCCCGCGGTGCCCGTCAGGGTCTCGCCGCGGACGGAGAGGGCGGCGGCGATGGTGGGGAGGATGCCGTCGCGGCGGAAGCGCAGCACGGGGACGGCGGGGCCGTCGGTGCTGCTCCACCGCAGTCTGGGGTCGCCCGCGGTGCCGGTGGCGTGGGCGGTGGCGCCGTCGGGCGCCTCTCCCGCCGGGCCGTTCTGCCGGTCCGCGCGGGCCGGTGTGCTGGCAATCGTGTTCCGCATCTGGCGCTTTCCCTCCCGTGGCCGCGGCGCCGACCGCTGTCGGGCCGCTGTCGCGCACGCCCCCGTGCTGCGGGGACAGCCTGTCAAATGTCCCCTGTGGTGCGGAAGCGGGGTCGAATATTCGTATCAATTCGGATGTTCCCGGTCGGGGGCCCCGGGCGGCCGTCAGGGGCCCGGCCTGGGGAGGGTGCCGGTCTTGCCGCACCGCTTAGGCTGTGCTGAACCAGCCAGATCCAGCAGGGGGCTACCGCCATGACGACAGGTCGGCTCGGGCAGCAGGCCGTGCCACCCAACGCCGCGTACTCGGGGCAGGTCGTGCACTTCCCGGACCCGGTCCGGGCCGCGCGCCATCCCCAGGGAGTGCGGATCGGTGGGGACGGTCATCCCGACTTCGCGCGGTACGCGCGGGCGGCGGTGGAGATCGCCGAACCGCCGGAGGGCTTCGGCGTCGACGAGCTGCGGCTGACGGACTACGTGTCCGCGAACGCCGCCATGCACGCGGCGGGGCACGAGCTGTGGGACACCGTGGGACCGGTGGCGACCCCGCACGGCTGGACCTGGCACCACGTGGCCCGTTCGCGGCGCCTGGAGCTGGTCCCGGTCGAGGTGAAGGCGCTGCTGCGGCACCACGCCGGCCTGGCGACGGCGCCGGTGGACCACGACAAGCGCGGGACGCGGGCCCTCCAGGAGGTCCGCCCGGTGCACCTGGGGCTGCCGAAGTCGGTGGTGTCGGTGTCCGAGGCGCAGGTGCAGGGCGTCGAGGAGGACCTCGGCTACCGGCTGCCGGAGGCGTACCGCTCGTTCCTCAAGGCGGCGGGCGGCTGCGCGCCGGTCGGGGCCGGGCTGGACGTGGACCTGGGGCTGCTGGTGGATCAGCCGTTCTTCACGGTGCGCGAGGAGGCGGCGGTCAATGACCTGGTGTACGTCAACAAGTGTCTGCGGGACCACCTGACGAAGGACTACCTGTGCGTGGCCTTCGCGCAGGGCGGTCTGATCGCGGTGAAGGCCAAGGGCGAGGCGCTCGGTTCGGTGTGGTTCTCCCCGTACGACGACGCGCGCGACCGGGACGGCTGGTCGGTCCAGGAGCGCGTGGAGCGTCTGTTGCTGCCGTGCGGTACCGATTTCGACGCCTTTCTCGAACGATTGGCGGGCAACCCGCCGGAGCTGGAGACGGTGGCCGGTCTGATGGTGGACGGCGGATTCGCGCGTTCGGTTCCGGCAACGGTGGAGGGGTGACGGCGCGGTGGTGACGTTTGCGCAGGCGCAGGAGCGCGCCGAGGAGTGGATCAACGGGGACGTGCCCGGATACCAGCAGCGCGAGGTGCGGGTACGGGAGTTCGGCCTCGGCTTCGTGGTGTGGGCCGAGGACCGGGCGGGCGGCCCGGTGTCGGCCGGCGGCCGGCAGCGGCTGGTGATCGCGCGGGACAGCGGTGAGGCGACGCTGTGGCCGGGGCTGCCGGTGGGCGAGGTGATCCGGCGGTACGAGGAGGAGTACGGGGTGTCGGCGTCGGCGCCGGAACCGTCGGTGCCGCCGCAGCGGATCGACGCGGAGCAGACGTCCTTCATCCTGAGCCCGCCGGAGTGGTTGCAGGAGGCGGCGGACCGGGCGGGGATCGCCCCGCGGGCCGACGCGCCCGCCGCGCCGGCTCCGGCCGCGCCCGCCGCGCGGCCCGTCGGTGAGACGCCGTGGGCCGGTACGGACGTGAACGCGGGGTCGGACGACGTGTCCGTGCCGCTGCCCGCGACGGTGTTCGCGCCGCCGCTGTCCGGGACGGACCTGGAGGGTGCTCCGCCCGCCGTCTCGGCGGAGGCGAAGACGCAGCTCCTTTCGGGCGGCAGCCAGCTCCCGGCGACCGCGATCGCCCCGGCGCTGGACGTGGGCCCGCGGCCGGGCTCGGGGGCGGCTCCGGCCGCGCCGCCGGTTCCCGCCGCGCCGGCTCCCGCGGCTCCCGGTGCGCCCGGTGCCGCGTCCCCCGTGCCCGGCAGCGACATCGCCGACGCGCCGACGAGCAAGGCCCGGGTGAACCGGCCCTCGCCGTCGGCGCCGCCGGGTCCCCCCGGCGCTCCGGGTGCGCCCGGCGCCGGTCAGCCGTCCGCCCCGCCCGGTCCGCCCGGCGCCCCGGGCGGCTCGGCGCAGCACGCCGCGACCATGCTGGCGGGCCCGGCCGTGAGCCAGCCGCCCGCGCCGCCCGGCCCGCCCGGCGCGCCCGGCGGCAGTGGGGGAGGCCAGGCGCAGTACGCGGCCACGATGTTGGCCGGTCCGGCCGTGAACCAGCCGCCGGCGCCTCCCGGTCCGCCCGGTGCTCCGGGTGCGCCCGGTGCCGGTCAGCCGTCCGCGCCGCCCGGTCCGCCGGGTGCGCCCGGTGGCGGTGCGGGTGGGGTGCAGCACGCGGCCACGATGTTGGCCGGTCCGGCCGTGAGCCAGCAGCCGGCGCCGCCGGGTCCGCCCGGTGCGCCCGGTGCTGGTCAGCCGTCCGCGCCGCCCGGTCCGCCCGGTCCGCCGGGTGCGCCCGGTGGCGGTGCGGGTGGGGTGCAGCACGCCGCCACGATGCTCGCCGGTCCGGCCGTGAGCCAGCCGCCCGCGCCGCCCGGCCCGCCCGGCGCGCCCGGTGGCGGTGCGGGCGCGGCCCAGCACGCCGCGACGATGCTGGCCGGTCCGGGCGCCGCGGGTCGGCCGCCGGCGCCGCCCGGGCCCGTTCCGCAGGCGCCCCAGCCGCCGCAGCCGCACGCGCCGCAGCAGCCCGGGGTGCCCACGGTCGGCCCCGGCTATCAGGCCGTGCTGCGCTACCGCGGCCAGGACGGCTCCGAGCAGCAGCTCATCCGCCGCTCGGCGCCCGGCACCCCGCACCCGGAGTGGCAGATCCTGCACGAGCTGCGCGCGATGGGCGTGCCCCCGCAGCAGGTCCTGGAGCTGCACACCGAACTGGAGTCGTGTGAGCTGCCCGGCGGTTACTGCGCGCGGATGATCCGGGAGACCTGGCCGCAGGTGCGGATCACGAGCGTGGCGCCGTACGGCACGGACCACGCGGGCCGCCAGCAGGGCATGCGCCACCTGCTCACCCACCAGGGCGAGCTGCACCAGGTGGCGGACGGTCCGGCGCGTCCCGCGCCGGTGCGCGCGCCGCTGCCGCAGGTGCCGTTGGAGCCCGCGATCCCGCTGGAGGCGATCGCGTCGGAGCTGACGCAGGCCTTCGGCCCGCAGGGCGTCTTCCGCTTCGAGCAGCGCGCGGTGTCCCGGCAGGGCGTGCCGGAGATCGTGGCGCAGACGCTGGTGTGGTCGGGCCTGCCGGTGGACTTCGGTCCCTTCTTCTGGGCGCAGGCGGTGCCGGGCCAGCCGGTGCCGACGCTGGCGGAGATGGCCGCGCAGCGGCAGGTGCAGCCGGCGCCGGACGCCGGTTCGTACCTGGTCGTCGGCAGCGACTTCGGCAAGGCGATCTGCGTGCAGTACGGGACGGCGCACATCGTGGCGGTTCCCGTCGAGGCGGGTCCGGGCGGTGGCACGGTGGCGCCCCAGTTCGTGAATTCGAGCCTGCCGCAGTTCGCGCGCTGCCTGGCGATGCTGGGGTACATGTGGCGGCTGCGCATGCACCTGACGCCCGAACAGGCGGGGCGCTGGACGGCCGACTTCCAGATGAAGCTGGCGGCGCTGGACAGCGCGGCGCTGGCATCGCCGGAGAACTGGTGGTCCGTGCTGCTGGAGCAGATGTGGGACGGACTGCTCTGACGACCCGATGGAAGGATCGCCCGATCCTCGGTTGATCCGAAGATCGGGTGGGCATCTCTTGTGCATGGCCGGGCCGGGACCCCCGAACGGGGTCCCGGCCCGGCCATTGCCGCTTCTGTACGTAAATGACGCATCCTTGGCAGGAATCAACGCGCATCGGCCACACGCCGCACGCCACGCGAGAGAGGCGCTTTCAGGATGAGTGCACCCATGTCACCGCGACCTCAGGGCTTCGCGACCGTGCGCGGCCGCGCCTATCGGACGGACGAGGTGGACCGCTACCTCGCCCGGCTCTCCGGCGCCCGTGACGAGGCGTGGGAACGGGTGGCCCGGCTGACGGTGCTCGCACGCCAGTTGGAGGAGGAGTCGCAGCGGCTGGCCGCGGCGGTGGCCTCGCTGGCGCCCCAGACCTACGACGAGCTGAGCGAGCGGGCGCGGCGGATCCTGGCGCTGGTGCAGGAGGAGGCCGACAGCGTACGGGCGGACGCGCGGGCGGACGTGTCGGCGATCCAGGGCGCCGCCGAGGCGCACGCGGACCGCGCGGCGGAGCTGGCCCGCCAGGACGCGGACGCGGTGCGGGACCAGACGGAGGTACGGGCGAGTCAGGGCCTGGCGCGCGCCCAGCGCGAGGCGGACGACGCCCGGGCGGAGGCCCACCAGGACGCGACGGCCCTGCGGACCCAGGCGCACGCGACCCTGACCCAGACCCGCCGGCGCTGCGAGGCGCTGCTGGCGGACCAGGAGCAGGACCACGTGGAGCGCCGGGACGCGGCGGAGCGGGAGTTGGCCGCGCGGGAGGCCGAGCTGGAGGCCCGGCACGCCGAGTTGGAGCGGCACGCGCAGGCGCGGCTGGCGGACGCGCGGCGGGAGTTCGCGGAGCAGGAGGAGGCCGCCCGGCACGGCCAGGAGGACGCGGAGGCGCGGGCGGCGGAGCTGCTGGCCGGGGCGCGGATGCGGGAGGAGCGCACGGTGCGCGAGACGGAGCGGATCCTGCGGGAGCACGAGGCGGCGCAGGAGGAGATGCGGGCCCACATGAACCACGTCCGCTCCAGCCTGGCGGCCCTGACGGGCCGGGCCCCGGCGGAGGGCTGACACCCCGCCGGGAGCCCGCGGCGCGGGGGTCAGCCGGCCCGCAGGGCGGTCAGGAAGCCGTCGATCAGCGGGGCGATCTCGGGCAGGTGGGTCTCCAGGGCGAAGTGCCCGGCGCCGTCGAAGACGTGCACCTCGGCGTCCGGGAGGTCGCGGGCGTACGCCTCGGCGCCCGCCGGCAGGAAGAAGGGGTCGCCGGCGCCCCACAGGACGAGCGTCGGCGGCCGGTGCGCGCGCAGCCACTCCTGCCAGGCCGGGTACAGCGTGATGTTGGTCGCGTAGTCGAAGGCGAGGTCGGCCTGGGCGTCGGCGCGGCCGGGCAGGTCCAGGAAGTGCTGGTCCAGGGTCCAGCTGTCGGGGGAGAGCAGGGCGGGGTCGGCGACGCCGGCCTCGTACTGGAAGCGGGTGCCCTCCAGCGTGAACAGGCCGCGGACCTGCTCCTCGTGGCCCGGCACCGCGCGGCGCAGCCCCGAGAACTCGCGGGCCATGTCGGAGAGCCCGTCCTCGTAGGCGTTGCCGTTCTGGACGATGAGGCCGGTGATCCGCTCGGGGGCGCGGGTGGCGAGCCGCAGGCCGACCGGGGCGCCGAAGTCGAAGACGTAGAGGGCGAAGCGGTCGAGGCCGAGGGCCACGGTGAAGCCCTCGACGATGTCCGCGAGCCGGTCGAAGGTGTAGGTGAACCCCTCGGGGGCCTCGGTGTGCCCGAAGCCGGGGTAGTCCGGGGCGATCAGGCGGTGGGAGGTGCCGAGCGCGTCCATCAGCCGGCGGAACTGGTGCGAGGCGGTCGGGAAGCCGTGCAGCAGCAGGAGGACCGGGCCGTCGGCGGGGCCGCTCTCGCGGTAGAAGACGCGGACGCCCTCCACGTCGACGTGTCCGTGGCGGACCTGCGGGACCTGCGGGACCTGCCGTGCCTGCTGCACCTGCTGTACCTGCGGAACCGAAACGCTGAGCGGAGTGCTCATCACATGCCTCCCCGTGGCTTGGTGGCATGAGTCTCGCCCACGACGGGCTAATGGGTCAAGGGGCATCTCATGCATTAGGGCGGTAGGGTGGTGGCATGACCGCGACCTTCCCGCTCCTCGGCGAGCCGCTCGCCCTGGACCTCCTCAACACCAGCTCCCCGGCCCTGGGCGACCTGATCGCCGAGCCGGCCGCCCTCGCCGCCTGGGTGGAGGCGCAGCCGGGACGGCTGACCCCGCTCGCCCGGGTGACCGGTGCCGAGGTGAGCGCCGTCCACGCGGTTCGGGAGGCCGCGCGGGAGGCGCTGGAGGCGGTCCGCCGGGGCGAGCGGCCGCCGGGTGGCGCGCTGCGGGTCCTGAACGGGGCCCTGGCCGCGGCCCCGGTCCACCGCGAACTCGGCTGGACGCCGGGGGAGGGGCTCACCGCGACCTCGCGCCCGCTGGCCGCTGATCCCGCGCGTCGGCTCGCCGCGGAGCTGGCCGGGGCGGTGGCGGACCTGCTGACGGGCCCCCGGGTGGCGGACGTTCGCGGCTGCGAGGGTGTCGAGTGCGGGCTGCTCTTCCTTCCGGTGAACCCGCGGCGGCGCTGGTGCGTGGCCGGGATCTGCGGCAACCGGGCTCGCGTGGCGCGCCACTATGCCCGGCACGCCAAGGGCGAGGCGTAGGGCGCCGGCCCGCTGATGGCTACGGTCGCGGCTCCGGCCGCCGGGCGAGGCCGCGCTGGTCTGCCCTCCGGGGGCGCCTCAAACGCCGGCGGGGCTGGATTTGCCCGGGGTCGGAGGTCCCGGCTGCCGGTGGGCGAGGCTCGCGCTGGTGTGCCCTCCGGGGGCGCCTCAAACGCCGGCGGGGCTGGAGTGTCCGGGGTCGGAGGTCCTGGCTGCCGCTTGGGTGAGGCTCGCGCTGGTGTGCCCTCCGGGGGCGCCTCAAACGCCGGCGGGGCTGGAGTGTCCGGGGTCGGAGGTCCTGGCAGGCGGTGGGAGGGTCCCTGGCGGGGCTGGATTTGCCCGGGGGCGGAGTCCCGGCGGGTGGGTGTTTTCAGCCTCGCCGGCGTTTGAGGCGCTCCCGGAGGGGGGTGGGCTAGGGCTGCGGCTCCGGCTTCGGGTGGTGCGTCGGGGCGGTCCGCTGGGCCGCGACCTGTGCCGGCGCCGGGGCGGGGTCCGCTGCCGGGGCCGGGGGCGCGTAGGCGTACGGGTCGCTGCGCAGGCCGCGCGCCGTCACGTAGACCGTGAAGGGGGCCTCGGGGCCGGTGGCGGGAGCCGGGCGGACCAGGGTCAGGTAGCCGTCGGCGCCCAGGTCGGCCTCCTGCTGCGGCTCCGCGCCGATGGTGACCTTGGCCCGGCCGTGCACGGGGTCGTCGCCGAAGCCGCCGCCCTCGATGAGCAGGAGGTCGCCCGTGCGCGAGACGCGGGTGATGACCGGATTGGGGCGCGTGGCCACCTTGTTGAGCAGGTAGGCCGCGGCCGGGGCGCCGGTGAGCGCCCAGATCTCCGGCGGCAGCTTCGGCAGGCCCGCGCCCACGTCGGCCACGAAGAAGGCGGCGACGTAGAGCATCGTGACGATGCTGAAGGCGACGTACTGGAGGTCCATCAGGTCGGTCTGACCCGAGTCGTTGGAGACGAGCTCGCCCATCGGCAGCGGCTGCGCGGCCGGGTGCGGCCCGGCGGCCGGGGCACCGGGAGCGGGCTGCTTCTCCGGCTTGAAGAGCCGCCCGTTCTGCACGCGCAGGCCGACCACGCCCTTGGCCCCGATCAGGGCCAGGTACGGGCCCCCGAGCAGCGGCAGGTAGACGTCGGTCAGGGGGCCGAAGGGATTCTCGGGGCCACGGAAGTAGCCGATGCCCTGGGTGACTCCGTAGCCGAGCAGGACGATCAGCATCCACACGAGCAGGCCGGTCCAGGCGGCGGCGAGCGTCTTGGACGTGGACAGCCTGCCGTCGCGGCCGGTGACCAGGCCCGGGCGGGCGCGCAGGGCCCAGTAGGCCAGGCCGAGCGCGGCCACGAGCGTGAGTAGAGCGGGTAGCCAGGCCATCGTCGTTCCCCCCAGTTCGGTCCCCGTCCGTGGTCTCCCGCGTAGCCGGGTCCATGACAAGTGCGCCACGCCGTCGGGCCGTCGGGCCGTCGGGCCGTCAGCCCCGCGGGTCGACCCGGTCCGTCCCCTCCGCCCGGTCCGCCCGCTCCTGGGCCTCCGTCAGCACCGGGAACCTGCGCGGCGCGAGCAGGAGCAGGACCAGCACCGCCACCACCGCGGCCGCGGTCGCCCCCAGATAGATGTGGTCGACGGCGGTGGCCACCGCGCCCCGCAGGTAGTCGGCGGCTCCGGCGGGCAGCGCGCCCGGCTCCGCCAGGGCCTTGGACACGTCGTCCAGGTGGGCCGGCAGCCCGCTCATCGGGGCGTCGGCCAGCCGGGCCGCGATGGTGGCGTTGGCGACGGCGCCCAGCAGCGCCGCGCCGACGCTCTGGCCGACCTGCCGGGAGAAGAGGACGGAGGCGGTGGTGGTGCCGCGCTCGGCCCAGCCCACCGTGGACTGCACGCCGATCATCAGCGGCAGCTGGAACAGCCCGAGCGCGCAGCCCAGCGCCAGCATGACCAGCGCGGGCTGCCAGGGCCGGGCGTGCGCCGGGAGCAGGGTGAAGGAGAAGAGGACGGCGGCGGCCAGCGACATGCCGATGACGGCGCTGTCGCGGAAGCCGATGCGCCGGTAGACGTGCTGGCTGAAGGCCGCGGATATCGGCCAGCTCAGGGTCATCGCCGACATGACGAAGCCCGCGCCGATCGGCCCGAGGCCGAGTACGGCCTGCGCGTACGTCGGCATGAACACCATCGGGGCCACCATCAGCAGCCCCAGCGCGGCCATGGCGAGGTTGACGGCCGCGATCGTGCGCCGGCGCCACACCCACCCCGGCAGTATCGGTTCCTCGGCCCGGCGCTCCACCCGGACCACCACCGCGGCCAGCGCCGCGCTCCCGGCCAGCAGGCCCAGCGAGGGCGCGGACAGCCAGGGCCAGGCGACCCCGCCCTGGACCAGCGCGAAGAGCAGCAGCCCGCCGCAGGCGAACACCGCCAGCGCGCCCGCCCAGTCGGTCCGGCCCCGGGGGCCCGCGGCCCGTACCGGCTCGGCCAGGTGCCGGACGATCAGCCACAGCGCCAGCCCGCCCAACGGCAGGTTGATCAGGAAGATCCAGCGCCAGTCCGCGTAGGCGGCGAGCAGCCCGCCGACCGCGGGGCCGGCGACGGACGAGGTGGCCCACACGGTGGACATCCGGGACTGGATCCGCGGCCGCTCCTTGAGCGGGTACAGGTCGGCGGCCAGGGTCTGCACCGTGCCCTGGAGGGCGCCGCCGCCCAGGCCCTGGACGATGCGGAAGGCGATCAGCGCGGCCATGTTCCAGGCGGCCGCGCACAGCAGCGAGCCGACCAGGAAGAGGGCCACGCCGAAGAGGAGCACGGGCTTGCGGCCGAAGGTGTCGGACAGCTTCCCGTACACGGGCAGGGAGACGGTGACGGCGAGCAGGTAGCCGGAGAAGAGCCAGGAGAAGACGGAGAAGCCGCCGAGGTCGCCGACGATCTGCGGGACCGCGGTGGCCACGATCGTGCTGTCGAGGGCGACCAGACCCATCGTCAGCATCAGCGCGGCGACCACGGCGGTACGGGGTCGGGCGCGCGCCCCGTCGGTCCCGTCGGTCCCGTCGCTCCCGCCCGGCTCCACGTCGGCGCCCGCTTCCGCCCCGGTTCCCGCTTCCCCCGTAGCCACCAAGATCCCTTCACTGTGCACGCATAGGCGGAGAACACCATCTCACCGCGGTCCTACCGGCGGTATCCCCCAGGCCCCCTCGCCCACAGGGTGGACGTCCCCTAGGGGGTGCTCCCCAGTAAGGAGCAGGGGACTTTCGTCCCGACGGAGGAGGCCGAAAGTCCCCCCTGCTCCTTAACTGGTTCCTACGGGCCGCGGGGGGCGGCCCGCACGGGGCGGCTCCCACGGGGGTGGGGCTGGCCCCCGTACGCATCCGGCCACTGGCACCAGGGCGCCGCCCGCCACCGCCGCACAGACTTCGACGCGGACCGGGAGCCGGTCCAGCAGAACAATGAGGAGAACGCCGTGACAACCGCACTGACCGATACCCGGCACGGGGGAGCTGGAGGGCATGTGGCCGTCGCGGCGCGAGCTCGGCAGGTCGTCAAGGCCTACGGCACCGGCGAGACCCGGGTCGTCGCCCTCGACGGCGTCGACGTGGACATCCACCGCAGCCGCTTCACCGCCATCATGGGTCCGTCGGGCTCCGGCAAGTCCACGCTGATGCACTGCCTGGCCGGCCTCGACACCGTGAGCAGCGGTCGGATCCACCTCGCCGACACCGAGATCACCGGGCTGAAGGACAAGAAGCTCACCCAGCTGCGCCGGGACCGGATCGGCTTCATCTTCCAGGCGTTCAACCTGCTCCCGACGCTGAACGCGCTGGAGAACATCACGCTCCCGATGGACATCGCGGGCCGCAAGCCCGACGCGGAGTGGCTCAACCGGGTCGTGGAGACCGTGGGTCTCGCCGGCCGGCTGAAGCACCGCCCGACCCAGCTGTCCGGCGGCCAGCAGCAGCGCGTGGCCGTGGCGCGCGCCCTGGCCGCCCGCCCCGAGATCATCTTCGGCGACGAGCCGACCGGGAACCTGGACTCGCGGGCCGGCGCCGAGGTCCTCGGCTTCCTGCGCCGCTCGGTCGACGAGCTGGGCCAGACGATCGTCATGGTCACCCACGACCCGGTCGCCGCGTCCTACGCGGACCGGGTGCTCTACCTCGCCGACGGCCGGATCGTGGACGAGATGTTCGACCCGACCGCCGAGTCGGTGCTGGACCGCATGAAGGACTTCGACGCGCGCGGGCGGACGTCATGACCGTCATGAAGACCTCGCTGCGCAACTTCGCCGCGCACAAGGGTCGGATGGCCCTCTCGGCGATAGCCGTGCTGCTCTCCGTCGCCTTCGTCTGCGGCACGCTCGTCTTCACCGACACGATGAACACGACCTTCGACAAGCTGTTCGGGGCCACCAGCGCCGATGTCACGGTCACCCCCAAGGAGGCCGCGGACGAGGGCGAGACCCGGCAGCGCGGGCGCCCCGACGCGCTCGCCGGATCGGTCGTCGACCAGGTCAAGAAGGTCGAGGGCGTCAAGTCCGCCGAGGGCGGCGTCATCTCGGTGGCCGTGACCGTGGTCAACGCCAAGAACGAGAACATGGGCTCGACGACCGGCGCCCCGACCATCGCGGGCAGCTGGAACGACAACGAGCTGAAGTCCATGAAGATCAGCTCCGGGCACGCGCCGCGCGGGCCCACCGAGGTGATGGTCGACGCCGACACGGCGAAGAAGCACCACCTCGCGCTCGGGGACGAGCTGCGCACGATCGCCCTCACCGGTGACCTGCGCGCGAAGATCGCCGGCATCGCCACCTTCACGGTGACCAACCCGGGCGCGGCCGTCGTCTACTTCGACACCCCCACCGCCCAGCAGGTCCTGCTCGGTGCCCCCGGTTCCTTCACCCACGTCAACGTCGTCGCCGAGGACGGCGTGAGCGACGACCAGCTGAAGAAGAACATCGCCGCCTCCGTCGGCGCGGGCAGCTACAAGCTGCAGACCGCCAAGGAGTCCGCGGACGCGGGCCGCAAGGACGTCGGTTCCTTCCTCGACGTCATGAAGTACGCCATGCTCGCCTTCGCCGGGATCGCCTTCCTCGTCGGCATCTTCCTGATCTTCAACACCTTCTCGATGCTGGTCGCCCAGCGCACCCGGGAGATCGGCCTGATGCGCGCCATCGGCGCCGACCGCGGGCAGGTCAACCGCTCCGTCCTCGTCGAGGCCCTGCTGCTCGGCGTGGTCGGCTCGGTGCTCGGCGTCGGCGCGGGCGTCGGCCTGGCCGTGGGGCTGATGAAGCTCATGGGTCAGATGGGGATGCACCTGTCCACCGACGACCTGACCGTGCTGTGGACCACCCCGGTCCTCGGCATCCTGCTCGGGGTCATCGTCACCGTCGTCTCCGCCTACCTCCCGGCCCGGCGCGCCGGCAAGGTCTCCCCGATGGCCGCCCTGCGCGACGCCGGCACCCCCGGCGACCGCAAGGCGGGCGTGGTCCGCGCGGTCATCGGCCTGGTGCTCACCGGCATCGGCGGCGCCGCCCTGTTCGCCGCCGCGGGCGCCACCAAGGCGAGCGCCGGGTCGATGTGGCTCGGCCTGGGCGTGGTCCTCACCCTGATCGGCTTCATCGTGATCGGCCCGCTGCTGGCCGGCGGCGTGGTCAAGGTGCTCGCCGGGGCGGTGCTGCGGCCCTTCGGATCGGTCGGCCGGCTCGCCGAGCGCAACGCGCTGCGCAATCCGCGCCGTACGGGCGCCACCGCCGCCGCGCTGATGATCGGTCTGGCCCTGGTGGCCTGCCTGTCGGTGGTCGGCTCCTCGATGGTGGCCTCCGCCACCGACGAGCTCGACCGCTCGGTCGGGGCGGACTTCATCATCCAGTCGCAGAACGGCCAGCCGGTGCTGCCGCAGGCCGAGAAGGCGCTGCGCGCCGTCCCCGACATCGACCACGTCACCGCGTACAAGGTCCTCGACGCGAAGATCACCACGCCGGACGGCAAGGCCGAGGACAAGACGCTGTCCGCCGCCGACCCGAGCTACGCCCAGGACGTGCGCAAGAAGACCGTCTCCGGCGAGCTGGCGGGCGCGTACGCCAAGAACGCGCTGTCGGTCGGCGAGGGCTACGCGAAGGAGCACGGCCTGAAGCTCGGTGACGAGGTCACGGTCGCCTTCAAGGCCGGATCGAGCGCCAAGCTCAAGGTCGGGGTCATCACCTCGGACGAGGGCAGCATCGACCGGGGCGCGATGTACACGAGCATCGCGACGGCGGCGCAGTACGTGCCGGCCGACAAGATGCCGCAGAACCTGATCATGTTCGCCAAGGCCGAGGACGGCAAGCAGGACGCCGCCTACAGCGCCATGAAGGACGCGATGGCCGCGTACCCGCAGTACGACGTGCGCAACCAGGCCGACTACAAGAAGAGCCTCAAGGACCAGGTCGGTCAGCTGCTCAACATCGTCTACGGCCTGCTCGCCCTCGCGATCATCGTGGCGGTGCTGGGTGTGGTGAACACGCTGGCCCTCTCGGTGGTCGAGCGGACCCGGGAGATCGGGCTGATGCGGGCCATCGGGCTCTCCCGTCGCCAGCTGCGCCGGATGATCCGGCTGGAGTCGGTGGTCATCGCGCTCTTCGGTGCGCTGCTGGGGCTGGGGCTGGGCATGGGCTGGGGGGTCGCCGGGCAGCAGCTGCTGGCGCTCCAGGGGCTCAAGGTCCTGGAGATCCCGTGGCCGACGATCCTGGGCGTCTTCGCCGGGTCGGCCTTCGTGGGGCTGTTCGCGGCGCTGGTCCCGGCCTTCCGGGCTGGCCGGATGAACGTCCTGAACGCGATCGGCAGCGAGTAGCCGACCCGGTCGTACGGGCCCCGGCCCCGCCCCCGCGGCGGGCTCCGGGGCCGCGGCCGTCCCACCCTCCGGGGTGCGCCTCAATCGCCGGCGGGGCTGAATCGGCAGCCTCGTCGGCAGTTCGAGGGACGGCCGGTCAGCGTGGGCCATCCCAGCCTCGCCGGCGTTTGAGGCGCCCTCGGAGAGGGGCGGGCGGTCAGCGTTGGCCATCCCAGCCTCGCCGGCGTTTGAGGCGCCCCCGGAGAGGGGCGGGCGGGCAGCGTGGGCCAACCCAGCCCCGCCGGCGTTTGAGGCGCCCCCGGAGGGGGGTGACGGCCGGTCAGCGTTGGCCATCCCAGCCTCGCCGGCGTTTGAGGCGCCCCCGGAGGGGACGGGCAGCCGACCCGCCTCAGCGTGGGCCAACCCAGCCTCGCCGGCGTTTGAGGCGCCCCCCGGAGGGGGCGGGCAGCCGGCTCGGCGCTCGGGCCCCGCCGTCGCGGGATCGGGTGAACCGGCCGGGCCCCGCGGCGCCGCCGGGACCTCCCCTCGGCCAGGGCCCGGCCAGGGCCCGGGCGGCAATCCCCCGCGCGCGGCGTCGGGGTGCGCCGTAAGGTGGGGAACCCCGGCCCGTCTCACGTGTCGGGCCCTTCGCGTTGCCCCCTCACCGGACGGAAAGCCGCCTTCATGAGCCTGTACGGACTGCTCGACGCCGTCACCCGGGACCCCGCGCTCACCGAGGCGGTCCAGGCGGCCGCGGACGGGAACCGGATGCAGCTGGACCTGGTCGGCCCGGCGGCGGCGCGGCCCTTCGCCATCGCGGCGCTGGCCCGGCGGACCGAACGGACCGTGCTCGCGGTCACCGCGACCGGGCGCGAGGCCGAGGACCTGGCCTCTGCGCTGCGCTCGCTGATGCCGCCCGAGCAGGCCGCCGCCGTCGTGGACTTCCCGTCCTGGGAGACCCTGCCGCACGAGCGCCTCTCGCCCCGCAGCGACACCGTCGGCCGCCGCCTCGCGGTGCTGCGCCGGCTCGCCCACCCGAGCAAGGACGACCCGGCCGCGGGCCCCGTCTCCATCGTCGTCGCGCCGATCCGCTCCGTGCTCCAGCCGCAGGTCAAGGGCCTGGGCGACCTGGTCCCGGTGGCCCTGCGCGGCGGCGAGAGCGCCGACCTCGGCGAGATCACCGAGGCGCTCGCCGCGGCGGCGTACGCCCGGGTGGAGCTGGTGGAGAAGCGCGGCGAGTTCGCCGTCCGCGGCGGCATCCTCGACGTCTTCCCGCCCACCGAGGAGCACCCGCTGCGGGTGGAGTTCTGGGGCGACGAGGTCGAGGAGATCCGTTACTTCAAGGTCGCCGACCAGCGGTCCCTGGAGATCGCCGAGCACGGGCTGTGGGCCCCGCCGTGCCGCGAGCTGCTGCTGACCGACGAGGTGCGCGAGCGGGCCGCCGCGCTCGCCGAGGAGCACCCCGAGCTGGGCGAGCTGCTGCACAAGATCGCCGAGGGGATCGCCGTCGAGGGCATGGAGTCCCTCGCCCCGGTCCTGGTCGACGACATGGAACTGCTGCTGGACGTGCTGCCCGCCGGGGCGATGGCCGTGGTCTGCGACCCGGAGCGGGTCCGCACCCGGGCCGCCGACCTGGTCGCCACCAGCCAGGAGTTCCTCCAGGCCTCCTGGGCGGCCACCGCCGGCGGCGGCGAGGCCCCGATCGACCTGAACGCCGCCTCCCTGTGGGGGATCGCCGACGTCCGCGACCGGGCCCGGGAGCTCGGCACCATGTGGTGGTCCGTCTCCCCCTTCGCGGCCGACGCGGACCTCGGCGAGGACACCCTCACCCTCGGCATGCACGCCCCCGAGGCCTACCGCGGCGACACCGCCCGCGCCCTGGCCGACACCAAGGGCTGGATCGCCGACGGCTGGCACACCGTCTACGTCACCGAGGGCCACGGCCCGGCCGCCCGCACCGTCGAGGTGCTCGGCGGCGAGGGCATCGCGGCCCGGCTGGAGGCCGACCTCGCGGTGCTGGAGCCCTCCCTGGTCCACGTCGCCTGCGGCTCCCTGGACAACGGCTTCGTCGACCCGCACCTCAAGATCGCCGTCCTCACCGAGACCGACCTGACCGGGCAGCGCACCGCCACCAAGGACCTCGGCCGGATGCCGACCCGGCGCCGCAAGACCATCGACCCGCTGACCCTCCAGGCCGGCGACTACATCGTGCACGAGCAGCACGGCGTCGGCCGCTACGTCGAGATGGTCCAGCGCACCGTCCAGGGCGCCACCCGCGAGTACCTGCTCGTCGAGTACGCCCCCGCCAAGCGCGGCCAGCCCGGCGACCGCCTCTACATCCCCACCGACCAGCTGGAGCAGGTCACCAAGTACGTCGGCGGCGAGGCCCCGACCCTGCACCGGCTCGGCGGCGCCGACTGGACCAAGACCAAGGCGAAGGCGAAGAAGGCGGTCAAGGAGATCGCCGCCGACCTCATCAAGCTCTACAGCGCCCGCATGGCGGCCCCCGGCCACACCTTCGGCCCGGACACCCCCTGGCAGCGGGAGCTGGAGGACGCCTTCCCGTACGCCGAGACGCCCGACCAGCTGACCACGATCGCCGAGGTCAAGGAGGACATGGAGAAGTCGGTCCCGATGGACCGGCTGATCTGCGGCGACGTCGGTTACGGCAAGACCGAGATCGCCGTGCGCGCCGCCTTCAAGGCCGTCCAGGACGGCAAGCAGGTCGCGGTCCTGGTCCCGACCACGCTGCTCGTGCAGCAGCACTTCGGCACCTTCTCCGAGCGGTACTCCCAGTTCCCCGTCAAGGTGCGGGCGCTGTCCCGCTTCCAGAGCGACACCGAGGCGAAGGCCACCCTGGAGGGCCTGAAGGAGGGCTCGGTGGACATCGTCATCGGTACCCACCGCCTCTTCTCGCAGGAGACGAAGTTCAAGGACCTGGGCCTGGTCATCGTCGACGAGGAGCAGCGCTTCGGCGTCGAGCACAAGGAGCAGCTCAAGAAGCTCCGCGCGAACGTCGACGTCCTGACGATGTCCGCGACCCCGATCCCGCGCACCCTGGAGATGGCGGTCACCGGCATCCGCGAGATGTCGACGATCACCACCCCGCCGGAGGAGCGCCACCCGGTGCTGACCTTCGTCGGACCGTACGAGGAGAAGCAGATCGGCGCCGCGATCCGGCGCGAACTGCTGCGCGAGGGCCAGGTCTTCTACATCCACAACCGGGTCGAGTCCATCGACCGGGCGGCCGCCAAGCTGCGCGAGATCGTGCCCGAGGCGCGGATCGCGACCGCGCACGGGCAGATGGGCGAGAGCCAGTTGGAGCAGGTCGTCGTCGACTTCTGGGAGAAGAAGTTCGACGTCCTGGTCTCCACGACCATCGTCGAGTCCGGCATCGACATCTCCAACGCCAACACCCTGATCGTCGAGCGCGGCGACAACTTCGGCCTCTCGCAGCTGCACCAGCTGCGCGGCCGCGTGGGCCGCGGCCGCGAGCGCGGCTACGCCTACTTCCTGTACCCGCCGGAGAAGCCGCTGACCGAGACCGCGCACGAGCGGCTCGCGACGATCGCCCAGCACACCGAGATGGGCGCGGGCATGTACGTCGCCATGAAGGACCTGGAGATCCGCGGCGCGGGCAACCTGCTCGGCGGCGAGCAGTCCGGTCACATCGCGGGCGTCGGCTTCGACCTCTACATCCGGATGGTCGGCGAGGCCGTCGCCGACTTCCGCTCCGCCGTCGAGGGCGGCGAGCAGGAAGAGGCGCCGCTGGACGTGAAGATCGAGCTGCCGGTCGACGCGCACGTCCCGCACGACTACGCGCCGGGCGAGGGCCTGCGCCTCCAGGCCTACCGCTCGATCGCGGCCGCCTCCTCGGAAGCGGACGTCAAGGCCGTCCGCGAGGAACTGACCGACCGCTACGGCAAGCTGCCCGAGCCCGTGGAGAACCTGCTGCTGGTCGCGGGCCTGCGGATGCTGGCGCGCGCCTGCGGGGTCGGCGACATCACCCTGGCGGGCACCAACATCCGCTTCGGCCCGGTGGAGCTGCGCGAGTCGCAGGAGCTGCGGCTCAAGCGGCTCTACCCCGGGACGGTCCTCAAGCCGGCCGCCTCGCAGGTGCTGGTGCCGCGCCCGAAGACCGCCCGGGTGGGCGGAAAGCCGCTGGTCGGGCGGGAACTCCTCGCCTGGACGGGGGAGTTCCTCACCACGATCCTCGGCTCGTGAGGGTCTAGAGGAAGTTCTTCTGGACCAGGAGGCGCACGATGTCCGGGTAGAAGTCCGGGAAGTCCATCGGCACGATGCCGAAGTGGATCTTCTCGGTCTTGCGGGCCTCCACGTACTTGAGGACGTCCGGAAGCGTGAGCTTCGCGTTCTGCTGGGGCCAGTTCCCGCCGGAGTAGCTCGTGAAGTTCACGAACATCTGGGAGGAGTCCTGGTGCCACCAGGCGTTGTCGAACTGCTTGACGATGGTGGCGGACTTCGTGAAGTTGGTGGTGTTCCAGTCGTCCTGGATGTTGAAGGCCTTGTTGCTGTCCCAGGTGAGGATGCCCCAGTCGTTCGCGAAGTCCGCCGCGATGACGATCTTGCCGCGCACCTGGCCCAGCGTGGGCCAGTACGGTGCGGTCCACACCAGACTCCGGTAGCCCATGGGGTCCAGGTAGTAATTGAAGCGGCGCCGGAACTCCTCGTCCGAGAGGGCCTGCCCGCCCGAGTTCTCGTTCTTCACCCGCATGATGACGGTTTCGCCCGGGTACTTCTTGAAGTGGTTGCGGCAGGCTTCCAGGACGTCCTGGAAGCGGTGTCCCTGGTAGGCGGAGCCGTGGTAGAGGCCGAATTCGTTCGGCGCGCCCTGGAGGCCGTTCAGTCGGATGTCGAGGAAGCGGATCCCGCGCTCCAGCTGCTCGGGAACACCCCAGTTCTGGGTCTGGGCCCATTTGGTGCCGTTGGCGGGGTCGGTGCACCACGAGTCGTGCGTTCCGGGGATCGTCAGGTGGATGAGGGGCGTGCTGCCGGGCAGCTTGCCCATCCAGTCGTGGAAGTAGTAACCGGCGGCCTGGGCGGTGCCCGGCAGGGCGAGCGTGGCCGCCGCTGCGGCGCCCGCGCCGACTCCCCACTTCAAGACGTCACGACGGGTGGGGCTCATGCGCGTTCTCCAGATCCTCGGGGACTTCGAGCCGCCGACGCTAGGGCGGGCCGCTGACGTCCCGCTCACGTCCCGCTGACGCTCGACGCGGGTCCGGCGCAAGGAACGATCGCTTCGTCCCACCACAGGGATCCCGTGCTCACTCCGGCGCCGCCGCCTTGGCTTCGGCGTCGAGCTGGTCGCCGTAGCCCGCTGCGGTCCAGACGTGGTGGCGGAAGCGGGCCGGGCTCTCCACGCCCGGCCACGGCTCGCCCGCCGGGAAGAACACCCCTTCGCAGGTGGAGCAGTACCGGGCGGGCGCGGCGATCGCGGCAGCCCGACCCGCACCGGCCTCCGCGCGTCGCTTGGCCCCGCCCGCGTCGCGGACGACGACGGCCGTGCCCCACAGGATGAGCAGCGCCGCGACGATGCCCACCGGCAGGAGCCACGGCGAGTCCCAGTCGTCGGCGTAGTACGCGCCCGCGGCCGCGGCCAGCCCGGCGAGGACCAGTCCTTCGAGGACGTTCGAGCAGCCGTCGCCCGTCGTGTTCGGTGCCAGGGCGAGCGCGATCGAGTCCTTGGCCCGCCGCACCCGGGCGACGGGCACGTTGTCGTCCGTACCGCACCCGGGGCACTCCACCGGTCCGTTCTCTTCCCCGTTCGTCATGGCGCCCATGATGACGGCCCGGTTCCCCGCGCCTACAGGCGGGCCCACACCGTTTTGCCGGGGGCGCCCGTGCCGCGCGGGCGCACGCCCCATTCCCGGGCCACGGCCTGTACGAGCGCCAGCCCGCGCCCGTTCTCCGCCCAGCAGGGGTCCGCCTCGGGGAGCACCTCGGGCGGGGCCGCGTCACCCCGGGCGTCGCTCACCTCGACGCGCACCCGCTGGCCGTCGAAACCGAGCCGGACCTCGAAGTCCCGCCCCGGCACCCGCCCGTGCAGCACGGCGTTGGCGGCCAGCTCCCCGACCACCAGCTCCACGTCCTCGGCCAGCCCGCAGCCCGGCGGCACGCCCCAGGCCACGAGCTGCGCCCCGACGAGGTACCGGGCGAGGCGGGCGCCGCGGGGGGTGGCGGAGAGGAGCTGCCGGAACTCCGGTGCCATGTCACTCTTTTCGGTCGTCACCTCACCGAGCGTGGCCGGACCGCCGTACGCTTTCCAGGGACGGCGGCGCTACGGAGAACTCCCGTAGGGCCGACCCCGGTTGCGTGTACGTGCGGTACGGGCGAGGGCGGATCAGCGTATGAACGACCTGGCGGAGCGCGAAGAGGAGCCGGAGCGGCCCGTGGAGGTCGACGGCACGGCCCACCTCTTCCGAGCACTCGGCAAGATCATCAAGGTGTTGCGGGAACGGGCGGGCCTCCAGCAGAAGGAGCTCGCCGCCCTCGTGCACGTGGGGGAGGACCTGGTCTCCGCCATCGAGCGGGGCGTACGGACCCCCCAGCCGGACTTCCTGGAGAACGCGGACCGGGCGCTCGGGGCGGGCGGGGTCCTGCTGGCGGCCATCCCGGACGTGAAGGAGGCGTTGAAGCGGGCCCGGACGCGGCACCCCGATTGGTTCCGCAAGTTCGCCGACGCGGAGGCGGCGGCCGTGGCGCTGCACTACTACGAAGTGCAAGCCATTCCTGGGCTGCTCCAGACCGAGGCGTACGCGCGGGCCCTGTTCCGGCATCGGCGGCCGGTGCTCGATGAGGAGACCATCGAGAGGCGCGTGGCGGACCGGCTCGCCCGACAGGTGATCCTGGACCGGTGGCCCGCGCCCACGTTCAGTTTCGTGCTGGAGCAGTCCATCCTGCTGCGCCCGACGGGCGGCCGGGAGGTGCACCAGGCGCAACTGCGGCGCCTGCTCGACGTGGGCAGTCTGCGAACCGTCCAGCTACAGGTGATGCCGCTGGACCGGGACGAGCACCCCGCCCTGGACAGCGCGTTCACCCTCCTCCGCCCCAAGGGTCGCAACGAGGTTGCCTACACCGAGAGTTACGGGCATGCGAACCTCATCACCGATCCCGAACAGGTAAGGATCTACAGCGAGCGCTATGGGATCATCCGGGCACAGGCACTCACGCCCCACGAGTCACTGGCCCTGATCGAGAAGTTGCTGGGAGAACTATGAACACCACACGTCTGGCCTGGTTCAAGAGCAGCTACAGCGGTGGCGAGGGTGGCGAGTGCCTCGAAGTCGCCTTCGACTGGCGCAAGTCGAGCTACAGCAGCGGCGAGGGCGGCAACTGCGTCGAGGTCGCCGGCTGTGACACGGCCGTCCACGTCCGGGACTCGAAGGTCCCGGCAGGGCCCCGGCTGGCGCTCGCCCCCGCCGCCTGGGCCGCGTTCCTCGGCGGAGTCGTCTCCGCATAGCGCGCGACGGCCGCGGTGGGGGACCTGGGGTCCGCCCGCCGCGGCCGGTGCGGTGCTACTTGTTCGGATCGTCGTCGATGCCCGTGCGTTGTTCCATCTGCTGCTGGGCCTTGTCGACCTGGTCCGCGTACTTGTTCCCGGTCTTCTCGTTGACCTCTTGTTCGAGGTTGTCCGAGATGTCCTTGCCCTTGGCCTTGGCCTGGTCCCGGAACTTGTCGAAAATCCCCATGCGGGGCTCCTTCCGTCATCCCGTTTGAGACGGTACGCCCCTTTGATCGAGTCCGCTCGACGAAGGACCCGGGAGCCGCCCTCCCCTCGCGAGGCGGCTCCCGGGCGTCCGTGGGCCCGGCTCAGCCGTCGGTCTCGACGACGTCCTTGGTCGGCGACGCGGCGTCGACCGGCAGGTTGAAACCGGAGAAGGAGACGTCGGAAGGGTCCTTGCCGGTTTCCACGGCCTTGAGGAGGAAGGGCTCGCCCTTGGTGGCGACGTAGAGGTCCTCGGTCCCGTCGGTGGTCCGGGTGGTCACCTTCTGGGCGTACTCGCCGTTCACCTGCACCACCCCGTCCTTCTTCGCCCCCGAGCTCTTGTCGAACTCCTTGAGCAGGTCGTCCAGGTCGCACAGGGCCGAGAGCTCCTTGGAGTCCGGCGACGACGCCTTCGTCTTGACCCAGTGCCCGGCCAGCTGTTCGAGCGCCGCGTCGGCCTGTTCCTTCGGGAGGTCCTTGAGCTGGGTGCGGTAGAAGGCGGCGTCGGCCTTGAGGAAGACGAACTGGGCGTTGCGGATCAGCTCGAAGGACCCCTCGCCCTCGACCGCCATCGACCCCTTGCAGTCACCGGACTTGCTGATCGCCATGTCGATCTTCATCGGCTTGCCCTTGTCCCGGACGGTGCCCGTGATGGTCAGCGAGTCGGCGCCGCGCAGGCTGTCGAGCGACTTGTTCGCCACCTTCGACCCGGACTCGCCGGGGAAGGGGCCGCTCTCGGTGTCGCCGCCCGAGAAGGGGAAGCAGCCGGTGAGGGTGAACAGGGCGGTGGTCGCGACGATCGCGGCGGCGGTGAGGCGGGCAGGGCGCACGGGGGACTCTCTTTACGGGGGATGCGGGGGATGCGGGGGAGGGGAAGGGGTGGAGCCGGTGGTGCGGGGGGTCAGGACTTCTTCCAGTCGGCGCAGCCCGAGGACTTGAAGTACGCGTCCTCGGCGTCGATCGTCACGATCGCCGGGCCCGTCGGGTTGTCGTTGGCGGCGATCGAGTCGAGGCCGTGCTCGGCGTCCTTGGTGCGCTCCCAGTAGCAGTTGAGGCTGCCCTTGGCGCGGCCCTCGGACTTGTAGGTGCCGGGCGCGATGTCCGTGCCGACGCGGAGCATGCCACCATCGCCGGCGATCTCCGGCTTCGGGGTGCCCGTCGCGTCCTTCGGGACGGCCTCCCAGCCCTTGCAGCCGCTGGACTTGAAGTACTCGCCGGCCGCCAGGGTCACGTAACTGGATCCCGTCACGTTGTCGTTGGCGATGATCGACTCCATCTCGCCCTTGGTGTCCTTGAGTCGCTCCCAGTAGCAGCCGGACTTGGTGTTGCCGCTCGTGCGGTAGGTGCCGGGCTGGGCGTCCTTGCCGACCTGGACGGTGCCGTCGCTCTTGATGGCGACCTTCTTGGCCTCGTCCTTCTTCGGCCCGGTGCTGCCGCTCGCGGCGGGCTTGGGGTCCGTCCTGCCGGCCGACTGGGTGTCCTCGACCGGGCCGCAGGCGGTGGCCAGGGCGAGGGCGAGCACGGCTCCGGTGCCGGCGAGCACCTGGCGGCGGGCGGTGGTCCAGCTGGTGCGCGGGGCGTGGTGCGACATGGGAATGCCTCTCTCGTCTCTCGCTGTGCGGCCGGGACCGGCCCGGTTGGTGCGACGGGAGTAATCACAACAGAGACTGTGAACCGAGTCAACACGAAACATGGAAGCGATCTCGTTCACACTGTGAAGGGGTCTCTCGCGTGTGTACCGGTATGCTCGGCGCATGTCGGAGAACCCCCCCACTGAGGTGACCGCAGCCGAGATCGCCCGCCTCGCCGGGGTCGGCCGCGCGGCGGTGAGCAACTGGCGGCGCCGCCACGCCGACTTCCCGAGGCCCGTCGGCGGGAGCGAGACCAGCCCCTCCTTCGCCCTGCCCGAGGTCGAGGACTGGCTGCGCGCCCAGGGCAAGCTCGCCGAGGTCCCCCCGCGCGAGCGCGTCTGGCAGCAGATCACCGCCCACCCCGCCGGCGCCGTCGCCGGGCTCGTCGAGGCGGGCTGCGCCCTGCTCGTCGTCCACGACCGGCCCACCGACTGGTTGGAGCTGAGCGCCGTCTCCGACGAGCGGATGGCCGCGCTGCTGCGGCCCGTCCTCGCCCAGGTGCTCACCGCCCGCCTCGGCCCGGGCCACGCGCTGACCGACGCGACGGCCCGGGCGACCGGGGTGGCCGCACCCGCGTCGATGCCGCTGCTGCGCGCCGCCGCCGAGCTCGCCTCGGGCCTCGGTGCCCGCAACGCCTTCGAGTTCCTGCTGGGCCGCCACCTCGACGCGAACCCGCGGCAGTACACGCTGACCCCGCCCGGCCCCGCCGAGCTGATGGCCGCGCTGGCCGGGGCCGGCGCGCGCAGCGTCCTCGACCCGGCCTGCGGGACCGGCAGCCTGCTGCGCGCCGTCACCGCGCCGGTCGCCCTGTACGGCCAGGACTGCGCGCCCGAACTCGCCGCCCTGACCGCGCTGCGGCTCGCCCTGCACGGCGTCGCCGAGGTGCGCACCGCCGCCGCCGACAGCCTGCGCGCCGACGCCTTCCCCCGGCCCGCCGTCGACGCCGTGCTCTGCCACCCGCCCTTCAACGAGCGGAACTGGGGCCACGAGGAGCTGGCCTACGACCCGCGCTGGGAGTACGGCTTCCCCGCCCGCACCGAATCCGAACTCGCCTGGGTCCAGCACGCCCTGGCGCACCTGCGCGAGGGCGGCACCGCCGTCCTGCTGATGCCCCCGGCCGTCGCCGGCCGCCGCTCCGGCCGCCGCATCCGCGCCGACCTGCTGCGCCGGGGCGCGCTGCGGGCCGTCGTCGCGCTCCCGGCCGGCGCCGCGCCCCCGTACGGGATCCCCCTGCACCTGTGGGTGCTGCGCAAGCCCGCCGCGCACGCCCCGGCCCCGCCCGGGCTGCTGCTCGTCGACACCGCCGAACTCGGCGGCGGCGAGGGGCGCGAGCGGGCCGCCTGGCCCGCCGTGCACGACGCGGTGCTGGCCGCCTGGACGGCGTACGACGGCGCCGCCGGCGCGGGCGAGGTCCCCGACGCGCCGGGCCTGAGCCGCTGCGTGCCCGTCATCGAACTCCTCGACGACGACGTGGACCTCACCCCCGCCCGGCACCTGCCGCCCGCCACCGCGGGCGGCGGCGCGGCCGAGCTGGGCGCCGTACGCGCGCGCCTCGACGAGACCCTCCAGCGCGCCGCCCGGCTCACCCCGCCCCCGGTCGAACCGGCCGACGGGCCCGCCCGGCTGCCCAGCACCACCATCGGCGAACTCGCCCGCGCGGGCGCCCTGCTGCTGCGCGCCGGCACCGGCAGCGGCGCCGGCGAGGCCCCCGTCCTGACCGAACACGACGTGTACGCGGGCACCGCGCCCTCCGGCACCCTGGCCGACTCCGCCGACGAGCCCGTCCTGACCGAGGCCGGGGACATCGTCGTCCCCGTCGTCGGCGCCGCCGCCGTCGCCCGGGTCGTCGGCCCCGCCGACGCGGGCGCGGCCCTCGGCCGCAACCTCCAGCTGCTGCGCCCCGACCCGGCCGCCATCGACCCCTGGTTCCTGGCCGGATTCCTGCGCGGCACCGCCAACAACCGGCAGGCGTCCAGCTACGCCTCCACCGCCACCCGGCTCGACGTGCGCCGCCTCCAGCTGCCCCGGCTGCCGCTGGAGGACCAGCGCCGCTACGGCGAACGCTTCCGCGCGCTCGCCGAGTTCGAGGACGCGCTGCGGCTCGCGGGCCGGCTCGGGGAGCAGCTGGTGCAGGGGCTCTACGACGGTCTCGCGGACGGCACGCTCCGCGCGGAGTGAGCCGGACCGCAACGGTTGTGCGCATCCCCTGACCGGTCGGGCGGGCCGGTGTATACGCTCGCCCCGAGCACATCCGAATTTCCGCCGTCAGGAGCAGCGATGCACGGGCCCGGCCTCCCGCCGCCGCGTGAGCAGTACGTACAGCAGCGCGGCCAGGGCTACGTGATCACGCTGCGCGTGCTCTTCGCGCTGGTACCGGTGCTCAGCTGCGGGTTCTTCGCGTGGGCGAGCATGCTGCGGCTCGCGATCGTCACCCGCGCCGGCAAGGACTGGGCGCTGTTCGTGCTCTCCGCGGCCTGCGGCCTCCTCGGGATCTGGCTGGTCGGCTCCGACCCGGTTCCCGACGCCAAGGGCACCCGGACCAACATCGGGATGGTGCTCTCGCTCGCGACCGGCGTGGCCAGCCTGGCCTACTTCCTCTACGCCGACCTGCGCCGTCAGCACCGGCCCCCGGTCCCCGCCTGGTACCCGCCGCCGATGCCGCAGCAGCACCAGCCCCCGGGGTACGGCTACGGCTACCCGCCGCAGGCCGCCGCGCCCGCGCCCGCCGCGCCCGCTCCGGCGCAGACCCAGCCCCTGCCGCGGCCCCCGCAGAGCCCGCCGCCCCCGCGGATCGGCCAGGTCCGCGCCGAACTCGACGAGCTGAGCGAGCTGCTGCGCAAGCACGGCGACAGCAACGGCAACGGAAACGGCAACGGCGGCGCCGACGGCCAGGGGCACGGCCGGTGACCGAGCGCACCATCGGCGAGCGCTACCAGCTCGCCACCGTCCTGGGCCAGGGCGGCATGGGCCAGGTCTGGACGGCGTACGACCGGCGGCTCGACCGCCGCGTGGCCGTCAAGCTGCTGCGCCCCGACAAGGTCGCGGGCCCCGGCACCGTCGCCGAGGAGCTGCGCCGCCGCTTCGTGCGCGAATGCCGGGTCACGGCCCAGGTCGACCACCCTGGCCTGGTCACCGTCCACGACGCGGGCAACGACGGCGACGAGCTGTACCTGGTCATGCAGTACGTCGAGGGCGCCGACCTCGCCGACCACCTGGCCGAGCACGATCCGTACCCCTGGCAGTGGGCGGTCTCGGTGGTCGCGCAGCTGTGCTCGGTGCTCTCCGCCGTGCACGCGGTGCCGATCGTGCACCGCGACCTCAAGCCGCGCAACGTGATGGTCCGCCCCGACGGCACGGTCACCGTCCTCGACCTCGGCGTCGCCTCCGTCATGGACACCGACACCACCCGCCTCACCCACACCGGCTCACCCATCGGCAGCCCCGCCTACATGGCCCCCGAACAGGCGATGGGCGGGGCCGTTGGCCCCTACACCGACCTCTACGCCCTCGGCGTGCTGCTCTACGAACTCCTCAGCGGGAACGTCCCCTTCGTCGGGAGCACCGCCCTCGGCGTGCTCCACCGGCACCTCTACGAACCCCCGCTCCCGGTGCGCCAGCTGCGCCCCGAGGTCCCGCCGGCGCTCGAAGCGGTACTGCTGCGCCTGCTGGCCAAGGACCCGCAGGACCGGCCCGGCTCCGCGCAGGAGGTGTACGAGGCGCTGGTCCCGCTGCTGCCCTCGCACGGCGTCCCCGCGGGCCCCCTGGACCCCACCCGTCCCTTCCTGCGCCCGATGGCCCCCTGGCCCGACCGGGTCAGCGCCCCGCCGCGGCCCGAGGTCCCGCCCGCCGTCGCACCGCGCCGGGACATCCCGGCGGCCGTCGACGAGGTCCGGGCGCTGCTGGACGAGGGCCGGCTCACCCAGGCCGTGGACGTCCTCGGCGAGATCCTGCCGGCCGCCGTCGCGCAGCACGGGGAGCACTCGCCGGTGGTCCGCTCGCTGCGCAAGCAGTACGCGGCCACGCTGATGGACGACGGCCAGTACCGCCGGGCCCTGCCCGAACTGCGCCGACTGGCGGAGGAGTTCCCGGCGGGCGACCCGCAGTCCCTGCGCTTCCGCTACGACGCCGCCCAGTGCCTGGAGCAGCTCGGCGAAGCGGCCGCGGCCCTGGCCGAGTACCGGGCGCTGCTCCCCTTCTTCGAGAACCACTACGCCAACCCGGACCCGGGCCTGCCACTGGAGGTGCGCCGCCGGATGGGGCACCTGCTGCTCTCCCTCGGCGACCGGGCCGCCGCCCACGACACCCTGGCCCGCCTGCTCTTCGACGCGGAACAGCTGCACGGCCCGGCCCACCCCTTCCCCACCGAGGTGCGCCGCACCCTCCAGTGGCTGGGCCAGGTCCGCTGAGCGGATCAGCCCCTCGTCCGCCGGCGCGGCCGTGACAGCCTCGGCCGGACCGCCAGCGCCAGCAGCACCAGCGCCGCCGGGGCGGCGAGCGCCAGCCCGGCGGTGAGCCCGGGCGGGCGGAAGACGCAGCTCACGGTGGTGCGGGCCGGGGTCACCGGGACCGCGACCAGGCCGAGGCGGGCCCCCGCCGGCGCCCCGTCGCAGCTCCAGCCCGCGATGGCCGGGACCGACAGCACCGCGGTGCCGGAGCTGCCGGCGGGCAGGGTGGCCCGTACCGCGTGGGCGCCCACCGTCACCGACACCGCGCCCGTGTCCCGCAGGGCCCGGGCCGCCGCGTCCAACAGCGGCCGGTCCAGGCAGGCCAGGGTCCACTCGGCCGGCGCGTCCCGGTCGAAGACCAGCGCCGAGGAGGCGCCCCGGGAGGTGCCGAGCGGCTGCGCGGCGGCCCGGTTGCGCGGGGCGTTCCCGTTCAGCCGGAAGGGGGCGCCGTCCGCGAGGCGGGCCGTGGCGTTGTAGGCGGGCGCCCAGAGGAAGGCGTCGGTGCCCGCCCGGCAGACCCCGGGCGCCACCGGATCCTCGTACACCCGCGCCCCGAGCAGGAGTTCCTGGTTGCGGAAGGGCGAGGGCCCGAAGGCGGGCGGCGGCCCGGCCGGGCGGAGCGTCACCAGCGGGGGCACCACGGCCGCGCGCCCCACCGCACCGTCGGGCCGCAGCCGGGCGCCCACCGCGAAGACGGCGTCCGTCACCGGGCTGTCCAGGCTCTGCACGCTGCGCCCCCGCGAGGTCCAACCGGCGCCGAGCGCCGCCATCGTGCGCGTGAGGACGTCCGGGGTGTGGCTGCTGTAGTAGGAGCCGCCCTCCCCGCCGAGCAACAGCGGATCGTTGCCGGTCAGCGCCGGCCGCCCCGGGTCCGTGCGGTACGCCGGCCAGCCGTCGGCGGCGGCGAGCGCCCGGGCGCGCGCGGTGTGCGCGGCCCCCCAGGACGGGTAGTCGTCGAGGCCGCCGAGCGTGCCCTTGTGCCCCCACGCGGTGGTCGCCGCCGCCTGGACCAGCAGGGTGAGGACGAGCAGCGCACCCGGCAGCGGCCCGTACCGGCGCGGCCGGGCCCCCGCGAGCCACCAGGCGGCGGCGGCCGCCGCGATCCCGGCCGCGCCGAGCCCGTAGGCCACCGGACCGGCCAGCGCACTGCCGGCCGCGGCGAGCAGCAGCGCCAGCAGCAGGGCGGCGCCGCCGCACAGCGCGCGCGGGCCCGGGCGCCCCGCGGCCAGCGCCGTCCAGGCGGCCAGCACCAGGATCCCGGCCAGCACGAAGGTCTGCCGGTACGGGCTGCCGTTGGGGGTGGCGAAGACGTGCCAGGCCAGATGGGTGGGCGTCCACTGGAAGGACAGCAGCACACCGACCACCAGGGCGCTCCACCACAGCCGCTCCCGCCGCGGCACCCCCCGGTGCAGCGGCAGCGCGGCGGCCAGGAGCAGGGTCGTGCCGCTCACGAAGAGGGCGGGCGAGGAGAAGCTGTAGGTCGCGGGCAGCAGCCGGGCGAAGACGTCCGTCCAGGGCGCGGGCGCGAACTGCCGGGTCCACCCCGGGTAGGCCTGCCGGGAGCTGAGGAAGAGCGGCGCCAGCACCGGCAGGGCCAGGGCGAGCCCCAGGGCGGTGCTCCCGGCCGCGCGCGCCGCCACGCGGGCGCGGGCCCGTACGCCCTCACGGGTCAGCACCAGCCGCACCAGCAGCACCAGGGCCGCGCCGAGGGTGGCCATGTAGGCGGTGTAGAAGTTCGCCGTCCAGCACAGGGCGACGACCAGCGGGGCGGCGACCGGGCGGCGCCCGCGCAACGCCCATTCACCCGTCAGACACAGGAGCGGAAAAGCGATCAGGCCGTCCAACCACATGGTGTTGTAGGAGGCCTCGATGACCGACCAGCCGCACAGCGCGTACGAGGCCCCCAGCAGCCCGGCCGCCCACCACGGGCCCCGCCGCTGCGTGCGCAGCAGCCAGGCCATCGCCGCCGCGGCGAGCGCCGTCTTCAGCACCGAGACGACGTAGACGGCGAGGTCGATGTCCGCGCGCGGGAAGAGGGCCACCAGCGGTGCGAAGGGGCTGCTCAGGTAGGTCCCGTAGTCGGGCAGGAAGGAGGTCCCGAAGCCGGAGCGCCAGTTGAGGAGCAGGTCCCCGGCCGCCCGCCCGTGCAGCAGGTCCCACAGCTGGGCGTGGAAGGGGACGAACTGGTTGCCCAGGTCGTTGACGCTGCGGTGGCGCGGACCGTAGGGGAAGACGCGGGCGACGGCGTCCCCCGCACAGACGGCCGCGGCGGCGAGCAGTCCCGCCAGGGCCGAACCGGCCAGGCTGCGGGAGCGCGGGGAGCGTGGTGTCGGCATGGTGGGCCGACCTTCGCAGCGACGGAAGACCGCGGGGTGGCCGAGGAGTGAACGCGCACCCCAACACCCTTGGAATCGTTGGTCGAAGCGGTAGCTGGGACGCCCCGGACTGCATACTATCGATCACCGCAAGGCCCTTGTGCACCAAAGCACAATCCAGCCCGGCCCGGGAGGCTCCTTTGCACCGTCGCACAGCGCTCTCCGTATCCGCCGCCCTGCTCGTGGCGGCCCCCCTCCTGTCCGCCTGCTCCTCCGCCGAGGTCCGCCCCGGCACGGCGGCCGTGGTCGGCGGCGAACGGATCACCACCGCAGCGCTCCAGGCGCAGGTCAAGGACGTCCGCACGGCCCAGGGCCGCGATGAGCGGTCGGCGCAGCTGATCGAGTCCAGCGCCGGCCTGGAGCGGGTCAAGCTCGGCAAGATGATCCAGCTGCGCGTCCTGGAGAAGGCCGCGGCCGACGCCGGACTGTCGGTCAGCGTCAAGGACGTCGAGGACGTCCGCAAGGCGCAGGTCGCCCAGGCCAAGGGCACGGCCGAGCTGGAGCAGGCGGCCCTGCAGGCCCGGGTCCCGCTCGCGCCCGACCAGATCGACGGCGAGTTCCGCTTCCAGCTGCTCCTCGGCAAGCTCAGCGACCGCTTCGGCGAGGACAAGGTCCTCGTCCCGCTCGCCGCCGCCGCCAAGGAGCTGCACATCGAGGTGAACCCGCGCTACGGGGCCTGGGACGTCAAGCAGATCGCGATCGGGGACGCCGAGACCCCGTGGGTGAACCAGCGGACCCGGCCCGAGCAGGCCCCCGCAGGAGCCTGAGCCGCCACCGGAGGTAGGTTCGGAGCGTGAACGACGACCACGCTCCCGCCGCCCCCACCGGCCGCATCGTCCTGCTGACCGCCAGCCACCGGGTCGCGCCCGGCCTGCTGTCCTGGTCCGCCTGGCAGACCCTGCACGCCGCGGACCGGGTGCTGTGCGCCGACCCCGGGCACCCGCAGCTGCCGTACCTGCGCGAGGCGGGCGTCGAGGTCGAGACGGCGGTGCCCGACGCCCAGGCGCTGGTCGAGGCCTGCGCCGGGGGCCGCACCGTGGTGGTCCTGCCGAGCGGCGAGGGCGACCAGCGGCTCACCGACGGACTGGCCCGCCTCGCCGGCTCGGGCCGCGTCGCCATGCCCGACCTGGAACTGCTGCCCGGTTCCTACGACCTGCCCGGCGCCCGGCTGCTCGACCTGGTCCAGGTCATGGACCGGGTCCGGCGCGCCTGCCCCTGGACCTCCCGCCAGACGCACGAGGGCCTGGCGAAGTACGGCATCGAGGAGGCGTACGAGCTCGTCGAGGCCATCGAGGACGGCGACCGCGACGCGCTGCGGGAGGAGCTGGGCGACGTACTCCTCCAGGTCGTCTTCCACGCGCGCATCGCGGAAGAAGGGGGAGCGGGGGAGGACGAGGAGCCCTTCTCCATCGACGACGTGGCCGGCAGCCTGGTCGAGAAGCTGATCCACCGGCACCCGCACGTCTTCGGCGACGAGGTGGCGCGCACCCCCGACGAGGTCCAGGAGATCTGGCAGCGGACCAAGGCCGTCGAGAAGCGGCGGGAATCGGTGACCGACGGGGTCCCGGTGGGCCAGCCCGGGCTGGCGCTCGCGGCGAAGCTCGCCGGCCGGGTCCGCGCGGGCGGGCTGGAGGTGCCGCTGCCGGGCGGCGAGGGCATCGGCTACGAACTGCTGGCGCTGGCCGCGCGCGCCGAGGCGGCGGGCACCGACCCCGAGACCGCGCTGCGCGCGGCGGCCCGGGCCTACCGGGACGCGATCCGCGCGGCCGAGGGGGTCCGCCCCCTGTAGAACCCCTGGACAAGGGGAGGCCGTGTGCGAGGGTGAGCCACCACAGATCTGAGGGGGCGGACCGGTGCGTGCTCGTCATGCCGCGAAAGCGGTGGTCATCGCGGTGATTCTCGGTACGGCGGCGTGCTCGCCGGGGCCGTCGGCGGGTGCGGCGCCGGCTGCGGCGCCGGTGGCGTCCGCGTCGGCCGGCGCGGCGGCCGCGGGGCCCGGGAAAGGGCGGCTGCGCGACGGCCTGCTGACCCAGGGCCGGCTCCCGCAGGGCTTCCGCTTGAACACGGCGAAGATCGAGGCGACGACGACCGGCGCGCCCCACGCCCCCGCCTCCACCGTGCCGCTCGCCTCGATGCCCTGCTCCGAACTCGGGGTCGAGTCCTTCCTGACCCGGCACGCCCCGCCGCTGGAGGACGTGGCGGTCGGCGTGGAGATGGAGCTGCCCGAGATCACCGGTGACGCCGGTGAGGAGGTGTCCGAGGGCTGGTTCGGCCAGGAGTCGCTCGACCGGTACGCGCCCGGCGGGGCGGCGGCGGTCATGAGCGCGATCCGCGACGCGGTGGCGCGCTGTCCTTCTTATAAGGACACCTTCGTCAGCGGCACCTCGGGGGAGACGACCGTGTCCCTGGCCACGACGGACGCGGTGGGGGACGAGGGCCTGGTGCTGCGGACCAGGTCGACCATGGACGGCGTGGCCGACCCCTTCCTCGGCGAGACGGGCTTCGTCCGCCAGGGCGACGTGATCCTCATGGTGCAGAAGGTGGCCGCGCAGAAGCCGCCCGCCGGTGTGGACGCCGTCCTCGTCCCCGCCGCGGCGGCCTACCGCGCGGCCGCCGGGGGCTGAGCGCCGCTAACGGAGCGGGGCCCGCCCGCCGGGATCGTGCCAGTGCGGGTCGGGCCGGTTCAGGAACCACTCGCCGAAGCCGATCGGCCGCTCGTGGCCGGGGCCGGAGACGGCGGGCACCGCGTCGTGCAGGATCCGGCCCGGGGTGGCGCCGAGGTCCGCCAGCAGAGCGGCGGTCTCCGTGACGAACTGCGGCGGCCCGCTCAGGTAGACGTCCTGGTCGGGCCAGAGGCCGCGGTTGCCCAGCGCGGTCGCGAGCCGCGCGGTGGCCTCGATGCGGGGACGCCCCGGCGCGGGCGTGATGTAGGTGACGGCGAGCCAGCGGTGCCGCGCGGCCCGGGCGTCGATCAGCGGCCGGTCGTAGAGGTGCGCCCCGTCGCGCGCGACCACGAAGAGCCGTACGTCGTGCTCGGGAGGCCGGGCCCGCGCCATCAGCTCCTCCAGCATGGCCCGCACGGGGGCCCAACCGGTCCCGGCCGCGATGAAGGTGGCGGGCCGGTCCGCCGCGCGCAGGGTGACCCGGCCGCCCGCGGCGCCGAGCCGCACCACCTCGCCGGGCACGACGTCCCGGACCAGCGCGGTGCTCAGGCGGCCGCCCTCGATCCGGCTGACGTGCAGGTCGAGGGTGTGGTCGGCGCGGGGCGCGTTGGCGAGGGAGTAGGTGCGCCAGGTGGTCGGCACCCGGGGGCTGCTCACGCTGACGTACTGGCCCGGTAGATAGGGGAGCGGCAGGTGCGGCCGCAGCGTCAGCACGCCGATGTCCGCGCCGTAGCGCAGGTGCCGCACCACCTCCGCGTCCCACCACGGCGGGTCCTGGCTCGCGGCCGCGCCCGCGAGCATCACGTCGGCTATCGCCCGGTAGGCCTCGCTCCACGCCTTCTCGACGACCGGGGTCCAGGCGGAGCCGCCGGCCTCGGCGAGCGCGGCGAGCAGGCTGGTGCCGACGGCGTCGTAGTGCTCGGGGCCCGCGAGGAACTTGCGGTGGTCGCGGCCGAGGTCGCGGAGATAGGGGACGAGCTCCTCGTCGTCGATGTGCGCGATGACGTGGGTGAGCGCGGCGAAGAGCCGGTCGCGCTGGCGTTCCATGTCCCGGGGCTCGGCCGGGAAGAGGGCGCGGATGTCGGGGTTGTGCCAGAACAGGTGGGTGTAGAAGTACTTGACCGCGTGTTCGGCCCGTCGTTCCACCACGGCGAAGCTGCTCTTCAAGATCCTCACATCCACAAGAGCGACAGTAGGAGTGGCCGCGAAGGCGGGGTCAAGGGAAGGGTGATCTACGGCCAGCCGCGGAAAACCAGTCATATGGGATGACCGGCGAGGGGCGGGGTACGGTCGCCTGGTGCACCAGCAGACCCCCGCGCAGCCTCCCGCGCAGACCCCCGCCGAGCCCTCCGCCGCCCCCGCCGCCCCGGTGGCGGGCTGCCCGGTCGCCGACCCCGTCGGCGGCCCCGAACTCTTCACCTGGGAGTTCGCGACCGACCCCTACCCGGCCTACGCCTGGCTGCGCGAGCACGCGCCCGTGCACCGCACCACGCTCCCCAGCGGGGTCGAGGCCTGGTTGGTCACCCGGTACGCGGACGCCCGCCAGGCCCTCGCCGACCAGCGGCTGAGCAAGAACCCGGTGCACCACGCCGAGCCCGGCAAGACGGGCATTCCGGGAGAGCGCAGCGCGGGCCTGATGACCCACCTGCTGAACATCGACCCGCCGGACCACACCCGGCTGCGCCGCCTGGTCTCGAAGGCCTTCACCCCGCGCAGGGTCGCCGAGTTCGCCCCCAGGGTGCAGGAGTTGACCGACCACCTGATCGACGCCTTCGCGCGGAAGGGGGAGGCCGACCTCATCCACGAGTTCGCCTTCCCGCTCCCCATCTACGCCATCTGCGAGCTGCTCGGCGTACCGCGCGAGGACCAGGACGACTTCCGCGACTGGGCCGGGATGATGATCCGGCACGGCGGCGGGCCGCGCGGCGGGGTCGCCCGTTCCGTGAAGAAGATCCGCGCCTACCTCGGCGAGCTGATCCACCGCAAGCGGGACGATCTGGGCGACGACCTCATCTCGGACCTGATCCGGGCGAGCGACCACGGGGACCACCTGACGGAGGCCGAGGCCACCGCCATGTGCTTCGTGCTCCTCTTCGCGGGGTTCGAGACCACCATCAACCTGATCGGCAACGGCACCTACGCGCTGTTCCGCAACCCCGATCAGCGCGCGCTCCTCCAGGAATCCCTCGCCGCCGGCGACCGCGCCCTGCTGGAGACCGGGATCGAGGAGCTGCTGCGCTACGACGGTCCCGTGGAGCTGGCGACGTGGCGCTACGCGACCCGGCCGCTGACCCTGGGCGGCCAGGACATCCCGGCGGGCGACCCGGTGCTCGTCGTGCTCGCGGCGGCCGACCGCGACCCCGCGCGGTTCGACGATCCGGACGCCCTGAACCTCTCGCGGAGCGACAACCAGCACCTCGGATACGGACACGGCATCCATTACTGCATCGGTGCTCCGCTGGCCCGGTTGGAGGGTCAGACGGCCCTCGCGACTTTGCTGACGCGTCTGCCGGATCTGGAACTCGCCGTTCCCCCCGAGGAGCTGCGCTGGCGCGGCGGACTGATCATGCGTGGCCTGCGCACGCTTCCCGTCAGGTTCACAACCCCAAACGTTCCGGAAGCGGAATGACCCGTCCCGGGCGCCACAGCTGACGCACAGTCAACTCTGTGACCTCGACGTGATCTGCGCATCATCGACTTGTGACAAGCGTTCGAACCGGGCTAGGTTCGCGTCGCCCCCGCCGCCACGCGAAAGGTCCACCCTCATGCGTTCCGGGAACGGCCGCCACAGACGCCCCCGTCAGGTCCCCGCACTCGTCGTCACCGCCGGAGTCGCAGGCTCCGCACTCGCCCTGCCACTGTTCGCCGCCTCCGGCGCGAGCGCGGCCGAGACCACCACCTGGGACTCGGTGGCCGAGTGCGAGAGCGGCGGGACCTGGAGCGCCGACTTCGGCAGCGGGTCCTACGGCGGACTCCAGCTCACCTTGGACCAGTGGAAGAACGCGGGCGGGTTGGAGTTCGCGGCGCGCCCCGACCTGGCCAGCCGCTCGCAGCAGATCACCATCGCCGAGCGGGTGCTCGCCGCGCAGGGACCGACGGCCTGGCCGCTGTGCGGGGAGTCCTCCGGGCTCACCCGGGGCGGCCCGACGGCCACGGTGGACCCGGGTGTCCCCGGACGTTCCGGTTCCGTCGCGCCGACCCCGGTGCGACCCGAGGGATCCGCCTCCCCCGCGCCCGGCTCGCTCGCCGGCGCGCCGGCCCCGGCGGCCACGCCGACCTCGACCGGGCACATCCCCGGAGCCACCGGCGCGCCCGGCGACTTCGCGGCGATGCCGCAGTCCCCGCTGACGTCCGTGCTGCCCGTCATGCCGGACCCGGCTCCGGTTTCCGGCGGCCCCGGCGCCCCGACGGGGTCGGCGGGGTCGACGGGAACGCCCGCCCCGTCCGTGCCCGGCGGTTCGACGGCCCCCACCGGTCCGACGACGTCCCCGTCCAACACCGCTGTTCCCACGGCCCCGACGCCCTCCACGACCCCGACGACCCCGGCCGGCTCGGCGGCCGCTGCGCAGGGCGAAACGGCCGGAGCCGGTGGAAAGCACCGCGGAACGCCCGCCGCGGAGGCCCCGGTCGGCTCTGACGCGGCGTCCGACCCGTCGTACACGGTGAAGGCCGGCGACAATCTGACGGACATTGCGAAGGCCAAGGGGGTCGAGGGTGGCTGGAATGCCCTTTACGAGGCCAATCAGCAGGTCATCGGGCATGACGCCGACCTGATCACCCCGGGGCAGAATCTCGATCTAAGCCAGAAATAGGGGCACTTCGGGCGCGAAGATCGCCAGGTATGTCCCTTTCGTGCAAATGAGACATGCATCTCTTCCGTTCAACTGGCGTGTCCTGCTCGGTGACTGCCCAAAACCCCGCTCCCACCTGGGCAAACACCCGTCCCGAGAGCGCAAGTAGGGCCCGTTTCTCCCCGATGTCCCTCGTTGAACATCGGGGAGAGACCTGTCTACCTTCTGAATCGCTCGCCACCGCGGGCTCCTTCGACCGCATCGCCGAATCCTGCCGGCGGACGGAGGGAACACGTCGCGCAAGCGCCGAAGGCAGGAGCGGGGGAACCAAGGTAAGTGCCGGAACCGGCCATTGAGAGATGGTCACGGAACCGGCTTGGGGTTAAGCCGCGCACCTCGGTGCGCGACCGGGCAACTCATCCGCCCGAACCCGACAGCTCACTTCGCAGGCGTCGGTGAGGAGAAAACCATGCTGCTTTCCGGCAAGGGCAAGCACCGTCGCGCCTCCAAGGCCACCCGTGTCGTCACCCTCGTCGGTGTCGCCGGTGTCGCCGTGGCGGCTCCGCTGATGACCGCCGGCGCCGCGAGCGCCGCGACCGCCTCCCAGTGGGACGCCGTCGCCGCGTGCGAGTCCGGCGGCAACTGGTCCATCAACACCGGCAACGGCTACTACGGCGGCGTGCAGTTCTCGTCCTCCACGTGGGCCGCGTACGGCGGCAAGGCGTACGCCCCGCAGGCGAACCAGGCCACCAAGGCGCAGCAGATAGCCATCGCCGAGAAGGTCCTCAAGGGCCAGGGCAAGGGCGCGTGGCCGTCCTGTGGCGTGGGCCTGTCGAACTCCGCCTACAACGGCGGCTCGGCCGAGACCCCCAAGCAGACCAAGCCGGAGAAGAAGGTCGAGAAGAAGGCCGAGCCGAAGCAGGAGACCAAGCGCCCCGAGGCCCCGGTCACCCGCTCCGAGCGCGCCGAGACCCCGGCCCCCACCAAGAGCGCCCCGTCGACCGCGGCCCCCAAGACGGGCACCGGCTCCTACGAGGTCAAGTCCGGTGACACCCTCGGCACCATCGCCCAGGCGAACGGCGTCAAGGGCGGCTGGCAGAAGCTGCACGAGCTGAACAAGGACACCGTGCCGGACGCCGACCTGATCTTCCCGGGTCAGAAGCTGAAGCTCAGCTGAATCCCGCGGTAACACCGCGCGGTGACACCGACCGTGACGCCGCGCGGTAGGACCGCGCGGACTTCGCGGTACGCATAATTCGCCATCGCCCGGCGCGTCTCCCCCCGACGCGCCGGGCGGTGGCGTTCGTGCAGGCGGGGGCGGGATCCTTCGGCATCCCGCCAGCCCTTCCGTATGTCCCGTAAGAGGGGTATTCAGACCCTTTTTCGTCCCACGGAGCGGTTGCTCGGCTGGCCGAGTGCCCGGAGCCGGTTAGGCTCTAGGCGGCAAGGCCATCCCACGGCCTGACACGCCACCGCACACCCAGCGTCACATCCCAGAAGGAGATGCTCGTGCCGTCCATCGACGTCGTCGTAGCCCGGGAAATCCTGGACTCCCGAGGCAATCCCACGGTCGAGGTCGAGGTTGGCCTCGACGACGGCAGCACCGGCCGTGCTGCAGTTCCGTCCGGCGCCTCCACCGGTGCATTCGAGGCCATCGAGCTTCGTGACGGTGACCCCAACCGCTACCTCGGCAAGGGCGTCGAGAAGGCCGTCCTCGCCGTGATCGAGCAGATCGGCCCGGAGCTCGTCGGCTACGACGCCACCGAGCAGCGCCTGATCGACCAGGCCATGTTCGACCTGGACGGCACCGACAACAAGGGCTCGCTGGGCGCCAACGCGATCCTCGGCGTCTCCCTGGCCGTGGCCCACGCCGCGTCCGAGGCCTCGGACCTCCCGCTCTTCCGCTACCTCGGCGGCCCGAACGCGCACCTGCTGCCCGTTCCGATGATGAACATCCTCAACGGTGGGTCGCACGCCGACTCCAACGTCGACATCCAGGAGTTCATGATCGCGCCGATCGGCGCGGAGTCCTTCTCCGAGGCCCTGCGCTGGGGCGCCGAGGTCTACCACACCCTCAAGAAGGTCCTGCACACCAAGGGCCTCTCCACGGGTCTGGGCGACGAGGGCGGCTTCGCCCCGAACCTGGAGTCCAACCGCGCCGCGCTCGACCTCATCGTCGAGGCCATCAAGCAGGCCGGCTACGTCCCGGGCAAGGACATCGCGCTGGCGCTCGACGTCGCCGCGTCCGAGTTCTACAAGGACGGCAAGTACGAGTTCGAGGGCCAGTCCCGCTCGGCCGCCGAGATGACCGAGTACTACGAGGAGCTCGTCTCCGCGTACCCGATGGTCTCCATCGAGGACCCGCTGTACGAGGACGACTGGGCCGGCTGGAAGGTCCTCACGGACAAGCTGGGCGCCAAGGTCCAGATCGTCGGCGACGACCTCTTCGTCACCAACCCGGAGCGCCTCGCCCGCGGCATCGAAGAGGGCTCGGCGAACGCCCTGCTCGTGAAGGTGAACCAGATCGGTTCGCTGACCGAGACCCTGGACGCCGTCGAGATGGCCCAGCGCAACGGCTTCAAGTGCATGATGTCGCACCGCTCCGGCGAGACCGAGGACGTCACCATCGCCGACCTCGCGGTCGCCGTGAACTGCGGTCAGATCAAGACCGGCGCCCCGGCCCGCTCGGACCGCGTCGCCAAGTACAACCAGCTGCTGCGCATCGAGGAGATCCTCGACGACGCCGCCGTGTACGCGGGCCGCTCCGCCTTCCCGCGCTTCAAGGGCTGATCCCCTCCGGATCACCTTCCGGACGGGCTGCCGGACGGGCCTGCGCGGGTTCATCCCCGCGGGGCCCGACAGCCTCCGTACGTCCCCGCGCTCGGTCCCGTACCGTGTGCGGGGACGTATTGCTGTGTGCGGGTACAGGGGAGGCGGAGTCAATGGCCGGGAACCGGGATCGGTTCTCCACCTTCTCGACCGCGACCAGGCTCAAGCAGCTGGGCGAGCGGACCGCGGCCCACGTGTACCGCTCGCAGTCGCGGCGCCAGGTCCGGCGCAGCAGGCTGACCGGCCGGGCCGCGCTGCTGGTGCTCGTCCTCTGTACGCTGGTCGTCGCCCTCGCCTATCCGATGCGCCAGTACGTCTCCCAGCGCTCGGAGATCGCGGACCAGCAGCAGGCCGCCGACCGGGCGCGCAAGCGGCTGGACGAACTCCGCGACGAGAAGGCCCGCTGGCAGGACCGCGCGTACGCGGAGCAGCAGGCGCGCCGGCACCTGCACTACGTGCGCCCCGGGGAGATCGGCTTCACCATGGTCGACTCGGAGGCCGCGGAGCACCGCCGCACCGGTACGGCGACGGCCGACCGGCCCTGGTACTCGAACGTCTGGGACGGCATCGACAAGGCCGACCGGCCCGCCGACTGACGTCCACCGACCGACCTCTCAACCGAAAGACGCATCCCAGGCATGCAGACGCCCCCGCCCCAGACCGCACGGACCGAGCCGACGGACGCGGACATCGCCGCGTTCGAGCAGCAGCTCGGCCGCCCGCCGCGCGGACTGCGCGCCATCGCGCACCGCTGTCCCTGCGGGCAGCCCGACGTGGTCGAGACCGCCCCGCGCCTGCCCGACGGCACGCCGTTCCCCACGCTGTACTACTTGACCTGCCCGCGGGCCGCCGGTGCCATCGGCACGCTGGAGGCCAACGGCGTGATGAAGGAGATGCAGGCCCGGCTCGCCACCGACCCGGAGCTGGCCGCGGCCTACCGGGCCGCGCACGAGGACTACATCACCCGGCGCGACGCGATCGAGGTGCTGGAGGGCTTCCCGAGCGCGGGCGGCATGCCCGACCGGGTGAAGTGCCTGCACGTGCTGGTGGGCCACTCGCTGGCCGCGGGCCCCGGTGTGAACCCGTTCGGCGACGAGGCCCTGGCGATGCTGCCCGAGTGGTGGGCGAAGGGCGCCTGCGTCACCCCGTGCGCGCAGAAGGCGGACGCGTGACGCGCGTCGCGGGCATCGACTGCGGTACGAACTCCATCCGCCTGCTGGTCGCCGACTGCGACCCGGAGACCGGCGAGCTGATCGAGCTGGACCGGCGGATGATCGTCGTCCGGCTCGGCCAGGGCGTGGACCGGACCGGCCGGCTGGCGCCGGAGGCGCTGGAGCGCACCTTCGCGGCCTGCCGCGAGTACGCCGCCGTGATCAAGGAGCTGGGCGCCGAACGGATCCGCTTCGTGGCCACCTCGGCCTCGCGCGACGCGGAGAACCGGGACGAGTTCGTCCGGGGCGTCGTGGACATCCTGGGCGTGGAGCCCGAGGTGATCAGCGGTGACCAGGAGGCGGAGTTCTCCTTCACCGGCGCCACCAAGGAGCTGACGGGCCGCGACGACCTCGCGAAGCCGTACCTCGTCGTGGACATCGGCGGCGGCTCGACCGAGTTCGTCGTCGGCGAGGAGCACGTGCGCGCCGCGCGCTCCGTCGACGTGGGCTGCGTCCGGATGACCGAACGCCACCTGGTCGTCGACGGGGTCGTCACCGACCCGCCGACCGAGGCGCAGGTCGCCGCCATACGGGCCGACATCGAGGCCGCGCTGGACCTGGCGGCCGAGACGGTGCCGCTGGGCGAGGCGCGCACCCTGGTGGGCCTGGCCGGCTCGGTGACCACGGTCGCGGGCATCGCCCTGGGCCTGGCGGAGTACGACTCGCGGGCGATCCACCACAGCCGGATCTCCTACGAGGCGGTCCGCGAGGTCAGCGAGCGCATGCTCACCCTGACGCACGCGGAGCGCGCGTCCATCGGCGTGATGCACCCCGGCCGGGTCGACGTCATCGGCGCGGGCGCCCTCGTCCTGCGCGCGATCATGGAGCGCACCGGCGCCAAGGAGGTCGTCGTCTCCGAACACGACATCCTCGACGGCATCGCCTGGAGCGCGGCCCGCCTCCCGGCGTAACCGCCCTCCCTCACCGCCCCCTCACTGCGCACCCGCCCGGGCCCGGCCCCGGGCGGGTGTACAGCGGCGCTGGTCGGGGGGTCGTAGGGCCCTCTTCGGGGGGCGGAAGTCCCGTCGTCCACATGAAGTTCGTGAAGTTCTTCACAAGGAAAAGAAGGCCGATGGGCTCATCGGGGGGCCTTTGGATGGCATTTCGAGGCCGACGGGCCTGTTTCGTGAGGGTGTTCGTCTGAATCGTGGACGGCCCGGAGGTCGGTCCGTAGGTATCCACGAGAGGCGTGGTCTACCCCGTCGATAGGCCGGAGTGCCAGTTCAGAGCGGGTGGACAACGACTCCCGCGATGCGGTGGTTCCCCCTTCGCGGCATGACCTCCGTCACGTGGGCCGCGCAGTGTAACAGAGGGGTCCTAGCACCTTGTGAAGGGGCTCACGAGCGCCCCCCCTTCGGGTGCTGGATACTCGTTCCATGAGCACCACGGAGCGTCCCAGGATCCTCGTTGTAGGCGGTGGGTACGTAGGCCTGTATGCAGCCAAGCGCATTCTCAAGAAGATGCGCTACGGCGAGGCGACCGTCACGGTCGTCGACCCGCGCTCGTACATGACCTACCAGCCCTTCCTCCCCGAAGTGGCCGCAGGCAGTATCTCGCCTCGGCACGTCGTCGTCCCGCTGCGACGCGTGCTGCCCAAGGCTGAGGTTCTCACCGGCCGGGTCACCAGCATCGACCAGGACCGCAAGGTCGCCGTCGTCACGCCGCTCGTCGGCGAGGCGTACGAGCTGCCCTTCGACTACCTGGTGATCGCGCTCGGCGCCGTTTCGCGCACCTTCCCGATCCCCGGCCTGGCCGAACAGGGCATCGGCATGAAGGGCGTGGAAGAGGGCATCGGTCTGCGCAATCACGTCCTCGAACAGCTCGACAAGGCCGAGTCCACGACGGACGAGGACGTCCGCCGCAAGGCCCTCACCTTCGTCTTCGTCGGCGGCGGCTTCGCCGGCGCCGAGACCATAGGCGAGGTCGAGGACATGGCCCGCGACGCCGCGAAGTACTACTCCACGATCAAGCGCGAGGACATGCGCTTCATCCTGGTGGACGCGGCCGACAAGATCCTTCCCGAGGTCGGGCCCAAGCTCGGCACCTGGGGCAAGGAGCACCTCGAGTCGCGCGGCATCGAGATCTACCTGAACACGTCCATGGACTCCTGCGTGGACGGCCACGTGGTGCTGAAGAACGGCCTCGAGGTCGACTCCAACACCCTCGTGTGGACCGCGGGCGTCAAGCCCAACCCGGTGCTGGCCCGCTACGGCCTGCCCCTGGGCCCGCGCGGCCACGTCGACGCCGGCGCCGACCTCCAGGTCACCGGCACCGACTACATCTGGGCCGCGGGCGACAACGCCCAGGTCCCGGACATGGCGTCCCGCAAGGCCGGCGTCGAGAACGCCTGGTGCCCGCCGAACGCCCAGCACGCGCTGCGCCAGTCCAAGGTCCTCGCGGACAACGTCATCTCGGGCATGCGGGGCTTCCCGCAGGGCGAGTACTCGCACTCCAACAAGGGTGCGGTGGCGGGCCTCGGCCTCCACAAGGGCGTCGCGATGATCGTCATGGGCGGCATGAAGATCAAGCTCAAGGGCCGGCTCGCCTGGTACATGCACCGTGGCTACCACGGCATGGCCATGCCGACCTGGAACCGCAAGATCCGCGTCTTCGCCGACTGGACCCTCGCGATGTTCCTCAAGCGCGAGGTCGTCTCCCTCGGTGCGCTGGAGACCCCGCGCGAGGAGTTCTACGAGGCCGCCAAGCCGGCCCCGGCTCCGGCCGCCGTGACGGCTCCCGCCGCCGAGAAGGCCAAGGCTTCCTGACCCGGGCCTGACCGGAAACATCCCAGTACGACCCCGAAGGGGCCTTCCCGCCATCCGTGGTGCGGGCGGGCCCCTTCGGTGCGTCCGCCGGTCCCACGGCGTGTCGCGGCCCGCTTACCCGCTGTGCGCGGTGGGTAGAGGCAAAGGTCGGAGCCTTACTGGAGGTGTGCGCCATGACCGACGCCGCGCCGCGGCTGGCCGCTCTTGCCGAGACCCTGCTGGGTGTCCCCCTGCCCGTCCGGATCCGCGCCTGGGACGGCAGTGAGGCGGGTCCGCCCGACGACCCGGGGCACGGCCCCGGCCCCGTACTCGTCCTGCACCACCGGCGGGCCCTGCGCCGGATCCTGTGGAAACCGGGCGAAGTGGGCCTGGCCCGGGCCTGGGTCTCCGGGGACCTGACCGTCGAGGGCGATCTCTACGACCTGCTCGACCGGGTCTCGGGGCTGCTCTGGCAGCGCGACCCCGACCCGGGCGCCGCCGTGCCCGCCGGCCGCGTCCGCGGGGCGCTGGCCGCGGCCTCCGGGGCGCTGGGGACCGTACGGGACGGAGCCGCGCGGGCCGCGCTGCGGGAGTTGATCGCGCTGGCCGGGCCGCTGCCCCCGCCCGCGCCGCCCGGCGAGGAGGTCCCCCACCGGGGCGGGGCCCGGCACACCCGGATCCGCGACCGGCGGGCCGTCAGCCACCACTACGACGTCGGCAACGACTTCTACGCCCTCGTGCTCGGCCCCTCCATGGTCTACTCCTGCGCCTACTGGAGCCCCGGGGGAGACCTGGAGGGGGCCCAGCGCGACAAGCTGGACCTGGTCTGCCGCAAGCTCGCCCTGCGCCCCGGCGACCGGCTGCTCGACGTGGGCTGCGGCTGGGGCTCGATGGCCCTGCACGCGGCGCGGGAGTACGGCGTCCGGGTCACCGGCATCACGCTCTCGCGCGAGCAGGCCGCCTTCGCCCGCAAGCGGATCGCGGAGGAGGGCCTGACCGACCGGATCGAGATCCGGGTCCAGGACTACCGGGACGTCACGGACGGGCCGTACGACGCGATCTCCTCCATCGGGATGGCCGAACACGTCGGCTCCGCCCGCTACCGCGAGTACGCCGGTGACCTCTACGCCCTGCTGCGCCCCGGCGGGCGGCTGCTGAACCACCAGATCGCGCGGCGGCCCGAGCCCGAGGCGGCCCGGGAGGCGGCGTACCGGATCGACCCCTTCATCGACGCCTACGTCTTCCCCGACGGGGAGCTGTCCCCGATCGCCGTCACCGTGGGCGAGTTGGAGCGGGCGGGCTTCGAGGTCCGCGACGTCGAGGCGCTGCGCGAGCACTACGCGCTGACCCTGCGCGCCTGGGTCGGCCGGCTGGAGGAGAACTGGGAACGGGCGGTCCGGCTCACCTCGCCCGGCCGGGCACGGGTCTGGCTGCTGTACATGGCCGCCTCCGCCCTGGGCTTCGAGCAGAACCGGCTCGGGGTGAACCAGGTGCTGGCCGTGCGCACCCCCGCGGACGGGAGCTCCGGGCTGGCGCGGCGCACCCGGGAGTGGCGGGAGTAGCCGCGGGCGGCGCGCGGACCGGCACGGCGAAGGGCCCCGCGACCGGGTGGTCGCGGGGCCCTTCGGCCTGTCCCTGTCCGAGCGGAGCCGGGCTACTCGGTCTTGATGGCGGTCAGCATGTTCAGCCGGGCCGCGCTGCGCGCCGGCCACATGGCGGCCAGGACGCCGACCACACCGGCGAGCAGGAGGAAGATGCCGATCCGGTCCCAGGGCAGGACCAGGGCGTAGCCGGGGACGGTGTCGCTGAGCGTCGAGCCGACCGCCCAGGCGAGGAAGATGCCGATGCCGACGCCGAGGATCGCGCCGAAGAGCGAGATCACGACGGCCTCCAGGCGGATCATGTTCTTGACCCGGCCGCGGTCCAGGCCGATCGCCCGCAGCATGCCGATCTCCTGGACCCGCTCGAAGACGGACATCGCCAGGGTGTTGACGACGCCGAGCACCGAGATGATCAGCGCCATGCCGAGCAGGCCGTACATGATGTTCAGGGCGATGTTGATCATGCCGCCCAGTTCGTCGCGCATGTCCTGCTGGGTGGCGACGGTCATCGCCGGGTTCTTGCCGAGGGCGTCGACGACCGCCTGCTCGCCCGCCGCGGTGGCGCCGGCGGTGGTGTTGACGTACACCCAGCGGATGTACTGCTCCTCGCCGCTGGGGCTCAGGAGCTTGTAGTCGATCAGGTACGGCGAGACGAGCTCGTCCAGGTTCTTGTAGACGGCGCCGACCTTGAGCGGGGCCTTGCGGCCGTCGTCGAACTGCGCGTCCACGGTGGAGCCGACCGAGAGGTTCTCCTTCTTGGCCTCCTTCTCCGCGACCGCGACCTCGCCCTTGCCGAGGCTGCTCAGCGAGCCGGCGGTGACCTGGACGTTCAGCAGGTCGGCGATGGTCGCCGGGTTGACGCCGGAGGTGGGGCGGAAGTCGCCCTTGACCCGAATCGAGCCCTCCGCGACCGCCGAGACCTCCTTGACGCCAGGGGCCTTGGCCAGGGTCTCGGGCACCGACCTGTCCAGGCCGCCGCCGCGCACGCCCTCGGACATGGAGACCCGGTAGTCGGCCTTGATGTTGTCCGTGCTCAGCCGGTCGATGGCCTTGCCCATGGTGATGCCGAGCACCGAGAGGGTGGTGACCAGGGTCAGGCCGATGGCCAGGGAGGCGGCGGTGACGGCGGTGCGGCGCGGGTTGCGCAGGGCGTTCTGCGCGGCCAGCTTGCCGGGGACCCCGAAGACCTTCTGGAGCGGCGGGCGGAGCGCGCCGATGACCGGCCGCGACAGCAGCGGGAGCAGCACGATCAGGCCGATGAGGAGGAAGAACGCGCCCGCGGCGATGATCATCCGGCCGTCGCTGCCGCCGGTCGAGACGCCGAGGAGGGTGCCGCCGACGCCCAGGGCGCCGAGGATGCAACCGAAGACGTTGCGGAGCACCAGGGACTTGGAGCTGGCGGGCAGGTGGGCGCTGCCCATGGCGGCGACCGGGGCGATCCGGCCGGTGCGCCAGGCGGGCAGCACCGCGGCGACCACGGTGACGACGACGCCGATGACCAGGGCCCAGACGATGGTGGCGGGGGAGATGACGAGGTCGCCGCCCGGCAGCTTCGCGCCGAAGGAGTTCATCGCGGAGCGCATGCCGATCGCCAGGCCGATGCCCGTGACCAGACCGATCACGGCGGAGAGGAAGCCGACGACGAGGGCTTCGGAGAGCACCGAGCGCATGACCTGGCCGCGGTCGGCGCCGACGGCGCGCAGCAGGGCCAGTTCCTTCGTGCGCTGGCTGACCAGCATGGTGAAGGTGTTGTAGATGAGGAAGACGCCGACGAAGAGGGAGATGCCCGCGAAGGCCAGCAGCATGTTGCTCATGCCGCTCAGCTGCGTCTGGATGTCCTTGGCCTGCTCCGCGGCGAGCGCGGTGCCGGTCTTGGCGTGGGCGTTCTTGTCCAGCAGCGGCTTGATGTCCGCGAGCAGCTTGTCGGCGGAGGTACCGGCCTGCGCGGCGACGGTCAGGTCCTGGTAGAAGCCGGGCTTGAGGAACATCTCCTGCGCGACGGGGGTGGTGAACAGCACCAGGCTGCCGCCCGCCTTGACCGCGCCGTCCTCGGTGGTGAAGACACCGCTGAGGGTGTACTCCTTCACCGGGCCCTTCGTCGCGACGCGGACCTTGTCGCCCACCTTGTAGTCACCGGCGGCGGCGCTGTCCTTGTCGAGGGCGATCTGGTCGGCCTTGGTCGGTCCGGCGCCTTCGACGAAGGCGGAGCGCGGGTCCTTGCCGTCCTTGCCGGGGGCGAAGTTGGAGCCCGCGTTCGACCAGCCCTGGCCGATCAGCTTGCCCTTCTCGTCGCCGATGCCGGCGAAGCCGGTGACGCGGCCGGTGACCGAAGCGACGCCGCCCGTCTTGGCGACCTTGTCGAGGGTGGCCTGGCCGATGCCGGGGTCGCCCTCCTTCTGGCCGTCCTCGCCGCGGGTCTGGCCGTAGGAGCTGACCGAGACGGCGACGCCGTCGTAGCTCTTGGCGGACTGGCTACTCAGGGACTTCTTGAGGGTGTCGGTGAAGACGAGGGTGCCGGAGACGAACGCGACGCCGAGGGTGACGGCGAGCACCGTCATCAACAGCCTGGCCTTGTGCGCGAGGACGTTGCGCAGGGCGGTACGGAACATGGGTATGTCAGTCCTGGTGCTGGAAGTCTGGGAGGTGGCTTCGTGGGGCCCGCCGGGGGGCCCGCGACCGGGTCAGCTCGTACGGCCCTTGGCGTCGAAGGCCTTCATGCGGTCCAGCACGCCGTCGGCGGTGGGGCTGATCATCTCGTCCACGATCCGGCCGTCGGCGAGGAAGATGACGCGGTCCGCGTAGGAGGCGGCGACCGGGTCGTGGGTGACCATCACGACGGTCTGGCCGAGCTCGCGGACGGAGTTGCGCAGGAAGCCGAGGACCTCGGCGCCCGAGCGGGAGTCCAGGTTTCCGGTCGGCTCGTCACCGAAGATGATCTCGGGGCGGGAGGCCAGGGCGCGGGCCACGGCCACGCGCTGCTGCTGGCCGCCGGAGAGCTGGGTGGGGCGGTGGCCCAGTCGGTCGGAGAGGCCGACCATGGCGATGACCGTGTCGAGCCACTGCTTGTCGGGCTTGCGGCCCGCTATGTCCATGGGGAGCGTGATGTTCTCCAGGGCCGTCAGCGTCGGCAGCAGGTTGAACGCCTGGAAGATGAAGCCGATCTTGTCCCGGCGCAGCTGGGTGAGCTGCTTGTCCTTGAGGGTGCCCAGCTCGGTCTCGCCGATCCGCACGGATCCGCCGGAGAAGGTGTCCAGGCCCGCGACGCAGTGCATCAGCGTGGACTTGCCGGAACCGGAGGGGCCCATGATCGCGGTGAACTGTCCCTGGCCGAAGTCGACCGAGACGTTGTCGAGGGCGACCACCTGGGTCTCGCCCTGGCCGTACACCTTCGAGAGCTGCGTGGCGCGGGCCGCCACGGCCTGGGTGGTGTGCGGGGCGTAGTTCATGGTGGTCACGGGGGGCTCCTCCGAGCGGCGATCTGACGGACTGGCGGGACGTTCTCCATCTTCTTCGCGCCGCCCCCCGCTCCGGATCAACCGGCGAGCTTGTTCGTGGGCCCACTGGAGTCTGACCGCCGGGGCCCCTTCCTCCTCCTCTGGTATGACGGCGCCCCCGACCCGGCCCCGGCGGCGGCCCGTCGTGGTCGGCCACGGGTCGCGGGCCTTGGCAGGATGGGGCAGAGCCCTTGCGGGGCAAGGGAAGGACCCGGTCGGGGTCGGGGGAGCCGGCTCGGGGCGGGGTGGTGCGGGGTGGCGTCCGTGGTGGCGCGGGGGGTGGCGCGGGCCATCGAAATCCCGTCAATCCCGAGGCGGTGGTGATCGTCCTCCGCAGGGCGTCGACCCGGCCTTCTGATGTCTGACGGTCCCTCAAGCGCCAATAAAATCAGACAACATCGGAAAGAAGGCCATCTGGTGGTGGGTGCGTTCCGGATACGCTCGCCACGGCGCTCAGACGCTTCGTACGGGGGACCGCGTACCAGCCCGGATGGTGGAATGCAGACACGGCGAGCTTAAACCTCGCTGGCCTTAGGGCCGTGCCGGTTCAAGTCCGGCTCCGGGCACCACCGGTCCCACCCGTGCACCGACGGACCCGCTCCTCGCCGGTCGAACCTTGCCCATTTCTTATTCCATGCGTTTCGTCATGCCCTCTTCTAAGATCCTCCTTCAGCAGTAGGGTGATTTTTTTGCGAACGCATTACCCTGGTGCAAGAGGCCGCGCACCGTGGCCGATGGAGGAGTGAGATGAGGAGCAGTAACCCGGTCTTCTCGCGACGGGGGTTCAGCCGCGACAACGGCGGCTACGCGGGCTTTGACGCGCAGCAGGCCGGGACCGCGACGAACCCGTACGCGACGAACCCGTACGCGACCGACCCGCAGACCGGCATGCCGCAGGCGTCGGCCCACCGCAACGCGATGACCATCGACGACGTCGTGAGCCGTACGGCCATGACGCTCGGCACGGTCGTCCTGACGGCGGTCCTCGCCTGGATCGCCCTCCCGGTCGACCCGGCGAACATCAACAAGTCGTACGGCATCGCCGTGGGCGCCGCCCTCATCGCGTTCGTCCTCGCGATGGTGCAGTCGTTCAAGCGCAAGCCCGTTCCCGCGGTGATCCTGGCCTACGCGGCCTTCGAGGGCGTCTTCCTCGGCGTGATCAGCTCGGCCACCAGCACGTACATCAGCCCGGGCGTGGTCATCCAGGCCGTCCTCGGCACCATGTGCGTCTTCGTCGGCGTGCTGCTGGCCTACAAGATGCGCTGGATCCGCGTCACCCGCCGCTTCTACGGCTTCGTGATGGCCGCCGCGGTGGGCTTCATGCTGCTCATGGTCGTCAACCTGCTGTTCTCCGTCTTCGGTGGCGGCGACGGCCTCGGTTTCCGGTCCGGCGGCCTCGGCATCCTCTTCGGTGTCATCGGCATCATCCTGGGCGCCTGCTTCCTCGCCCTCGACTTCAAGCAGGTCGAGGACGGCGTGCAGTACGGCGCCCCCCGCGAGGAGTCCTGGCTGGCGGCCTTCGGCCTCACCATGACCCTGGTGTGGATCTACCTGGAGATGCTGCGCCTGCTGTCGATCCTCAAGGGCGACTAGTACCGCCCCGCCCGATCACGCACGTACGGAAGGCCCCGCGAGCACGGCTCGCGGGGCCTTCCCGCATGTCGGGGGCCTGCGGGAATCGGGGGCAGGGGTCGGGGACGGGAGTCGGGTACGGGGGGCGGGGTCGAGCTCAGCCGAACTTCTTGGCGGCTCTGCGCAGGTCGTACTCGTGGATGATCGCCTTGGCCTGGCCGTACGACAGGTCGTGCGCGCCGAGCAGCCAGCTGAGCTTGTCCTCGAACCGGATGAGGGAGGGGCCCTCGTCGACGGTGCGGAGCCAGTCGGAGAGATCACGACCGGTGGTCTGGGGGATTCTGGAGATCATGTTCCGGTGGGTGGGCTCGGAGAACTCTACGGACATGGGCGCCTCCGGAGGTATCGCCGTGCTTGTTCTCTTCACGTCACCGTGCCTGACCGTTCGCCCGTTGGCAATGGCGCGGGGGCGGCGCGTAAGGTCGGCCGGGTGCTTGATACGTCGCCCCTGACCGCCGTCGTGGAACGCTTCGCCGACCGACTGCGCTCCGCCCCGCAGAGCCGCCTCCAGCGCGGCGCCGCCGCCGAGGGGCTGGCCCTCGCCCGCGAGCTGTCCGTACGGGCGCAGCGCCTGGAGGGCCTCGCCGACGGGGCGCGGCCGCGCGAGATGCCGGACGCCGGGATCTTCGTCGTCGGCGACCAGCTGGCCGTGGCCGGCCTGGACCTGGCCGAGGCGCTGCGTGCCGCGCAGGGGGCCCCGGACGCGGCGACGGCCCCGTCCGAGGTGCTGGACGAGGCCGTGCGGCTGGTGGAGCGGGCGGAAGTCAGAGCGATGCGATGACCCGGTCGGCCAGGATGTAGACGTTGTCGTCGGGGTCCCCGGCGTCGCCGCAGGAGAAGGTCAGCGCGTAGGCGCCGGAGATGCCCGAACCGCCCAGCAGGACCGGCGCGGTGCCCGAGCGCAGCGCCTCGGACAGGCGCTCCGCGGTCTCCCGGTGGCCCGGGGTCATGCACAGCGTGGTGCCGTCGGTGAAGACGTACACGTCGAGCGTGCCGAGCGGGCCGGGGCGGACGTCGGCCAGCGCGGTACGGGCCTGCGCCAGCTCTTCCAGCCGGTTGACGGTGCGCTCGTGGTCGGCGCCCGGCGCGGCGGCCTGGGCCGGCACGAAGTCGGGGTGCGAGGGGTGGCGGCGGCGGGCCGCGGCCAGCTCGGCGGAGTCCTCGGGGTAGGCGTAGTCGTCGCCCTCGTCCCCCAGGACGGGCTCCAGGCCCACCAGGTCCGCCTGGCGGGGCAGGAAGACCGGAGTCTCCTCGCCGAGCCCGGGCAGGCCGCCCAGCAGCGACGGAGCGTCGGCGGCGTCGCGCGCCTCCTGCGCGGCCCAGAAGGCGCGCGCCTCGGCGAGCTCGCGCTCGCGCTCCTCGGCGAGGGCCGCGGCCACGGCGGCCCGTATCTCCGAAGCGGGGGACGCTACGGCGCTACGGGCGTGCGGCACGGTCATGGCGCGGGGGTGCGCCGGAACGGCCAGCTCGCTGCGCAGGGCCGCGACCTGCTTGCGCAGACCGTGGACTGCGTGCAGCGCGGCGGCGCCCACGGCCGTGGCAGCGGCCGTGGTCAGCAGCAGGGCAAGAGACATGGCGCTCACTGACTAACTCCTGATGTATTCGATCCCCCGACTTCCTACATCAGCTTCACCCGCCCTGGGAATGGGGTGCAGTGCATTACGTCATGAATTGGACAGGTCTTTGGTCCCGACCTCTCCCGCCACATGTGCCCTGACCTGCGGAAATGCCAAACCCCCAGGACATAGGTCACATCCTGGGGGAGATTCGGTCACAGGTAGGCCGCGACGGGATTAGAACCGGTGTCAGTACGACGTAAGGATCAACGCATCTCCCTAGGGGCGTCTGGGCCCCCAAGGAGAACGATCACCTCCGGCTCAGCTCAGGCTCAGCTCAGGCGCTCGATGACCATGGCCATGCCCTGGCCGCCGCCCACGCACATCGTCTCCAGGCCGAACTGCTTGTCGTGGAACTGGAGGCTGTTGATCAGCGTGCCGGTGATGCGCGCGCCGGTCATCCCGAACGGGTGACCGACGGCGATGGCCCCGCCGTTGACGTTCAGCTTGTCGAGGTCCACGCCGAGGTCGCGGTAGGACGGGATGACCTGGGCCGCGAAGGCCTCGTTGATCTCGACCAGGTCGATGTCGCCGATGGTCAGGCCGGCGCGCTGGAGCGCCTGCTTCGACGCCTCGACGGGGCCGAGGCCCATGATCTCGGGGGAGAGGCCGGTGACGCCGGTGGAGACGATCCGGGCCAGCGGGGTCAGGCCCAGCTCCCGCGCCTTGGTGTCGCTCATGATGACCAGCGCGGCCGCGCCGTCGTTCAGCGGGCAGCAGTTGCCGGCCGTGACGAGGCCGTCGGGGCGGAAGACGGGCTTGAGGCCCTGCACGCCCTCCAGGGTGACGCCGGCGCGCGGGCCGTCGTCGGTGGACACCACGGTGCCGTCCGGCGTCGTCACCGGGGTGATCTCGCGCTCCCAGAAGCCGTTCTTGATGGCGGCCTCGGCGAGGTTCTGCGAACGGACGCCGAACTCGTCCATCTCCTGGCGGGTCACGCCCTTGAGGCGGGCCAGGTTCTCGGCCGTCTGCCCCATCGCGATGTAGGCGTCCGGGATCAGGCCGTCCTCGCGCGGGTCGTGCCAGGAGGCGCCCTCGCTCTGCGCGACCTCGGCCGTACGGGCCTCGGCGTCGGCGAAGAGCGGGTTGTGGGTCTCGCGGATGTCCGACGAGCCGTTGACCGAGCGGGAGACCATCTCGACGCCCGCCGAGATGAAGACGTCGCCCTCGCCCGCCTTGATGGCGTGCAGGGCCATGCGCGAGGTCTGGAGGGAGGAGGAACAGTAACGGGTGAGCGTGAGGCCCGGCAGGTGGTCCATGCCCATCTGTACGGCCACGATGCGGCCCAGGTTGCTGCCCTGCTCGCCGCCCGGCAGGCCGCAGCCCAGCATCAGGTCGTCGATGTCGCGCGGGTCCAGCTCCGGGACCTTCGCCAGGGCGGCCTGGACGATCGTGGCGGTCAGGTCGTCCGGGCGGAGGTCCTTGAGGGAGCCCTTGAAGGCCCGGCCGATGGGGGAGCGGGCGGTGGAAACGATGACGGCTTCGGGCATCGGGACTCCAAGGGGTGGGTTGCGGTTGTGCCGGGACCGCATGTGAAGTTACCGGCCCGTACCGTCGATTTCACCGCCCTCGCCGTGTGACGAGCGCCGCATGTCCCGGCCCCGCCGGTGTTTGGGGCGCCCCCGCAGGGCGGTCGGGCCCGCAGGCACGCTTCGAGGCCGGGGTACGGGAGCCGGGTGCGGCTCGGTCGGGCCTCCGGCGGGTCCTCGAACTCCCCCGGCTAACGCGGGGCGGGGCCCCCTGACGGGCTTGAGGGGGCGCCCGGGGCCGCCCGGTCGACGTCCGGCTGCGAGGCGGCCTCCGGCAGCCGCCGGCGGCGCCGGTGCTTGAGCAGGGCCCAGGGCGCGCGGGCCGCCGTGACCTCGGTGCCCGCCTGGTTCGCGGCGGCCGTGGCGGCCTTGGCCACCGGGAGCATGTCCTCGTCGCGGGAGACGTCGAGGCGGTCGGACTCGGGCCAGAGCGAGAGCGTCGCGCACAGGGTCGGCAGCACGGCCATGGCGGCGGTCGCGTACCCCTCGGCGGACGGGTGGTAGGAGTCCGGGCCGAACATCTCGCGCGGGTTCGCGGCGAACTCCGGCCCCAGCAGGTCCCCCATCGAGACCGTACGGCCGCCCTGGGCGACCACCCCGATGGTCTGCGCGGCGGCCAGCTGCCGGGACACCCGGCGGGCCACCCAGCGCAGCGGCTGGTAGACCGGCTCGATCGTGCCGAGGTCCGGGCAGGTGCCCACGACGACCTCGGAACCCGCCAGCCGCAGCCGCTTCACCGCGGCCGTCAGCAGCCGCACCGACTGGGTGGGCGGCATCCTGCGGGTCACGTCATTGGCCCCGATCATCACGACGGCCACGTCGGGGGCCTTCTCGCCGTGGTCCAGCAGCAGCGCCACCTGGCGGTCGAGATCGTCGGACATGGCGCCGGACAGGGCCACGTTCCGCAGCTGGACGGGCCGCTCGGCCACCGCGGCCAGCCCCGAGGCCAGCAGCGCCGCCGGGGTCTGTCTGGCCCGCCGCACGCCGAGCCCGGCGGCCGTGGAGTCGCCCAGCATGGCGAGGCGCAGCGGGCCGGGACTCAGTTCGGGCCCGCCGAACTCGCTCCCGTACAGCCCGTCCGCGCGGGGCGGGTCGGGCAGCCCGATGCCGACGGTCCGTTTGGCCAGCTGGACCTCGGCCACGACCAGTCCCACCGCAGCGGCGCCGAGCAGACCGAGTCCGCCGCCGCCGTACGCCGCACCCGCCGCGATCCGGCGGGCCGTTCTCGCCCTCGACACTTCAGGTCACCCTCCTCGCCTCTGCTGGCTTACCTGCCCCGTAGTGCCGCTGCTCCAATCCCTTTCCGCTTAGTCTGACGGGACCTCCCGGAGAACCCGTGGAGTCCCCTCCTTGGAGAACATGGTGCAATTCCACGACTCGATGATCAGCCTCGTCGGCAACACCCCGCTGGTGAAGCTCAACCGTGTGACCGACGGCATCCAGGCCACCGTCCTGGCCAAGGTCGAGTACTTCAATCCGGGCGGGTCCGTGAAGGACCGCATCGCCGTGCGCATGATCGAGGCCGCCGAGCAGAGCGGAGCGCTCAAGCCCGGTGGCACCATCGTGGAGCCGACCAGCGGCAACACCGGTGTAGGACTCGCCATCGTGGCCCAGCAGAAGGGCTACAAGTGCATCTTCGTCTGTCCTGACAAGGTCTCGATGGACAAGATCAATGTGATGCGCGCGTACGGCGCCGAGGTCGTGGTCTGCCCGACCGCCGTCGACCCCGAGCACCCGGACTCGTACTACAACGTGTCCGACCGCCTCGCCCGCGAGCCCGGCGCCTGGAAGCCGGACCAGTACAGCAACCCGAACAACCCGCGCTCGCACTACGAGACCACCGGTCCCGAGCTGTGGGAGCAGACGGACGGGAAGATCACGCACTTCGTCGCGGGCGTCGGCACCGGCGGCACGATCTCCGGCACCGGCGGTTACCTGAAGGAGGTGTCCGGTGGCAAGGTCAAGGTCATCGGCGCCGACCCCGAGGGCTCCGTGTACTCGGGCGGCTCGGGCCGTCCGTACCTCGTCGAGGGCGTCGGCGAGGACTTCTGGCCGTCCGCCTACGACCGCAACGTGACGGACGAGATCATCGCGGTGTCCGACAAGGACTCCTTCCAGATGACCCGCCGCCTCGCCAAGGAAGAGGGCCTGCTGGTCGGCGGTTCCTGCGGCATGGCCGTCGTGGCCGCGCTGAAGGCCGCCGAGAGCCTGGGTCCGGACGACGTGGTCGTCGTCCTGCTGCCGGACAGCGGCCGCGGCTACCTCAGCAAGATCTTCAGCGACGAGTGGATGGCCGGGCACGGCTTCCTGGAGGAGGCGGGCCCCGCCGCCCGCATCGGCGCGGTCCTGGCCGACAAGGAGGGCGGGATCCCCTCGCTCGTCCACATGCACCCCGAGGAGACCGTCGGGGAGGCCATCGAGGTGCTGCGCGAGTACGGCGTCTCGCAGATGCCGATCGTGAAGCCGGGTGCCGGGCACCCGGACGTGATGGCCGCCGAGGTCATCGGGTCCGTGGTGGAGAAGGAGCTGCTGTCGGCGCTGTTCGCGCAGCGGGCCTCGCTCAGCGACCCGCTGGAGAAGCACATGAGCCCGCCGCTGCCGCAGGTCGGCTCCGGCGAGACGGTGTCCGAGCTGATGACGGTCCTCGGTACGGCGGACGCGGCGATCGTCCTCGTCGAGGGCAAGCCGACCGGTGTGGTGAGCCGCCAGGACCTCCTGGCGTTCCTGGCGCGCAGCGCGAAGTAGTCCCTCGCGGGGGCTTCGCGCGATCGGAACGGGCCCGACACGTCGCGGCAGCACCGGCTTAACACGGGTGCGGCACAGTGGTGGTCGTCGGAAGGAACCGGACGGTTCCTCCGGCGCCACCGAGCGGTGTTGCGCGGTTCCGGAGCGGCTCCCGGGGTCGTGTGGCGCCACGGACGCGGACGGCCCTGACCCGGACCGTGTCCTTCGCGGGGGCCGCCGTCGTCCCGCCCCCCGGGCAACCGGGGGTGCGGCGGCCCCCGCCGTACCTTCCCGTGGGGGCGGGGCGAGCATGCCCCCGCCGCCCACGACCGGGCACGCGCCCGCGGCACCGTGTGCGCCTCAATCGCCGGCGGGGCTGGATGGGGCTGTGCCCGCCCTTCATCCGCAGGTCTGTGGGCGCCTCAAACGCCGGCGGGGCTGGATGGGGCTGAGCCCGTCCCTCGTCCGCGGCCCGGTGGGCGCCTCAAACGCCGGCGGGGCTGGATTGGGCTGAGCCCGTCCCTCGTCCGCGGCACCGTGTGCGCCTCAATCGCCGGCGAGGCTGGATGGGGCGCCCGATGGCCCGCAGCGAGGGGGCTGGTTCGGCCCCCTTTAGCCGCGCCGGCGTTTGAGGCGCGCACCAGCCTGCGGATGAGGGCCGGGCGCTGCCCAATCCAGCCCCGCCGGCGTTTGAGGCGCAACCGGGCCGCAGGCGAGGGGCGGGCGCCACCCGATCCAGCCTCGCCGGCGTTTGAGGCGCCCACCGGGCCGCGGATGGGGGCCGGGGCTGGCCACCTTCAGCCGCGCCGGCGTTTGAGGCGCCCACCGGCCCGCGGACGAGGGGCAGGCGCTGCCCCATCCAGCCTCGCCGGCGTTTGAGGCGCTCACCGGGCCGCAGGGGAGGGGCGGGCGCTGCCCCATCCAGCCTCGCCGGCGTTTGAGGCGCTCGCCGGGGGCGTCAGGCGGGAGGGCGGTGCCAGGATTTGGCGGCGTGGGCGACGCTGACGCCCAGGATGCCGGCCCAGGTGACCACCAGGCCGCTCAGGCCCGCGTTGACGACGCCGATGGCGGACAGCGGGATCGCCAGGACCAGCGTCACGATGGCGAAGCCGAAGCGTTCGCCGAAGTTCGCCCCGCCCCCGGCGACCACGGGCCCGCCGCGCACCTCCCGCAGGCGCTGCTCGGCCAGGCGCCGCCTGACCTGGGTGTCCACCTTCTCGACGAACGAATCGACGAGCGCAGCCTCGTACTCGGGCCCCAGCTCCCCGCGGGCCCTCAAGGTGGCGTCGAATTCCTTCTTCAGCTCGTGGGCATCGGTGTGGGAATGGGGTTCCATGCCTCCAGGCTAGGAAGGCCGTTGCCGCCCGGCACTGGGGCTAGCCCCCGTATCACGCGGCGGACCAGGCTTGCCGTCCTGCATATCCGCATGCAGAGTGCTTGCTGACTGAATAGATGCACGGGACGGAGGAGGGGGCGGGATGAGCGACAGTCCGGCAGCACGGCTGCAGAAGCTGTTCGAGGGGCACCGGCTGACGCCGACCCAGCGGCGGATCGCCCACTGCATGGTGCGCGGGGCGGCCGAGGTGCCGTTCCTGTCCAGCGTCGAGCTGGCCGAACTGGCCGGGGTCAGCCAGCCCTCGGTGACCCGCTTCGCGGTGGCGCTCGGCTTCGACGGCTACCCGGCCCTGCGCCGGCACCTGCGCGAGGTGGCCCCCGGCGGCCGCCCCGGCGGCTCCGGCAGCGACGCGTACAACTCCTACCAGCAGGCCGTCCAGGCCGAGATCGACAACCTGCGCCACCTCTCGGCGATGCTCGCCGACCCCGGGCCCGTCGAGGAGGCGGGGCGGGCGCTCGCCGCTTCGGTGCCGCTGCCGGTGCTCGGGCTGCGCGCCGCGTCCTCGCAGGCGCGCGGGTTCGCGTACTTCGCCGGCAAGGTGCACCCCGACGTGCGGCTGCTGGACGAGGGCGGCTCGATGCTGGCCGACCGGATCGACGCGGCGGTCGGGTCCGGGGCCACGGCGCTGCTGTGCTTCGCGCTGCCCCGGCATCCGCGCGAGGTGCTGGCGGCCCTGGAGTACGCCCGTACGACCGGGCTGACCGTGGTCACGGTCGCCGATTCCGCCTTCGCCCCGGTGGCCCGCCACTCGGACCTGCTGATCCCGGCGCCGGTCGGCACCGGACTCGCCTTCGACACGGCGTGCGCGCCGATGCTCCTGGGGCGGGTGCTGCTGGAGTCGATGGCGGACGCGCTGCCCGACGCCCAGGCCCGGCTGGAGGCCTTCGACGCGAAGGCCACCGCCCGCTCCCTCTTCGTCGAGTAGGGGAACGGGGCCCGGCTACAGCAGCGCGTCGCCGTGTGCGGCGCCCGCTTCCTCGACCAGCGCGGGGACGGACTGCGCGGGCCGCGCGAGGGCGAAGCGCACCGCACCGCCCTCCACCGCGAAGCCGTGGACGGCCGGGCGCGGCAGGCTGTTGTAGCCGTAGTGGGCCGTGAAGAAGTACGCGCCGGTGTCCGGTACGGCGATCAGGTCGCCCGCATCGAGCGGCGGGAGCGGTCGGGCCTCGGCCAGCAGGTCGCCCGCGAAGCAGGCGGGCCCCGCGACGTCCTGGGCGAGGGGCGCGCCCTCCTTCGGGACGCCCCGCCCGTCGTAGGCGAGGATCCGCACCGGCCAGACGGCGGGCGCGTAGACCGTACGGGTGGCCAGCTGGACCCCCGCGTGGGTGAGCGCGACGGGGCGGCCGCCGCTGGTCTTCGCGTACTCGACGCGGGCGATCACCAGGCCGTGCTTGGCGGTCAGGGACCGGCCGAACTCGGTGACCAGGCCGTACGAGCCGTCGAAGAGGGCCGGGGCGGCCGTGCGCAGGGCGGCCACGTAATCGGCGTACGAGGGGGTCGCCGCGTCCGAGGCGAAGTTCACCGGGAGCCCGCCGCCGATGTCGATCGTGTCGATCCGGCGCCGGCCGACCGCCGCGTTGACCTCCTCGGCCAGCTCGTGCACGGCGCGCACCCCCCGCGCGATCAGCGGCAGCGGTACGCCCTGGGAGCCGGAGTGGGTGTGCAGCCGGGTCAGCCAGGGGCGCTCGACGCAGGCGCGCACCAGCCACTCGCGCGCCCCCTCGTCGCGCAGGGCGAAGCCGAACTTCGAGGTGGCGGTCGCGGTGGAGAGGGCGTCGATGGCGCCCGCGCCGGTCTGCGGATTGATCCGCAGACCGATCGGGGACCGGACCGGGCCCGGGTCCGCCGCGATCAGGGCGTCGATGCGCTCCAGCTCCTGGCGGTTGTCGGCGTTGACCGCGATGCCCAGGGCCAGCGCCTCGCGCAGTTCGGCGGTGGTCTTGGCGGGGGAGTCCAGGACCGTGCGGCCGGGGCCCAGCCCGGCGGCCCGGGCCAGGGCCAGCTCCCCGGCGCTGGCCACCTCGCAGCCCAGGCCGGCGGCGGCGAGCAGCCGCAGCACCGGGACCAGCGGGCACGCCTTCACCGCGAAGGCGTGCAGGACGGGGGTGCCCGGCGGCAGCGCGGCGGCGAAGGCGGCCGTCAGGGCGGCGGCCGAGTCCCGGATCCCGGCCGTGTCCAGCAGGCACACCAGGGGTTCGTCGCCCTCGTCCGGCCCCACCAGCCCCTGCCGTACGGCCTCCCGCACGGCCAGGTCCCGGCGCACGGCGGCGGGCTCCGGATCGGGCTCCGGATCGGGCTCCGGGCGCGGGCCGGTGCCTTCGGGGGACGCGCTGTCGACGGTCTCCGCAGTCATGTCCGCCAGCCAACCACCACGGCGACATGCCCGCAGCTGTTGACTGAACCTATTCAGGCAGTGAGTATGTGAATAGATTGACCAACATCGGAGGAGGCACCGCCATGTCAGGACCCCGCCCCGTACGTGCCGCGCGAGGCACCGGACTCAGCACCCTGGGATGGCAGCAGGAGGCCGCCCTGCGGATGCTGCAGAACAACCTCGACCCCGAGGTCGCCGAGCACCCCGACAAGCTGGTCGTCTACGGCGGCACCGGCAAGGCCGCGCGCGACTGGCGCTCGTACGACGCGATGGTCCGCACCCTGCAGACCCTCAAGCAGGACGAGACCATGCTGGTCCAGTCCGGCCGTCCGGTCGGCGTCATGCAGACCCACGAATGGGCCCCGCGCGTCCTGCTCGCCAACTCCAACCTGGTCGGCGACTGGGCGAACTGGGAGGAGTTCCGGCGCCTGGAGAACCTGGGCCTGACCATGTACGGGCAGATGACCGCCGGTTCGTGGATCTACATCGGCACCCAGGGCATCCTCCAGGGCACCTACGAGACCTTCGCCGCCGTCGCCGCGAAGAAGTTCGGCGGGACCCTGGCCGGCACCATCACCCTCACCGCCGGCCTCGGCGGCATGGGCGGCGCCCAGCCGCTCGCCGTCACGATGAACGACGGCGTCGCCCTCTGCATCGACGTCGACCCGCGCGCCATCGACCGCCGCATCGAGCACCGCTACCTCGACGTCAAGGCCAACGACCTGCGCCACGCGCTGCAGCTCGCCGTCGAGGCCCGCGACGCCCGCAAGCCGCTCTCCATCGGCCTGCTCGGCAACGCCGCCGAACTCCTCCCGCAGATGCTCGCCGAGGGCGCCCCGATCGACATCGTGACGGACCAGACCTCCGCCCACGACCCGCTCGCCTACCTGCCGATCGGCGTCGACTTCGACGACATGGCCGACTTCGCCGCCAAGGACCCGGCCGGCTTCACCGTCCGCGCCCGCGAGTCCATGGCCAAGCACGTCGAGGCCATGGTCGGCTTCATGGACGCCGGCTCCGAGGTCTTCGACTACGGCAACTCCATCCGCGGCGAGGCCCAGCTGGCCGGCTACGACCGCGCCTTCGCCTTCCCCGGCTTCGTCCCCGCCTACATCCGCCCGCTCTTCTGCGAGGGCAAGGGCCCCTTCCGCTGGGCGGCCCTGTCCGGCGAGGCCTCGGACATCCACAAGACCGACAAGGCGATGCTCGAACTCTTCCCGGAGAACGAGTCCCTGCACCGCTGGATCAAGATGGCCGGCGAGCGCGTCCACTTCCAGGGCCTGCCCGCGCGCATCTGCTGGCTCGGCTACGGCGAGCGCGACAAGGCCGGTGAGCGCTTCAACGAGATGGTCGCCGACGGCACCCTCGCCGCCCCGCTGGTCATCGGCCGCGACCACCTCGACTGCGGCTCGGTGGCCTCCCCGTACCGCGAGACCGAGGCCATGCTCGACGGCTCCGACGCGATCGCCGACTGGCCGCTGCTCAACGCGATGGTCAACGTCGCCTCCGGCGCCTCCTGGGTCTCCATCCACCACGGCGGCGGGGTCGGCATGGGCCGCTCCATCCACGCGGGCCAGGTCAGCGTCGCCGACGGCACCAAGCTCGCGGGCGAGAAGATCCGCCGCGTGCTCACCAACGACCCCGGCATGGGCGTCATCCGCCACGTCGACGCGGGCTACGACATCGCCGAGACCGTGGCCGAAGAGCGCGACGTGCGCATCCCGATGCGCGAAGGCGACCAGGCGTGACCCAGGAAGCCGCGGCCGGAGCCTCGTTCCACGACATGTGGGCCGAGCTCCGGCCCATCGGGCGGGACCGGGACAGCGGCGGCTACCGCCGCTACGCCTGGACCGGCGCCGACGCCGACTGCCGGACCTGGTTCCAGGCGCAGGCCGAGGCGCGCGGGCTCGCCTACGAGAGCGACCGCAACGGCAACCAGTGGGCCTGGCTCGGCGACCCCCTGGCGGGGGACGCCGTCGTCACCGGCTCCCACCTGGACTCCGTGCCCGACGGCGGGGCCTTCGACGGCCCCCTCGGCGTGGTCTCCTCCTTCGCGGCCCTGGACGAGCTCCGCCGCAGGGGCGCCACCTTCTCCCGGCCGCTGGCCATCACCAACTTCGGTGACGAGGAGGGCGCCCGCTTCGGGCTCGCCTGCGTCGGCTCCCGGCTCGCCGCCGGACAGCTGACGAAGGAGAAGGCGTACGAGCTGCGCGACGCGGACGGCGTCAGCCTGCCGCGCGCCATGGAGGAGGCCGGGTACGACCCGGACGCCATCGGCGCCGACCCCGAACGCCTCGCCCGGATCGGGGCCTTCGTCGAGCTGCACGTGGAACAGGGCCGCGCCCTGGACCTCTCCGGCGACCGGGTCGGCCTCGCCTCCGCGATCTGGCCGCACGGGCGCTGGCGCTTCGACTTCCGCGGCGAGGCCAACCACGCCGGCACCACCCGGCTGGTGGACCGCCGCGACCCGATGCTGACCTACGCCCAGACCGTGCTGGCCGCCCGCAGCGAAGCGGCTCTCGCCGGGGCCGTCGCCACCTTCGGGAAGATCTCGGTCGAGCCCAACGGCGTCAACGCGATCCCCTCGCTGGTCCGCGGCTGGCTCGACTCCCGCGCGCCCGACCAGGCCGCCCTCGACACCGTCGTCACGGCGATCGAGAAGGCCGCCCGGGAACGCGCCGAGAGCGAGGGCATCGAGCTGAGCGTGGTCCGGGAGTCCTTCACCCCGGTCATCGAGTTCGAGGACGCCCTGCGCGACGAGCTCAACCGGATCCTGGGCGGGGCCCTCCCGGTGCTCGGCACCGGCGCGGGACACGACGCCGGAATCCTCTCCGGATCGATCCCGACCGCGATGCTGTTCGTACGCAACCCCACCGGCGTCTCCCACTCCCCGGCCGAGTTCGCCGCCGAGGACGACTGCGTCGCAGGAGTCCTCGCCCTCGCCGACGTACTGGAAGGTCTCGCATGCAGTTGAGGGGGCACGCGCCGACCGCGCGGCAGCACACGTACTGGCTGGAGCACGCCTGGCTCGGCACCCACGTCGAGCCGGGCGTCGCCCTGGACGTCACGGACGGCCGGATCGCGGCGCTGCGCACCGGGGTGGACGCCCCGCCGCCCGGCGCCGAGGTGCTGCGCGGGCTCACCCTCCCGGGCCTGGCCAACGCGCACAGCCACGCCTTCCACCGGGCGCTGCGCGGCACGGTCCAGGTCGGCAGCGGAACCTTCTGGACCTGGCGCGAGCTGATGTACCAGGCCGCCCAGAACCTCACCCCCGAGAACTACTTCGCGCTCGCCCGCGCGGTGTACGCGGAGATGGCGCTGGCCGGGATCACCGCCGTCGGCGAGTTCCACTACGTCCACCACGCCCCCGGCGGCGCGGCCTACGCCGACCCCAACGCCATGGGCGAGGCCCTGATCGAGGCGGCGGCCGCGGCCGGCATCCGCATCACCCTCCTCGACACGGCGTACCTCTCCTCCGGCTTCGGCGAGGCCCCGCAGCCGCACCAGCTGCGCTTCTCCGACGGCACCGCGGACGCCTGGGCCGAGCGGGTCGGCGCGCTGAAGCCGCGCGAGCACGCCCTGATCGGCGCCGCCGTGCACTCCGTGCGCGCCGTGCCCGCCGACCAGCTGGCCACGGTGGCGGCCTGGGCCGCCGAACGGCGGGCGCCGCTGCACGTGCACCTGTCCGAGCAGACCGCCGAGAACGACGCCTGCCAGGCCGCGCACGGGCGCACCCCCACCCAGCTGCTCGCCGACCACGGGGTGCTGGGCCCGCGCACCACCGGCGTGCACAACACGCACCTCACGGACGCGGACATCGCCCTCCTGGGCGGCACGTCCACCGGCACCTGCATGTGCCCCACCACCGAACGCGACCTCGCCGACGGCATCGGCCCGGCCACCCGGCTCCAGCGCGCGGGCAGCCCGCTGTCCCTGGGCAGCGACAGCCACGCCGTCATCGACCTGCTCGAAGAGGCGCGCGCGATGGAGCTGAACGAGCGCCTGCGCAGTCGCACGCGCGGGCACTGGACGGCGAACGCGCTGCTGTCCGCGGCGACGGAGGACGGGCACGCGGCCCTCGGCTGGGGCGATGCCGGTCGCCTGGAGGCGGGGGCGCTCGCGGACTTCACCACCGTCGCGCTGGACTCCGTACGGACGGCGGGGCCGGTGCCGCGGCTCGGTGCCGAGACCGCGGTCTTCGCGGCCTCCGCGGCCGATGTCCGGCACACGGTGGTCGGCGGCCGGCACGTCGTCCGCGACGGAGCCCACACCCTGGTCGGGGACGTCCCCTCGGCCCTGTCCGAAGCGATCGCAGCCATCCGCGGCTGACCCCTTCCTGGGGCGGAGCCCCGGTTAGCGAGAGGACAACCCCGTGACCACCACCGTCATCCACAACATCGGCAGCCTCGTCACCAACGACCCCGCTCTGGGGGACGGCTCTCCGCTGGGGCTGCTCCAGGACGCCGCGGTCGTCCTGGACGGCGAGACCGTGGCCTGGGTCGGCCCCGCCGACCAGGCCCCGGCCGCCGACCACGCGTTCGACGCGAACGGCCGCGCCGTGATCCCCGGCTTCGTCGACTCCCACTCCCACCTCGTCTTCGCCGGCGACCGCACCGCCGAGTTCAACGCCCGGATGTCGGGCCGCAGCTACTCCGCCGGCGGGATCCGCACCACGGTCGCCGCCACCCGCGCCGCCACCGACGCCGAGCTGGAGGCCAACCTGGTCCGCCACCTCGACGAGGCCCGCCGCCAGGGCACCACCACCTTCGAGACCAAGTCCGGCTACGGCCTGACCGTCGAGGACGAGGCCCGCGCCCTGCGCATCGCCGCGGCCCACACCGAGGAGGTCACCTACCTCGGCGCGCACATCGTCTCGCCCGACTTCGCCGCGGACCCGGCGGCCTACGTCGACCTGGTCACCGGCGAGATGCTGGCGGCCTGCGCCCCGTACGCCCGCTGGGTGGACGTCTTCTGCGAGAAGGGGGCCTTCGACGGGGACCAGGCCCGCGCCATCCTCACCGCGGGCGCGGCCGCGGGCCTGATCCCGCGCATCCACGCCAACCAGCTCTCCCACGGCCCCGGCGTCCAGCTCGCCGTGGAGCTGGAGGCGGCCTCGGCCGACCACTGCACGCACCTGACCGACGCCGACGTCGACGCGCTCGGCCAGGCCGCCGCGACCACGGTGGCGACCCTGCTGCCCGGTGCGGAGTTCTCCACCCGCGCCCAGTGGCCCGACGCCCGCCGGCTGCTCGCCGCCGGCGCCACCGTCGCGCTGTCGACCGACTGCAACCCCGGCTCCTCCTACACGAGTTCGATGCCCTTCTGCATCGCCCTCGCCGTCCGGGACATGGGCATGACCCCCGACGAGGCCCTGTGGTCCGCCACCGCGGGCGGCGCGCGCGCCCTGCGCCGCACCGACATCGGCGCGCTCACGCCCGGTGCGCGGGCGGACCTGGCCCTGCTGGACGCCCCGAGCCACGTCCACCTGGCCTACCGGCCGGGTGTCCCGCTCGTTTCGGCCGTGTGGCAGCGGGGTGTCCGGGCCTCCTGATACCGGGGTGTCCTGTCTCTTCCTTCCGTAGGCCCCTCGGCGTACTTTGAGCCACCAAATCTGATGTGCCGTCAGTAACTTGCCATCAGTGACACGTGGTTCCGAGGCCCGAGGGGAAGACGAAGGTGTCCAACCGGAAACGCTCCACCGCGCTCGCGCTCGCCACCGCGCTGGCCGGATCGGCGGTCCTGCTGGCCGCCCCGGCCGCGCAGGCCGATGTGGTCGACGTCAAGTACGACTGCGAAACCCCGATCGGCCCGAAGTCGGCCGTGTCGCCCATCGACATCAAGGCCGTCAAGGAGGGCGACGGCTACAAGCTCACGATGTCCTTCCAGAAGGGCGTCTCCTCCAGCCCCATCGAGCTCGGCCCCGGCGCGATGTCGCCCAGCGCCGTCATCACGGTGGCCGGCGACGAGACGGCCAGCGTCCCGGTCGCGGGCCCGCCCAACGCGGCCGCCGCGCCCGCCAACGCGCCCATCAAGATCTCCGACCTCTCGGGCACCTACACCCCGAAGAAGAGCGGCAAGGTCACCTTCACCGCGGCCGTGCTCACCATCAAGGCGATGGGCACCACGACCACCTGCAAGCCGGGCAACAGCCCCAAGCCGTCCCTGGAGATGGAGGTGACGGCGGCCGCCGGCGCGGCGAAGCCCCCCGCCTCCGGCGCCACCGAGAACACCCTCCCGCAGACCGGCCCCGCCGACTCCGCCCTCGCCCTGGGCACCCTGGGCGCGACCGTGCTGCTCTCCGGCGCCGCCGGGGTGCTCTGGCTGACCCGGCGCGGCCAACGGGCCCGGCCCTGAACGGAGCGGACCCGGCCATGCCCGTGCTCCGCCGCCACCTCACCCGCCTCGTGCTGTCCGGGCTGCTCGGGCCGCTCTGCGCGGTCGTCCTGTGCTTCGCCGCCCCGGCGCGGGCGGCCGACCCCGGCTGGAGCGCCGAGCCGGCCGCCGGGTCGAGCGCCCGCCCCGGCGGCGCCCGCCCGTACTTCTACCTGGAGGGAACCCCCGGCACGGTGCTGGAGGACCGCCTCGCGCTGGCCAACCCCACGGACCGGGAACACACCGTGACCCTGCGCGGAGCGGACGCCTACAACACCGGGACGGGGGCCCTCGCGGTGCGCCCGGCCGCGCGGTCCACCGACGCCGGGTCCTGGATCGGCTTCGGCGCGGCCCGCACCGTCACGATCCCGCCGCGCACCCGCGCCGTGGTCCCCTTCACCGTCACCGTGCCCCCCGCCGCGGTGCCGGGCGACCACCCCGTCGCCGTCGTCGCGACCGAAGCCGGTCACGAGGCGGCCGTACGGGTCCACCTGCGCGTCAGCGGCCCGGTGCTGGCCGCCCTCACCGTCGAGCACGCCTCGGTCAGCGGCGAGGGCGCGGCCGCCGTCATCCACTACACCCTGGTCAACCGCGGGAACGTGGCCCTCGCGCCCGAGCTGTCGGTGCGCGCCGAGGGGCTGTTCGGCGAGGTGCCGGGCCGCACCGTGCGCACCCTGCCCGTGGAACTGCTGCCCGGCCAGCGGGTCGAGCTGAGCGAACCCTGGCCCGGGGCGCCGGTCCTCGACGACGTCCGGCTCACCCTCACGGTCACCGCCCCGGGCGCCGCGCGGGCCACGACCACCACCTCCGCGTGGTTCGTGCCCTGGGGCCTCGTCGGCCTGACCGGCGCGGGACTGCTCGCCCTCGGCGCCGTCGCCCTGCTCGCGCACCTGCTCGCCCGTACCCGTCGGGCGTCCCGTGCGGCGTCGCCCGCCGGCGCGGGCGGGCGCCCTGACGGGCCCGACGCGCACGGCGAAACCCACCTGCCAGAACACGAGTTGACGGGAGCTCCCAGGTGAGCACGCGCTACGTTGCCCCGCTCCCGGCGGCCGGCCGCGCCCGCCCGGCCGCGCGCCGGCGCGGACCGGTCCGCAGGCCGGCGACGGCACTGGTGGCCGCGCTGGCGGGCGCCCTCCTCGCGCTGGCGGCCGCCACCGGGGCCGCGTCGGCCGCCGACGGCAAACCCGCCGCGACGCTCTCCCTCCAGGAGGTCGCCAAGGGCACCGAGGTCACCGTCACCGGAACCGGCTGGCGGCCCAGGACCATGGTGATGCTGCTGGTCTGCGGGCAGAACATGATCGGCGGCACCAACAGCTGCGCCAACGCGGACGGCGCCGCCGTCGCCGTCGACGAGGCCGGGCACTTCGCGGCCCAACTGCCGGTGGTGGGACCGCCCAAGCCCTGTCCCTGCGTGGTCGACGTGGCCTCCGTCAACGGGGACCAGTCCACCGTCGCCGTCCCGGTGAAGATCACGGACCATCCGGTGGCCGAGCTGCCGGCGGAGTCCGGCACGGCCCGCCTCGCCCTGCTGACCGGCGTCCAACTGGAGGGTGACGACGGTGTGTTGACCTGGTTCGGCGCCCCGCCGAGCCGTCGGTTCGTGGTCACGGTCGGCAACCTCGGCTCGGCCCCGGTCACCGACCCCGTCTTCCAGATCGGCACCGCCCACGGGGTGTTCGCGCCGACCTGGGAGGAGCACCGGTGGAAGGGCACGATCCCGCCCGGCCAGAAGGCCCGGGTCGCGATCGACGTCGAGCTGGGCGCGGGCGCGTACGGCGACTACACGCTCTCGCTCAAATACGGCGAGAAGGTCCTGGCCACCCAGCCCTGGGGGGTGGACCGGCCCTACGGCGTCCTCCTCTTCTGGGGCCTGCTGTGCCTGGTGATCCCCGCCGCGCTCTTCCGGCTCGGCATGGCCGTCGTCGACAAGGTCCGCCCGCGCGTCCCCGGCTCCGGCCGCCACCGCGGCAGCCCGCCCGCCGACGCCCCGCGCGATCCGGCGAACGCCGTCACCGCGCGGCTGCCGCGCGTCCCCGGCTCCGTACGGCGCCCCGGCGGCCCCCCGCGGCGCCCGCCGGCGCCGTCCCCCCAGACCGCCACGGCCGTACTGCCGTGGTTCACCCCGGACGGCGCCGACGCTCCGGGAGCACCACCCGTACAGACATCCGCACCGTCAGAAGACCATCCGACAACGAAGGGACAGTCGTGAAGACCCAACGGAGGATGAGCGCGGCCGGGGTCGCGCTGATGCTCGGCGGGGCGGGGATCCTGCTGGCGGCGACCCCCGCCCAGGCCGCCGAGATCACCTTCAAGACCGAGTGCATCCCGCCCGCCATCAGCAATCTCCCCCCGATCCAGGGCGAGACGACGGTGGCGATCACCGCGCCGGCGACCGCGAAGGTCGGTGACACCGTCGACATCAGCTGGAAGACGGTCAAGGCGGCGTCGAAGAACCCGGACGTGCTGGATCTGAACAAGGACGTCGTCCAGCCCAGCGGCAACGTCACCGTCGGCGGGGCCCAGAGCGGCACCGTGGCGGTCCAGGGCCCGCGCCAGAACCCGCCGATCCCCAAGAACAGCCAGATGGTGCTGTCGGAGATGAAGGGCAAGCTCAAGATCGAGAAGGCGGGCGACATCACGCTCACGCCCGACAAGTACACGATCAACGTCAACCAGATCATGACCACCGAGACCAAGTGCTCGCCGAAGGAGACGGTGAAGGCCGCGGCGACCATCAAGGTCGAGGGCGGCGGGTCGACGACCGGCGGCGCCACCACGGGCGGGGCGACCACGGGCGGCGCCACCACCGGCGGGGCCACGACCACGGGCGGGGCGACCACCACGGGCGGGGCCACCACCACCGGCGGGGCGACCACCACGGGCGGGGCCACGACCACCGGCGGGGCCACCACCGGCGGCAGTGGCGGGCAGACCGACTTCCCGGGCAAGGCCGTGGACGTCACCTACGACTGCGGGGCGGTCGTCCCCGGGGGCATCAAGACCCCGGTCACGATCAGCGCCAAGAAGAACGGCGGCGCCTACGCCCTTACCGTCAAGACCGCCAAGGGAGCCATGGCCAGCCCGATGGCCCTGCCGGCGGGCGCCCTCAAGCCCTCGATGAACATCAAGCTCGGCGGCGCCGACAGCGGCACGGTCAAGGTCACGGGCCCGGCCAACGCGGAGCCCATCCCGGACAAGGCGCCGGTCAGCCTGAGCGACATGAGCGGCACCTACACGCCCGGCAAGACGGGCAAGGTGACGCTCAGCCCCGACCAGCTGACCATCGACGTCACGATGTCGGCGGGTGCCCCGCCGATCAACGTGCCCTGCAAGGCCACCACCAGCGGGGTCTCCCTGGAACTCGACACGGCGGCCCAGCCGGGCGGCTCCGGCACGTCGGGCACGAGCGGGTCCGCCGCCGCGGCCGCGGGCGGCCTGGCCGAGACCGGCGCCTCCGACGACGGCGGCATCAAGGCCCTGGCGCTGGTCGCCGGGACCGTGGTGCTGCTCGGCGGCGCGGTCTTCACCTTCACCCCGTGGCGCCGGCTGCGCGGCACGAGGTAGGCACCGCACGCACGACGGCCCCGCACACCGTGCGGTGTGCGGGGCCGTCGCGTAGGTGCTCAGCGCGCGAGCGGGTCGTGCGTCAGTGCACGGTGCCCATGAGCGACTGGACCTTCTTGCGGTACGAGTAGATCGCGAAGCCCGCGAGGACCGCGGCCGCCGCCTCGAAGGCGATCACCGAGGTGCCGTTGAGGTCGACGCCCGCGATGGAGAGCAGACCGGTCGTGCAGTCGCCCGCGGTGACCGCGAGGAACCAGACGCCCATCATCTGGGAGGCGTACTTCTGCGGGGCCATCTTCGTGGTGACCGAGAGGCCGACCGGGGAGAGGCACAGCTCACCGATGGTCTGGATCATGTAGATCGAGACCAGCCACATCGGCGAGACCTTGGTGCCGTCGCCGGCCATGTTCATCGGGACGATGAAGACGAAGAAGGACGCGCCGACCAGCACCAGACCCATCGAGAACTTCACGATGGTGTTCGGTTCCTGGTTCTTGCGGGCCAGCCACAGCCACAGCCAGGCGAAGACCGGCGCCAGACCCATGACGAAGAGCGGGTTCAGCGACTGGTACCAGGTGGCCGGGAAGCCGAGCCCGAAGACCTTGTCGGCGGTCTTGCCGTCGGCGAACAGCGACAGGGTCGAACCACCCTGGTCGTAGATCATCCAGAAGACGGCGGCGGCCACGAAGAACCAGATGTAAGCGGTCATCTTCGACTGCTCGGTGCCCGACAGGTCCTTGTCGCGCTTGATGCGGACCAGGACGGCCACCGGGATGACCAGACCGGCCAGGGTGATCGGGACCAGCGCCCAGTTCAGGGTGTACATGCCCAGGGCGGCGACGACGCCGTAGAACACGGCGGCCGCGACGAGGACGCCGACGACCTTGACGATCACGTTCTTGCGCTCGTCCGCGGACAGCGGGTTCGGGACGAGGCTGCTGCGGGCGTCCAGGTGCTTGGTGCCCAGGAGGAACTGGACCAGGCCCAGGCCCATGCCGACGGCGGCGAGCAGGAAGCCGAAGTGCCAGTTGACCTTCTCGCCGACGGTGCCGACGACGAAGGGGGCGACGAAGGCACCGAGGTTGATCCCGATGTAGAAGATCGTGAAGCCACCGTCACGGCGCGGGTCGTCCGGACCGTCGTAGAGGTGGCCGACCATCGTCGAGATGTTGGCCTTCAGCAGACCGGAACCGGCCGCGACCAGGACCAGGCCGAGGAAGAACATCGCCTGGCCGGGGATGGCCAGCGAGATGTGGCCGGCCATGATCACGCCACCGGCGATGGCGACGGTCTTGCGGGCGCCCCAGACGCGGTCACCGAACCAGCCGCCCGGCATGGCCATCAGGTAGACCATCGCCACGTAGACGGAGTAGATGGCCGTGGCCGTGGCCATCGTGAAGGCGAGGCCGCCACCCTGGCTGCCGGTCGCGGCCTCGGTCCCTCCCGAGACCAAGTACAGGACGAGGAGTGCGCGCATGCCGTAGTAGGAGAAGCGCTCCCACATCTCGGTCATGAACAGAGTGGCCAGGCCACGGGGGTGGCCGAAGAAGGTCTTTTCGGTGGACGAGTCCGCCGAACCCTCCGTCAGGCTGGAAGCCATGGTCGATCCTTGCTTGATCGGGACGCCTCGCTTCGTGAGCGGAACGGCGCCCGGTGGGGGGTGGCCGGCACCGGCGTCGAGTGCCCCGCCCCACGCCCAGGGGTCTCGCGGCCGTCTCGGCCGCGAAGGGACATCCGTCACCGGGATCCACGCCCCGTCGCGCATCTTCGCGCGCAGGGCCCGGCCCACAGGTCATTCACTGTCATCAAGCCCGGCTAAGGGCAGTCCCAAGAGACTGGCTCGCCGGTCAGGACAGAAGTAGAGACCTTTGGCTCGCTTTTCGGCGCAAAGGTCCCCGGGGTAGTGCATCAGGCGTCTCGACACCATACGACACGACACTGCGGCATATGAAAGGACTTGAGATATGGATCACAGGATTCCGGGGAACCGTTTGATCACATTCGAAGGTCCTGAGCCGCCCACAAGCCTAGATCGGCAGGGGTGTCCAGGTGCAGCCCTGCGGCCGCCCGCCGCGGACTACCATCACCCACATGACGCGTGTACTGCTCGCCGAGGACGACGCATCCATCTCGGAACCCCTGGCCCGCGCCCTGCGCCGGGAGGGGTACGAGGTCGAGGTCCGTGAGGACGGCCCGACCGCTCTGGACGCGGGACTGCAGGGCGGCGTCGATCTTGTCGTCCTGGACCTGGGCCTGCCCGGGATGGACGGCCTGGAGGTCGCCCGCCGGCTGCGTGCCGAGGGCCACGGCTTCCCGATCCTGGTCCTGACCGCCCGGGCCGACGAGGTCGACACCGTGGTCGGACTGGACGCGGGGGCCGACGACTACGTGACCAAGCCCTTCCGCCTCGCCGAGCTGCTGGCCCGGGTCCGGGCCCTGCTCCGGCGCGGCGCCACCGAGCCCGCCCAGCCGCCCGCCACCCACGGGGTGCGGATCGACGTCGAGTCGCACCGCGCCTGGATGGGGGAGGAGGAGCTCCAGCTCACCGCCAAGGAGTTCGACCTGCTGCGGGTCCTGGTGCGCGACGCGGGCCGGGTCGTCACCCGCGACCAGCTCATGCGCGAGGTCTGGGACACCACCTGGTGGTCCTCGACCAAGACCCTGGACATGCACATCTCCTGGCTGCGCAAGAAGCTGGGCGACGACGCCGCGAACCCGCGCTACATCGCGACCGTCCGGGGCGTGGGCTTCCGCTTCGAGAAGAGCTGACCGCCCCGGGGGCACCCGTTAGGGCATCCTCTAAGGCATGCGCCGCCGCCTGATCAACTCCACGCTCGCCGTGGTGCTCGTCGTGATCGCCGTGTTCGGGATCTCCCTCGTGATCGTGGAGACCCGGACGATCACCAACAGCGCCCAGGACAGTGTCGAATCCGAGGCCCTGCGCCTCGTCGGCATCGTCGAGTCGAACGTGCTGGAGAAGAAGCCGATCGACGCCCGCTCGCTCGGCGAGCAGCTGGACGCCGGGCGCTCCGCGCGCATCCAGGTCCCCGGCCACACCACGGTCGAGATCGGCGTGCCCGTCGACGGCAGCGCCCTGCGCGGCACCGCCAAGGGCGAGAACGGCGAGGTGGTGGTCGTCGAGGAGTCCCGCTCCACGGTCACCAAGGAGGTCGGCCGCACCCTCGCGGTGGTCGGCGCCGTCGCCCTGCTGGCCGTCGTGGCGGCCGTCCTGCTCGCGGTGCGCCAGGCCAACCGGCTGGCCTCCCCGCTCACCGACCTCGCCGAGACGGCCGAGCGCCTCGGCTCGGGGGACCCGCGGCCGCGCCACAAGCGGTACGGGGTGCCCGAGCTGGACCGGGTGGCGGACGTCCTGGACGCCAGCGCGGAGCGGATCGGGCGGATGCTGACCGCGGAGCGGCGCCTGGCCGCCGATGCCTCGCACCAGCTGCGCACCCCGCTGACCGCGCTGTCGATGCGGCTGGAGGAGATCACCGTCACGGACGACCTGGAGACCGTACGGGAGGAGGCGAGCATCGCCCTGACCCAGGTGGAGCGGCTCACGGACGTGGTGGAACGGCTGCTGACGAACTCCCGCGACCCGCGCACGGGCTCGGCGGTCCCCTTCGACCTGGACGAGGTCGTCAAACAACAGGTGGAGGAGTGGCGGCCGGCCTACCGCAGCGCCGGGCGGGCCATCGTGCGCTCGGGGAAGCAGGGGATGCGGGCCGTGGGCACGCCGGGAGCGGTGTCCCAGGTGCTGGCGACGCTGGTCGAGAACGCGCTCATGCACGGTGGCGGAACGGTCGCCCTGCGCACCCGGGTGACCGGGAACCAGGCGGTCATCGAGGTGACGGACGACGGTCCGGGCGTGCCTTCGGACCTCGGCAACCGGATCTTCGAGCGGGCGATCAGCGGGCGGAACTCCACGGGCATCGGCCTCGCGGTGGCCCGGGACCTGGCCGAGGCGGACGGTGGCCGGCTCGAACTGCTCCAGGCGCAGCCGCCGGTCTTCGCCCTCTTCCTGAGCCGGACGGCGCCGGAGCGCGTCGAGCACGAACAGCCGGTCCGCTAGCGCGTCCCTTCGGCTGCGGCCGGCTAGCGGGCGGCGGGCTCCGGGGCGGGCTCGGGGGAGACGGCGTCGGCGGCCTGGGCGGCGTCGGCCTCGCGCTGCGCGGCGACCACGGTGGTCGCGGCGGCGGGGGTGGACTCGGGCAGGGCGCGGAAGACCCAGGTCCGGTAGGACCAGAAGCGGAACACGGTCGCGATGCCCATGCCGAGGAACTTGAATATGTTGCTCTGCAGGTTGCTGTCCCAGCCGAAGCCGTAGGTGGCCGCGTAGAGCACACCGCTCTCGATGACCATGCCGATCAGGCTGAAGGCGACGAAGAGCGTCATCTCGCGGCGCCGGTTGCCGCGGTCGCGGTCGCGGTAGGTGAAGTACCGGAACCCGATGTAATTGCTGATGATCGCCACGACGATGGCTATGACGCTCGCGCGCACGACGGCCAGGTCGGTGGTGTGCCGGAGCAGGTTGAAGACGCCGAAGTTGACGAGCACGCCCATACCGCCGACCGCGCCGAACTTGATGACCTCCCGGCCGATGCCGCGGAAGCGTTCGGTCAAGGTGACGTGTTTCGGGGTGCTCATGTGATGGTTCAGTCCCTGCCGGTCGATGGTTCCAACCTGTCCATGTTAAGTCTCGGCCCAACCAAACGCGTGTGCCTTCCGACACCCGCGCGGAGCAGCGGGCGGGACGCGCGTAGACCTCCCGGTCGGACGTGAACCGGCCCGGCCGGCGTCCGAATGGCGGAATCCGGCCGATACCCTGGAGGAGTGACGTTCCCGGTAGTCGGCATGGTCGGCGGCGGACAGCTCGCCCGCATGACCCACGAGGCGGGTATCCCCCTCGGCATCAAATTCAAGATCCTCAGCGACAGCCCACAGGACTCGGCGGCCCAGGTCGTCAGCGACGTCGTCATCGGCGACTATCGCGACCTGGAGACGCTGCGCGCCTTCGCGCGCGGCTGCGACGTGATCACCTTCGATCACGAGCACGTCCCCACCGAGCACCTGCGGGCCCTGGAAGCGGACGGCATCCCCGTCCGCCCGGGGCCCGACGCGCTCGTGCACGCCCAGGACAAGGGGGTGATGCGCGCCCGGCTCGACGCGATCGGCGCGCCCAGCCCCCGCCACCGGATCGTGAGCGATCCGGCGGACGCGGTGGCCTTCGCGGCCGAGGTCGGCGGTTTCCCCGTCATCCTCAAGACCGTGCGCGGCGGGTACGACGGCAAGGGCGTGTGGTTCGTGCGGACCGAGGAGGACGCGCAGGCGCCCTTCAAGGCCGGCGTCCCCGTGCTGGCCGAGGAGAAGGTCGAGTACGTACGGGAGCTGGCGGCCAACATCGTCCGCTCCCCGCACGGCCAGGCCGTGGCGTACCCGGTCGTCGAGTCCGTCCAGGTGGACGGGGTCTGCGACACGGTGATCGCCCCCGCCCCGAACCTCTCCGAGGCCCTCGCGGGCGAGGCCCAGGCCCTCGCCCTGCGGATCGCCCAGGAGCTCGACGTGACCGGCCACCTGGCCGTCGAGCTGTTCGAGACCCGCGACGGTCGGATCCTGGTCAACGAACTGGCCATGCGCCCGCACAACTCCGGGCACTGGACCCAGGACGGCGCGATGACCTCGCAGTTCGCCAACCACGTGCGCGCGGTCCTGGACCTCCCGCTGGGCGACCCGCGCCCCCGCGCCCGCTGGACGGTCATGGCGAACGTGCTGGGCGGGGACTACCCCGACATGTACGCGGCCTACCTGCACTGCATGGCGCACGACCCCCAGCTGAAGATCCACATGTACGGCAAGGACGTGAAACCGGGCCGCAAGGTCGGCCACGTCAACACCTACGGCGACGACCTGGACGATGTGCTGGAGCGCGCACGTCACGCAGCCGGCTACCTCCGAGGGACGATCACCGAATGAGCACTCCTGGTACCTCCTCCGCACCGTCGGCGTCCTCGGCGTCCTCGGTGTCCGCGGCGTCTTCGGCGTCCTCCGCCGGGCCGGTCGTCGGCATCGTCATGGGCTCGGACTCCGACTGGCCCGTGATGGAGGCCGCCGCCCAGGCGCTCGACGAGTTCGAGGTCCGCTACGAGGTGGACGTCGTCTCCGCGCACCGGATGCCGCGCGAGATGATCGCGTACGGGGAGCAGGCCGCCGGGCGCGGGCTGAAGGCGGTCATCGCGGGCGCCGGCGGCGCCGCGCACCTGCCCGGGATGCTGGCGTCGGTGACCCCGCTGCCCGTGATCGGCGTACCGGTGCCGCTCAAGTACCTCGACGGCATGGACTCGCTGCTCTCGATCGTCCAGATGCCCGCCGGGGTTCCCGTCGCCACCGTCTCCGTCGGCGGCGCGCGCAACGCCGGGCTGCTGGCCGTACGGATCCTCGCCACCCAGGACCCGGAGCTGATGGCCCGGATGCGCGAGTTCCAGCAGGAGCTGAACGACCAGGCCACCGAGAAGGGCAAGCGCCTGCGGGCCAAGGTCGCCGGCGCGGACTCCTTCGGGTTCGGCAAGTGAGCGCGGCGCAGCGCCTGGACGAGGCGCTGGAACTGCTCGCCGAGCATCCGGTGGTCGACGGCCACAACGACCTGCCCTGGGCGCTGCGCCACCAGGTGCGCTACGACCTGGACCGGCGGGACATCGCCGCCGACCAGTCCGCGCACCTGCACACCGACATCCCCCGGCTGCGCGCCGGCGGGGTCGGGGCGCAGTTCTGGTCCGTCTACGTCCGCTCCGACTTCGCGGGCGACGAGGCGGTCAGCGCCACCCTGGAACAGATGGACGCGGTCGGCCAGCTGATCGAGCGCTACCCGGACCACCTGGTCCGGGCGCTCACGGCGGACGACATGGAGGCGGCGCGGGCGGACGGCAAGATCGCCTCGCTGATGGGCGCCGAGGGCGGCCACTCCATCAACAACTCGCTGGCCACCCTGCGCTCCCTGCATCTGCTCGGCGTCCGCTACATGACGCTCACCCACAACGACACCATCGACTGGGCGGACTCGGCGACCGACGAGCCGCGCCACGGCGGGCTCACGGACTTCGGCCGCGAGGTCGTGCGCGAGATGAACCGCATCGGCATGCTGGTGGACCTCTCGCACGTGGCGGCCACCACCATGCGCGACGCGCTCGCCGTCTCGGTGGCGCCGGTGATCTTCTCGCACTCCTCCGCGCTGGCGATCTGCGACCACCCGCGCAACGTCCCGGACGACGTGCTCGCGCTGCTCCCGGCCAACGGGGGCGTGGCCATGGCCACCTTCGTGCCCAAGTTCATCCTCCCGGCGGCGGTGGCCTGGACCGCCTCCGCCGACGAGAACCTGCGCGCGCACGGTCTGCACCACCTGGACACCGGGCCCGAGGCGATGGCCCTGCACCGGGCCTTCGAGGCGGCCAACCCGCGCCCGGTCGCCACGGCGGCCACGGTCGCCGACCACCTGGACCACATGCGCGAGGTCGCGGGCGTGGACCACATCGGCATCGGCGGCGACTTCGACGGCACGGCCTTCACCCCGGCCGGGCTGGACGACGTGTCCGGTTACCCGAACCTGATCGCGGAGCTGCTGACCCGCGGCTGGTCGCGGGCCGACCTGGCCAAGCTCACCTGGTCGAACGCGGTACGGGCGCTGCGGGACGCCGAGTCGGTCGCGGCCGAGCTGTCGGCGAGCCGCGGCCCGTCGAACGCGGTGCTGTAGCCGCCGGCGGCAGCGCGGCGCTGTCGCCGCGGGCGGCGGACGTGCAGGTCGGCGCGGGGTCCACGGGCTCCGCGCCACCCGAACGCCACATCCGCCGCGAACCCACGCGTCCCCCATGTCACGGTGGCAACACTTCTCCCTCCCCGCTGCCGCCGAGACCGGAGCGAACGCCATGGCCGACCTGCAGGACGACCCCGCGCACGGGGGCTCCGCCCCCGCCTCCCCAGGCTCCGTCGGAGCTGCCCCCGCCCCCGCGCCCGCCCCCGGCCTGCCCGGAGCCCTTGAGCGGGCCGCCGCGCTGCTGGCCGTCCACCCCGTCGCGGACGGGTGCAACACCTTCTTGTGGACGCTGCGCCAGAGCCCGTACCACGACAACATCGGCACCCCCGAGGGCGGCGTGGACACCGACATCCCCCGGCTGCGGGCCGGCGCGGTCGGCGCCCAGTTCTGGTCGCTGCTCACCCCCGGGCAGGACCGGGTGGTGGCGGAGACCCTCGAACAGATCGACGTCGCGCAGGCGATGCTGCGGCGCTACCCCGACAGCCTGAGCCCGGCCCTGTGCGCGGACGACATGGCCGACGCGCGCAACCGCGGGCGGATCGCCTCCTTCCTGGGCCCGGCGCCCGGCCGCACGCTCACCGACTCGCTCGGCACCCTGCGGGCCCTGCACGCCCTGGGCGTGCGCAGCATGACGCCGGCCGGTGCCGCGTGGGCGGACCAGGGGCTGACGGCCTTCGGTCACGAGGTGGTGCGGGAGCTGAACCGGCTCGCCGTGCTGATCGACCTGACCGGCTGCGACGACGCCGTGGCCGTGCAGATCGCGGGTGCCTCGAAGGCCCCCGTACTGATCTCCCACACGGCCTCCGCCGCGCTCACCCCGCACCCCGGGAACGTCTCCGACGAGGTGCTGCTCGCCCTGCGGGCCGCGCGCGGCCTGTGCATGGTCACCTTCGCCTCCGCGCAGACCGGCGACTCGCTGCACGTGGTGGCGGACCACCTCGACCACGTGCGGGCGGTGGCGGGCCCGGACTGCGTCGGCCTCGGCGCCGCCTTCGGCAGCGAACCGGCCACCCCGCGCCCGGCCGGTCTGACCGACGCGTCCGGCTATCCCCGACTGATCGCCGAACTCCTCGACCGGGGCTGGTCGGAAGCCGACCTGGCCCTTCTGACCTGGGACAACGCCCAGCGCGTGCTGCGCGACGCGGAATTCACCGCCCGCGCGGCCCAGCACCGGCGCGGGACCCCGTAACCGCGCGCCGGCCGGGATCGGCGAGTCGGGATCAGCTGGCGCAGAGGCAGACCGGGTGCCCGGCCGGGTCGGCGTACACGCGGTAGGTGCGGTCGGGTCCGCCCAGGTCCAGGGGCGTCGCGCCCAGCTCCAGGATCCGGGCCTGCGCCGCGTCCAGGTCGTCGACGCTCAGGTCGAGGTGGAACTGCTGCGCGCCCCCGTCCGAGGGCCACTTCGGCGCCACGTGCCCGGGGGCCCGTTGGAAGGCGAGCGCGGTGCCCGGGTGGCCGGTGAGGTCGACCCAGGAGCCGTCCTCGTCCGGGCTGGGAGTACCGCCGAGCAGGCCGGCGTAGAAGGTGGCGAGGGCGAGCGGGTCGGGACAGTCGACGACGACGGTGCCGAGCGTGGCGATGGCCATGGTCTCTCCTCCGTAGGGTTACCAGTACAAGGGCTTTACCGGTAACCCTCACTGTAGGCGTTACCGGCTGGCCTGGCCAAGAGGTAACGTCGAGGACATGAGCGGGGAACGAGCACCGGCACCCGGGGACCTCGCGTTGGTGGAGGCCCTCGTCAACACGCTGAGCGTGGACACCGGGCAGGACCGGCTGGCGGCGGAGTTCGGGCTGTCCGGACCGGCGCTCGCGGAGGCGACCGCGCTGCGCGAGGGCCTGCGCGCCGCCTGTCGGGCCCACGCCGGACACCCGGTGGCGCCCGGCTCGCTGGAGGATCTGAACGCCCTGTTGGCCGCGGCCCCGCTCACGGTCCGGATCGGTCCGGACGGCGCGGCGACGGTCACCGCGCCGGGGGAGCCGACGCTGCTCGCACGGGTGGCCTCGGCCGTCGCCGGGGCGGCCGCGGACGGCACCTGGTCGCGGCTGAAGGCCTGCGCGGCGGCGGACTGCCAGTGGGCGTACTACGACCGCAGCCCGGCGGGCCGGGGCCGCTGGTGCGTGATGTCGGTCTGCGGTGCGCGCGCCAAGATGCGCACCTACCGCGCCGCCCGCACCACCTGAGCCCTGCGGGGGCGGTACGGCGGTGCGGGCGGCGTACGGGCACTACGCGCGCGGGCGGCCCATCGCCCGGAAGGTCCAGCCCGCCGCGCGCCAGCGCGCGGAGTCCAGCGCGTTGCGGCCGTCCAGGACGAGGCGCTCCGAGACGAGCGGGGCCAGCGCCGCCGGGTCCAGCTCGCGGAACTCGCGCCATTCGGTGAGGTGCAGGACGACGTCCGCGCCCGTCACCGCCGCCACCGCGGAGTCGGCGTACGCCAGGGTCGGGAAGACGCGGCGGGCGTTGTCCATGCCCTTGGGGTCGTAGACGGTGACCTGGCCGCCCTGGAGGTGGATCTGGCCGGCCACGTTCAGCGCGGGGGAGTCCCGCACGTCGTCCGAGTCCGGCTTGAAGGTGGCGCCGAGCACGGCGACGCGCTTGCCGAGGAAGGACCCGCCGACCGCGTCCCGGGCGAGCTCGACCATGTGCCCGCGGCGGCGCATGTTGATCGAATCGACCTCGCGCAGGAAGGTCAGCGCCTGGTCGGCGCCCAGCTCGCCGGCGCGGGCCATGAAGGCCCGGATGTCCTTCGGCAGGCAGCCGCCGCCGAAGCCGATCCCGGCGCGCAGGAACTTCGCGCCGATCCGGTCGTCGTGCCCGATCGCCTCGGCCAGCTTGACCACGTCGCCGCCCGCGGCCTCGCAGACCTCGGCCATCGCGTTGATGAAGGAGATCTTCGTGGCGAGGAAGGAGTTCGCGGCGGTCTTGACCAGTTCCGCCGTCGGGAAGTCGGTGACCACGAGCGGCGAGCCCTCGCCGAGCGGGGTCGCGTACACCTCGCGCAGCAGCTTCTCCGCCGTCTCGCCGCGGACGCCGATCACGATCCGGTCCGGGTGCAGGGTGTCCTGGACCGCGAAGCCCTCCCGCAGGAACTCGGGGTTCCAGGCCAGCTCGACGTCCGCGCCCGCCGGGGCGAGCTCGGCCAGCCGCTCCGCCAGCCGCGCCGCCGAACCCACCGGGACGGTGGACTTGCCGACGACCAGGGCGGGCCGGGTCAGGTGCGGGGCCAGGGACTCGATCGCGGAGTCGACGTAGGACATGTCGCAGGCGTACTCGCCGTGCTTCTGCGGGGTGTTCACGCAGACGAAGTGGACGTCGCCGAAGGCGCCGACCTCCTCCCAGGAGGTGGTGAAGCGCAAGCGTCCGCTCGCGCCCGGCAGTCCGGCGACGTGCCGGGCGAGCAGTTCCTCCAGCCCCGGTTCGTACATCGGGACCCGGCCGGAGGCCAGCATCTCGATCTTCTCCGGGACGATGTCCAGCCCCAGCACCTCGAAGCCCAGTTCGGCCATGGCTGCGGCGTGGGTGGCGCCGAGGTAGCCGGTACCGATCACAGTGATCTTGGGGGCCATGCGTGCTCCAAGGGTGTGGTGCCGTTCGCGGCCACCGAGCATAGTCGGGCGCGCGTGGGGGGACGTTCCCCCCTGTCCCCTCCGTCACGGGGTGCGGCCGCACCCGCTGTCACGCAACTCACGTGCGTCTCACGTATCCGTGATCGGGCCGGGACACTAAGCTCTGGGTTACTTAACGGTAGTTAGCATCACGCATCACCTTGGGGAGTGAGAGTCTTGGCGGGTTCTGCCGACTTCGACCTGTACCGCCCGGCCGAGGAGCACGACATGCTCCGCGAGTCGGTCCGCTCGCTCGCCGAGGCCAAGATCCTTCCGTTCGCGGCGGCCGTCGACGAGGAGTCCCGCTTCCCGCAGGAGGCCCTCGACGCGCTCGTCGCCAGCGACCTGCACGCCGTCCACGTGCCCGAGAGCTACGGCGGCGCGGGCGCGGACGCCCTGGCCACCGTGATCGTGATCGAGGAAGTGGCCCGCGTCTGCGCCTCCTCCTCCCTGATCCCGGCCGTCAACAAGCTCGGCTCGCTCCCGGTGATCCTCTCCGGCTCCGAGGAGCTGAAGGCGAAGTACCTGGGCCCGCTGGCCAAGGGCGACGCGATGTTCTCGTACGCGCTCTCCGAGCCGGACGCGGGCTCGGACGCGGCCGGCATGAAGACCCGCGCCGTGCGCGACGGCGACTTCTGGGTGCTCAACGGCGTCAAGCGCTGGATCACCAACGCGGGCGTCTCCGAGTACTACACGGTGATGGCCGTGACCGACCCCGAGAAGCGCTCCAAGGGCATCTCCGCCTTCGTGGTCGAGAAGTCGGACGAGGGCGTCTCCTTCGGCGCCCCGGAGAAGAAGCTCGGCATCAAGGGCTCGCCGACCCGCGAGGTCTACCTCGACAACGTGCGCATCCCGGCCGACCGCATGATCGGCGCCGAGGGCACCGGTTTCGCCACCGCCATGAAGACCCTGGACCACACCCGCATCACCATCGCGGCCCAGGCGATCGGCATCGCCCAGGGCGCCCTGGACTACGCCAAGGGCTACGTCCAGGAGCGCAAGCAGTTCGGCAAGCCGATCGGCGACTTCCAGGGCGTGCAGTTCATGCTCGCGGACATGGCGATGAAGCTGGAGGCGGCCCGTCAGCTGACCTACGCGGCGGCGGCCAAGTCCGAGCGCGTCTCCGCCGGCGGCGCCGCCGAGGACCTGACCTTCTTCGGCGCCGCGGCCAAGTGCTTCGCCTCCGACGTGGCCATGGAGGTCACCACGGACGCCGTCCAACTCCTCGGCGGCTACGGCTACACCCGTGACTACCCGCTGGAGCGCATGATGCGCGACGCGAAGATCACGCAGATCTACGAGGGCACCAACCAGGTCCAGCGCATCGTGATGGCGCGCAACCTGCCGTAGCGTCCCCTGGCCTCAGGCCACCGAACCTCTGGGCCCCCGGCGTTCCGCCGGGGGCCCAGAGGTCCCCTGGCCTCAGGCCACCGAACCTCTGGGCCCCCGGCGTTCCGCCGTGGGCCCAGAGGCCGTACGCCCCCTCGCGCACTCCCGGAGCGGGTCCGTCATAAATCCCCGGGCGGCTCGGCGGTGTTGGGATATCTTCGGATGATCGCCAAGATCCACATCTTGGTGATCAGCTGATCCTGCCGCCTTCGAAAGGGCCCCGCCCGGTGTTCTCGCGCGTGAGTCAACCCGTCATAGCCGCCGTAGCGGTCACCTCGCTCTGCGCCTTCGGGGCCTACGCGGCGACCGCCGAGGGGAGCGCGGACTCCTCCGCCGCCGCGCCCGCGGCGCCCTCTGGCCCGGCCACCACGTCGGCCTCGGCCTCGACGTCCCCCTCGGCGGCCCCGACGCTCTCCGCGTCGCCCTCCGCCGCCGCGTCCGCCCCGGCGTCGCCGACCGCGTCCGCGTCGCCCGCGGCCCAGGTGTCCCCGTACCCGAACGCCGCCGCGATCCTCGCGAAGGACGGGATCAAGCTGGTCCGCGGGGACGGTGGGATCACCCTCGCCGAATGCGGTACCAGCACGTCCCAGGTGCGCCTGTACACCTACGAGGACCCCGCGGCCAAGCGCAAGCCCATCTACTGCTTCACCGTCCACTCGCAGACGGGCCGCATCACCCTCGAATCGGACCGCGTCTTCGCGCTCGACGCCGGTGCGCACCCCGTGAACGCCACGTTCACCTCGGGCGCCGCGACCACCGCGAACGTGGACGTCGCCAAGAACAGCTACGCCAGGATCGTCGACAAGCCGCTGGGTGCCACGGGCCCCGTCGTCGTCGAGCTCCGCGTGACCGGCTGACCCGCTCCGCGGCCCCGTACGCCCTCTCCCGGGCCGCGCCCCGTCCAGTCATGCGAAGACGCCCCGCGTCGCAGTCCCTCTGTACCGAAGGTCCCAGACCCGTGATGAAGCGCACCGCGCACCTCAGCCTCGCCCTGCTCGCAGGCGCCGCCCTCCTCGGCCTCGGCGCCACCCCGGCCACCGCGGCGGCCCAGCCCTCCCCGCCGCTCCTCCACATCATGCCGCTGGGCGACTCCATAACCGAGGGCGTGGGTTCGCCCTCGCCCTTCGCCGGATACCGGCAGCCCCTGTGGAACCTCATGGCGGGTCAGACCCGCTACCTGCCCGACCTCGTGGGGAGCCGCGCCCTCGGCAACTTCCCCGACCCCGACCACAACGGGAACAGCGGATGGGTGGTCGAGGACGTCCGGGCGAAGATCAACGAGTGGCAGACCGCCGCCAACCCGGATGTGGTCCTGCTCCACCTCGGCATCAACGACATCCGCCAGTCGGGCTCCGACCCGGTCGCCGCCGCGAACCGGCTCTCCACGCTCGTCGACGGGATCCAGGCGCGCAAGCCCGGGGTCACGGTCCTCGTGCAGGGGCTCCTGACCGACACGGTGGGCCAGGAGCAGCGCGCGGCCACCTTCAACACCGTGCTCCGCGGCCAGGAAGCCTCCCGCCGGTCCGCGGGTCAGCACTTCCGCTTCGTCGAGCCGCCCAAGCTCGACGCCGCGACGGAACTGGCCGACGGCCTGCACCCCAACACCCTCGGCTACGACAAGATGGCCCGCGCCTTCAACGACGCCATCGAGCAGGCGGTCAGCGACGGTTGGACGCAGCACGCGCCCGCGCCCCGGGCCGGCAACGAGGTCGGCGGCGCCGCCCGCGTCCGCTGGGCCGACTGGGACGGCGACGGCAAGACCGACCAGCTCGTCGTCGCCGACAACGGCGCCGTCACCGTCAAGTTGAACCGCGGCGGCAACTCCGGCGGCGGCTGGCAGAACTACGGCCAGGTCGCGACCGGCCTCACGGCCGACCGCACCCGCGCCCGGTTCGCCGACTGGGACGGCGACGGCAAGGCGGACTACATCCTCGTCAACGCCAACGGCTCCGTCGTCGTCTACCTCAACCGGGGCGGTGACGGACACGGCGGCTGGCAGAGCGTGGGGCAGATCGGTACGGGCACCACGACCAAGCAGGACCAGGTCCGCTTCGCCGACTTCGACGGCGACGGCCGCACCGACTACACGACCATCGGCGACAACGGCGCCGTCGTCGTCTACGTCAACCGCGGCGGCGACACCGGCTCCGGCTGGCAGGTCCTGAACCAGGTGGCCTCCGGCACCACGACCGACCGCTCCCGGGTCCGCCTCGCCGACATCGACGGCGACGGCCGGGCCGACTACCTCACGATCGGCGGCAACGGAGCCGTCAGCGGGTACGCCAACCGCGGCGGCGACGGCCACGGCAGTTGGGCCAACCTGGGGCAGATCGTCGGCGGCGTGACCACCGTCCAGGGCAACGTGCAGTTCGCGGACTTCAACGGCGACACGCACGTCGACTACATCCTCACCGGCTCCGGCGACAGCGCGTCGGTCTACCTCTTCGACGGCTTCGGCGCCGGCTGGCTCTACCAGGGCACCGTCGTCTGACGCCCACGGGGCGGGTCTGCGTACCAAATCCGCAACAACGTCCCGGGCCGGTCTCCCCTCCTTCCGTGGGGGAGACCGGCCCGGGTGTGTGCGCCGGGGCCCCGACCCGCCGCGTGGGCACCGGTGTTCCGGGCGCCGTGTCCGGCCGGACGGGCCCGTCGGGCCCGGTGGGGCCCGTCACCTCCGGCCTCGGTACGTCCCCGAGTGGGCTAAATTTGAACCTTCGTGCGCCCGAACCTGTTGGGGAGAAGAAATGACGGAAGCGATCCTGCTGGTCGGTGGGCAGGGGACGCGACTGCGCCCCGTCACGGTGAACACCCCCAAGCCGATGGTTCCGGCTGCGGGCGTACCGTTCCTCGCCCACCAGATAGCCAGGGCCGCCGACGCCGGTGTGACGCACATCGTGATGGCCACCTGCTACCTGGCGGAGGTCTTCGAGCCCTACTTCGGTGACGGCTCCGACTTCGGTGTCCACCTGGAGTACGTCGTCGAGGACGAGCCCCTCGGTACCGGCGGCGCCATCCGCAACGCCGCCGAACTGCTGACCGGCGGCGCCGACGAGCCCGTCCTGGTCTTCAACGGCGACATCCTGACCGGCCTGGACATCCGCGGGCTGGTCGATTCCCACCGGGCCGCCGACGCGGACGTCTCCCTGCACCTGGTGCGGGTCGAGGACCCGCGCGCCTTCGGTCTGGTCCCCACCGACGCCGAGGGGCGGGTGCTGGCCTTCACGGAGAAGCCGCAGACCCCCGAGGAGATCGTCACCGACCAGATCAACGCCGGCTGCTACGTCTTCCGCCGCTCGGTGATCGACTCCATTCCGGTCGGTCGACCGGTCTCCGTCGAGCGCGAGACCTTCCCCGGCCTGCTCGCCTCCGGCGCCAAGCTGCACGGCAAGACCGAGGACACCTACTGGCTGGACCTCGGCAAGCCCGAGTCCTTCGTCCAGGCCTCCGCCGATCTGGTCCGCGGGGTCGTCGACTCCCCGGCCGTTCCCGGCCCGCGCGGTGAGGTCCTGGTCCTGCCCGGCGCACAGGTGGCGGACGGAGCGAAGGTTTCGGGAGGTACCGTTGTGGGTGCCGGTGCCCGGATCGAATCGGGCGCCGTCGTACTGGGCTCCATCGTGCTGGACGGCGCCACCATCGGTCCGGACACGCATGTGACCGCGTCCCTGATCGGTGCCGGTGCCGCCGTGGGCGCGCGCACGGTGCTGGACGGCGCGGTCATCGGGGACGGAGCACTGGTGGGCGCCGACAACGAACTTCGCGCCGGGGTGCGGGTGTGGTGTGAGGCAGAGCTGCCTCCCGCCGCCGTGCGCTTCTCGTCGGACCGGTGACCCCGGGCCGGATGCGTGCGCGTACCGACCGACTTCAGTGAGGCAGTAACCCTGTGATAGGCGAGCAGAAGACCCCCCGCGAGACCTCGGCCGCGGCCGCGACCGCGTCCCCCGCGCTTCCCGATGCGTGGGCACACACCCCGCTGACCGTGGTCATGCCCACGTACAACGAGGCGGGCAACCTGCCGGGCATGGTCGAGCTGCTGATGGGCCTGGAGCTGCCCGGCCTGCGCCTCCTCGTCGTCGACGACTCGTCGCCCGACGGCACCGGCCAGATCGCCGAGGACCTCGCCGAGGGCCACCTCGCCGAGGACGGCACCCCCCGCATGTCGGTCCTGCACCGCACCACGAAGGACGGCCTCGGCCGCGCCTACGCCGCGGGCATGGCCAAGGCCGTCGAGGACGGCGCCGCCTACGTCCTGCAGATGGACGCCGACGGTTCGCACCCCTCCGCCAAGATCGCCGAGATGCTGGGCGTGGCCCTGTCCACCGGCGCGGGCCTCGTCGTCGGTAGCCGCTACGTCCCCGGCGGCACCCTCTCCGACGCCTGGGGCGCCCACCGCAAGCTGCTCTCGCGCTGGGCCAACGCCTACGCCAGCACCATCCTGGGCACCCGCGTCCGCGACATCACGGGCGGCTTCAACATGTGGAGCGCCGAGGCGCTGCGCGCCATCGACCTCGCGTCGGTCGGCAGCGCGGGCTACAGCTTCCAGGTGGAGATGAAGTTCAAGGCGCTGCGCCGTGACTTCCAGGTCATGGAGGTCCCGATCCACTTCGAGGACCGCACCGTCGGCGAGTCCAAGATGAACCTCGCGGTCCAGCTGGAGTCGATCGCCATGCCGTGGAAGCTGCGCGCCCGCGCCCGCCGCTGATCCGAGCACGCGCACACGCGGGAGGGGGGGGGGGGGGGGGGGGCGGTCGGGGGGGGGGGGGGGGGGGGGGGGGGGGGGGCGGACCATCGACCCCGAAGAACGCGAACCCAA